>DATAJS010000010.1:621190-931785 GCA_036262035.1 Burkholderiales bacterium | reverse complement strand
TGGCGTCGAGCACCGACGCGCGGCGCGTCATCGCGCCGGTGTGCCAGTGCTCGAGCTGGCGCCCGGTGATGAGCACGAACGGGTACTCGCCGTCGGGACGCTCGGCGGCCGGGATGATGTCCGCCGGGACGAACCTGGCGCGGCCGCTCGGGGTCGGGAAGCGCTCGGTGAAGACCACGGGGGTTCCGGGATCGCCTTCGTTCTCGCACGGATAGGTGACCGAGCTCTCGGCTTCGAGGCGCTCCCAGGTGATGCCGGCGATCGAATCCATCGCGCGGCGCATCTCGTTGAACACGTCCTTCGGCCCCGCATATTTCCAGTCGAGGCCGAGGCGGTTGGCGAGCGCCTGGATGATCCAGAGATCCGGCTTCGCCTCACCCGGCGCGGCCAGCGCCTTGCGGCCGAGCTGCACCATGCGGTCGGTGTTGGTGACCGTCCCGTCCTTCTCCGGCCACGCGGTCGCCGGCAGGATCACGTCGGCGTAGTAGCAGGTCTCGGTGAGGAAGATCTCCTGCGTCACCAGGAACTCGAGCTTGGCCAGCGCTTCGCGCGCGTGATGCGCGTCGGGATCGGACATCGCGGGGTTCTCGCCCATGATGTACATGCCGCGGATCTTGCCGTCGAGGATCTCGTGGATGATCTCGACGACGGTGAGGCCCGGTTTCGGATCGAGCGTCGTGCCCCACAGCTTCTCGAAGCGCGCACGCGCCTGGTCGTCGTCGACGCGCTGGTAATCGGGGAAGACCATCGGGATCAATCCTGAGTCCGAAGCGCCTTGCACGTTGTTCTGGCCGCGCAGCGGATGCAGGCCGGTGCCGGGGCGGCCGACCTGGCCGGTCATCAGGCACAGCGCGATCAGGCAGCGCGCGTTGTCGGTGCCGTGCACGTGCTGCGACACGCCCATGCCCCACAGGATCATCGAGCCTTTGGATTTGGCGAAGAGCCGCGCGACCTCGCGCAGCGTCTCGGCCGGAATGCCGCAGATCGGCGCCATCGCCTCGGGACTGTAGCCCTCGAGGTTCTTCCTGAGCTCCTCATAACCCGAGGTGCGGTCGGCGACGAACGCCGCGTCGACGAGCCCTTCCTCGACGATGGTGTGCATCATCGCGTTGAGCATCGCCACGTCGGTGTCGGGCTTGAACTGGAGCATGTATTGCGCGTGGCGCGACAGCTCCGACTTGCGCGGGTCGGCGTAGATGAGCGTCGTGCCGTTCTTCGCGGCGTTCTTGATGAACGTCGCCGCGACCGGGTGGTTGGAGATCGGGTTCGCGCCGATGAGGAAGATGACGTCCGCGCGCGCGACGTCGTTGACCTGGTTCGATACCGCGGCCGAGCCGATGCCTTCGAGCAGCGCCGCGACGCTGGAAGCGTGGCACAGCCGCGTGCAGTGGTCGACGTTGTTCGAGCCGAAACCGGTGCGCACCAGCTTCTGGAAGAGGTAGGCCTCTTCGTTGGTGCCTTTCGCCGAGCCGAAGCCGGCGAGCGTGCGCGGGCCCGAATCGCGGATCGCTTTGAGCTTGCTCGCGGCGAGATCGAGCGCCTCTTCCCAGCTCGCTTCGCGGAAGTATTCGAGCGGATTCGACGGGTCCATGGTGAAGTCCGCGTGCTTCGGCACACCGTCCTTGCGGATCAGCGGCCTGGTCAGGCGCTGCTTGTGGTGGACGTAGTCGAAGCCGTAGCGTCCCTTGACGCACAGGCGTGAAAGGTTGGCGGGACCTTCGCGGCCGTTCACGTACAGGATCTTGTTGTCCTTGATGTTGTAGGTGAGCTGGCAGCCGACGCCGCAGTACGGGCAGACCGAGTTCACCTGTCGGTCCGGCACCACCATGCCGACCTCGTGCGCGGGCATCAGCGCGCCGGTCGGGCACGCCTGCACGCACTCGCCGCACGCCACGCACGTCGAGCCGCCCATCGGGTCGTCGAGGTCGAACACGATCTTGGAGTGCTCGCCGCGGAAGGCGTAGCCGATGACGTCGTTCACCTGCACTTCGCGGCACGCGCGCACGCAGCGCGTGCACTGGATGCAGGCGTCGAGATTGACGGCGATCGCGTAGTGCGAGAGGTCCGGCGCCGGGTTGTGGCGGCGCTCGAAGCGCGGCTCGCTGACCTCGAGCTTCTCGGCCCACTGGTCGAGCTCGGAGCTCAGCGTATGGCGCTCTCCCGCGACGTCGGAGAGCAGCAACTCGAGCACCATCTTCTGCGAATGGCGCGCGCGATCGTTGTCCGAAGTGACTTCCATGCCCTTGGTCGGACGGCGGCAGCACGATGCCGCGAGCACGCGCTCGCCCTTCACTTCGACGACGCACGCGCGGCAGTTGCCGTCGGGCCGCATGCCCGGCTTGTAGCAGAGTCGCGGGATCTCGACGCCGAGTCGATCGGCGGCCTGGAGTATCGTCTCGTCGCCGAAAGCGACGACGTCATTGCCGTTCAGCTTGAACTCGACCGGCATCGCGGCCAGCTCTTCTTTGGTCATTCCAGTCATGTGCGCTCTCGCGGTGAAAAGTGAAACGTGATCCCCTCACCCCGACCCTCTCCCCAGCCTGGGGAGAGGGAGGGTTACGTTTCACTTTTCACGTTCCACGTTTCACTTTATTTCGTCCGGGAAGTACTTCATCACGCAGCGTATCGGGTTGGGCGCGGCCTGGCCGAGACCGCAGATCGAGGCGTCCGCCATCGCGGCGGACAGCTCTTCGAGCAGCGCCTGGTCCCATTTGGGCTGCGCCATCAGGCCCACCGCTTTCGCCGTGCCGACGCGGCACGGCGTGCACTGCCCGCACGACTCCTCGGCGAAGAACTTCATGACGTTCCTCGCGGCGAGCGTCGCGCTGTCCTTGTCCGAGAGAATCATCACCGCCGCCGAGCCGATGAAGCAGCCGTACGCCTGCAGCGTGTCGAAATCGAGCGGCGCGTTGCCGAGGCTGGCAGGCAATATCCCGCCCGACGCGCCGCCGGGGAGATACGCGTAGAAGGTGTGGCCGGGCAGCATGCCGCCGCAGTACTCGTCGATCAGCTCCTGCACCGTGATGCCCGCGGGCGCGAGATGCACGCCGGGCTTGTTCACACGACCGGAGACCGAGAACGAGCGCAGTCCTTTACGCCCGTTGCGCCCGTGGCCCGCGAACCACTCGGCGCCCTGCTCGACGATCTGGCGCACCCAGTACAGGGTCTCCATGTTGTGCTCGAGCGTCGGACGGCCGAACACGCCGACCTGGGCGACGTACGGCGGGCGCAGGCGCGGCATACCGCGCTTGCCTTCGATCGATTCGATCATCGCCGACTCTTCGCCGCAGATATAGGCGCCGGCGCCGCGACGCAGGAAGATCGTCGGGAGCTCGCACGGCGGATCGCGCGTGATCGCGGCCAGCTCGCGCTCGAGGATCTCGCGGCAGCCGGCATACTCGTCGCGCAGGTAGATGTAGACCTCGGCGATCTGCACCGCCCAGGCCGCGATCAGCATCCCTTCGAGGAAGCGGTGCGGGTCGCGCTCGAGGTAGTGGCGGTCCTTGAAAGTACCGGGCTCGCCTTCGTCGATGTTGACCGCCATGATCCGCGGCCCCGGCTCGGCGCGCACGATGCGCCACTTGCGGCCCGCCGGGAAGCCCGCGCCGCCCAGGCCGCGCAGCCCCGAGCTCTCCATGATCTTGATGATCTCTTCCACGTCGCGCTTGCCCGCGACGCATTCGGCGGCGAGCTTGTAACCGCCGAACTCTCTGTACTTCGCGTAATCGATGTAGTCGCCGACGGGGCACTCGGTGCGCCTGGCGGCGACGACGCTCTTCACCGCTTCCGGCGTCGCGTTCGCGATCGGGTTCTTGCCGACCACCGCGACCGGCGCCTGCTCGCAGCGGCCCACGCACGGCGCGGGAATCACACGAATGCCGTCCCCCAGGCCTTGCTTGAGCGCCTGGAACAGCTCGCCCCCGCCCGCGAGCTCGCACGACAGCGAATCGCACACGCGCACCGTGAGCGGAGCCGGCGGGGTCGTGCCTTCCTTCACCACGTCGAAATGGTGATAGAACGTCGCGACCTCGTAGACCTCGGTCGGCGCGAGCGCCATCTCGCGCGCGAGCGCCACGACGTGAGCCGCCGAGATGAAGCCGTAGCGGTCCTGGATCCTGTGCAGGTGCTCGATCAGGAGATCGCGCCTGCGCGGCGCGTTGCCGAGCAGCGCGCGTATCTCCTCCTGAGCGTTCAGATCGACCGGCCGGCCCTTGACCTTGCCGGGACCACCGTTCGCGCGCTTGCCGCGCTTGACCGTACCGCCTTCCAACTCTCTCTCCTCTTGGGGTCAGACCCCGGCTTCATCGGGGTCTGACCCCGGTTTTCTTTTAGGCGCTCCTCAGCCCAGCACCGACTTCATCAGCTTGCCCATCTCCGCGGGATTGCGCGTGACCTTGATGCCGCACTCCTCCATCACCGCGAGCTTTTCGTCCGCGGTGCCTTTGCCGCCCGAGATGATCGCGCCGGCGTGGCCCATGCGCTTTCCGGGCGGCGCCGTCACGCCGGCGATGAAGCCGACGACGGGCTTTTTCATGTTCGCTTTCACCCAGCGCGCGGCGTCTTCCTCGTCGCTGCCGCCGATCTCGCCGACCATCACCACCGCTTCGGTCTGCGGATCGTCGTTGAACATCTTCATGACGTCGATGTGCTTCATGCCGTTCACCGGGTCACCGCCGATGCCGACGCACGACGACTGGCCGAGACCGATCGCGGTGAGCTGACCGACCGCTTCGTAGGTCAGCGTGCCCGAGCGCGAGACCACGCCGATCGGGCCTTTCCTGTGGATGTGGCCGGGCATGATGCCGATCTTCAGCTCGTCGGGCGTGATGACGCCGGGGCAGTTCGGGCCGATGAGACGCGTCTTCTTCCCCTGCATGCGGTACCGGGTGCGGATCATGTCGCGCACCGGGATGCCGTCGGTGATGCAGATGACGAGATCGAGCCCGGCGTCGACCGCTTCGTCGATCGCGGCCGCGGCGAAAGGCGGCGGCACGTAGATGACCGACACCGTCGCACCGGTCGCGGCTTTCGCTTCCTTCACGGTCTCGAAGATCGGGATGCCTTCGAAGCTCTGCCCGCCTTTTTTCGGCGTCACGCCTGCGACGTAGCAGTGCTTGCCGTTCGCGTATTCCACGCCCGCATGGGTGTGGAACTGGCCGGTCTTGCCGGTGATCCCCTGGGTGATCAGCTTGGTGTCTTTGTTGATGAGGATGCTCATATTGGACCCGTGAAACGTGAAATGTGAAATGTGAAACGTTGAAAAGCGAGGCTCACCTCACGTTTCACGTTTCACTAAGCGATAGCTTTCACTACTTTCTGCGCCGCATCGGCCATGTTCGAAGCGGAGATGATCGGAAGCCCCGATTCCGCGAGTATCTTCTTGCCGAGCTCGACGTTGGTGCCTTCGAGGCGCACGACCAGCGGGACCTTGAGGCTCACCTGGCGCGCCGCGGCGACCACGCCTTCGGCGATGACGTCGCACTTCATGATGCCGCCGAAGATGTTGATGAGTATGCCCTTGAGGTTGGGATTCCTCAGCATGATCTTGAAAGCTTCGGTGACCTTCTCGGTCGAGGCGCCGCCGCCGACGTCGAGGAAGTTGGCGGGGCTGCCGCCGTAGAGCTTGATGATGTCCATCGTCGCCATCGCGAGGCCGGCGCCGTTGACCAGGCAGCCGATGTTGCCGTCGAGCTGGATGTAGGCGAGGCCGAACTTCGACGCCTCGATCTCCGCCGGGTCTTCCTCGTCGAGGTCGCGCAGCGCGACGATCTCGGGATGGCGGAAGAGCGCGTTCTCGTCGAAGTTCATCTTCGCGTCGAGCGCGACCACCTTGCCGTCGCCGGTGAGGATGAGCGGATTGATCTCGGCGAGCGACGCGTCGGTCTCGACGAACGCCTTGTAAAGCGCCTTCAGCAGATCGCGCGCCTGGGGCACCGCGTCGGCGCTCACGCCGATCTTGCGCGCGACGTCTTCGGCTTCGGCGTCGGTGAGGCCCTTGCCGGGATCGACGAACACCTTGTGGATCTTCTCGGGCGTCTTGGCGGCGACTTCCTCGATGTCCATGCCGCCTTCGCTGGACGCCATCAGCGCCACGCGCTGCGTGCCGCGGTCGACGACCATTCCGATGTACAGCTCTTTCGCGATGTTCGCGCCTTCCTCGATCAGGAGGCGGCGCACTTTCTGGCCATCGGGGCCGGTCTGGTGGGTCTTCAACTGCATGCCGAGGATCTCGGTCGCGCGCTGTTTGACCTCCTCGATCGACTTGGCGACCTTGACGCCGCCGCCCTTGCCGCGGCCGCCGGCGTGGATCTGGGCCTTGACCACCCAGACGCCGCCGCCGAGCTTCTGCGCCGCCGCCACGGCCTCGTCGACGCTGAACGCCGGGATGCCGCGCGGCGTGGGCACGCCGTATTTACGAAGGATTTCCTTACCCTGGTATTCGTGGATCTTCATGGTGGGACTTTCTCGGCGCGCAACGGCTCGCGGATGCAGGCGCGTCGCTCACGTGAATCGGGAAGAATCTCATAGGGACGGCGTTCCGGGCCTTGACCGCAATCAAGATCGCGGTTTGGCGGAGCTGCTGGCAAGTGACTGGCGGGAAACGCATTGCTGCCGGCCGCCGCCGTCGGCGACCCTCCACTCGTGCGAACCCGAAACGCGAACGGTGAAGTATAGCAAAGGGCCGCGGGGCACGAGCCGAAGGTGAGCGCTTCCTAACCTGTCGGAGCGTCCTGAACGGACTTCAACGCGGTACAGATTGTGGACCTCGGCCGCTGCGTTGCAGCAAGCGAGGGCGGCAAGACGGACGCGCCAGCGGGCCGCCGGGTTGCGCGCCGGGCGAAGGGGCAAAAAAAAGAGCAAGCCCAGGGGCTTGCTCTAAAGTTCCACCAAAGGAGGAGGATTTGGAGGAGTGTGCCTAGCTCGGAGAGAGCATCGACACGAGCCCATTATGCTGGAAACGGCGCTGCAGCGCAACCATTTTGTGTTGCTGTGCGGAAGAGATTTTCTCGCCGCTCAGTTAAATTTTTCTAAGGCGAGCAAGCACTCAACGTACGACGAGCACCGGCACCTGGGCATGGGTCAGCACCTTGCGCGTCTCGCTGCCCAGGAGCACGGCGGCGAGGCCTTTGCGGCCGTGGGACGTCATGAGGATGAGGTCGCAGTGGTTCGAGTCCGCCGTCTTGAGGATGGCGTCGTAGGGGTGGTCGCTGGTCTCGCAGACCGTCGCGCACGGCACCCCAGCCTCGGCCGCGGTGGTCCGGATGAACGACAGATAGGAGTCCGCGCGGGCTTTCGCCTCTTCCTCGATGCGCTCCTCGGTGACCGGATCGAAAGCGCCTTCGTAGGCGATCAGGAGGTGATAGTCGGGAATGACGTGGATCCCGGTGATGCGCGCGCCGTGCAGCCTGGCGAGCTCGACGCCGGTGCGCACCGCGCGCTGGGACTGCTCGGAGCCGTCGGTCGGAATCAGGATGTTTTTGAACATCTTCAGTGCGCCTCCTCGATGCGTGTGACCAGATTGTCGGTGCGGCAGGACGCTGTCAAGCGGGGTACCATCCGGCGATACCCAAAGGAGCCCCCGCCCATGAAAACCACGCTGATGTTCACCGGCGACATCAACCTGATGAACGTCACCGACGCCGAAGGGCCGTTCGCCAAGGTGGCCGACGTGCTGCGCCAGGCCGACGTGCGCTTCTCCAACCTCGAGTGCTGCTTCTACCAGCCCGAAGGCGCGCGCTCGGTGTCGGACGAAGGCTTCTACGCGAATCCGGCGGTGGCGAAAGCGCTGCGCATCGCCGGCATCGACGCGGTCGGCACCGCCAACAACGTGAACTACGGCGCCGACGCGATCACCTCGTCGCTGAAGGCGCTCGACAGCCTCGGCATCCCGCACACCGGCAGCGGAGCGAACTCGACCGCGGCGCACGAACCGGTCGTAGTGACGGCAAAGAACGAGGTCAAGGTCGGATTTCTGCAGCGCACCTCGGTGTACTGGCCGACCAACCACGAAGCCGGCGAGCACAGCCCCGGCGTCGCCGCGCTGCGCGGCCACACCGCGTATCGCGTGCCCGCGCACAAGACGCGGCCCGAGATCCCCCCGATGAACCGCCCCGGCGTGCCGCCGGAAGTGATCACGTGGGCGGACGCGGGCTATCTCAAGCGCCTGCGCGAGGACATCCAAACCCTGCGCAAGCGCTGCGACATCGTCGTGGCTTCGCATCACTGGGGGCTGCATCAGGACGTGCTGCAGTACATGACCGAGATCGCCCACGCCGCGATCGACGCCGGAGCCGACGTCGTCATCGGCCACGGCCCGCACTATTCGCTGCCGGTGGAGATCTACCAAGGCAAGCCGATCTTCTACGGTCTGGGCAGCTTCTCGTTCCACACCGGACACTACGGCCGCAAGCACGGCGACTGGGTCGGCATGCTCGCGCGCGTGGTGATCGAGGACGGCAAGGCGACCGAAGCCGCTTTCCGCCTCGTGCGCCACAACGACGCGAACGAGACCTACGTCTGCGATCCCGCGAAGGAAGAGGTCGAGCTCGGCAAGATCGAGAAGCGCACGACGCCGCTGGGCGCGAAGCTCGGCATTAAAGGAGACGAGGTGACGATCACGCTGGCTTGAACGTCAAAATGGATTCCCGATAGCTCCCGCTCGCGCGGGTCGGGAATGACGACCCCTCCGTCATCCCTCGACCCCTCGTCATTCCCGCGAAGGCGGGAATCCATTTTGATCTTTACGTCCTCGCCGCGAGCCCGAGCAGCTGACCGATCCGCTCCGAGGCCTTGAGCCCCGACCCCGTCAGCACCAGCACCGTCGTCTCGTGCGGCGCGATCGCGCCCGACGCGAGCAGCGTGGTGAGGCCTGCGGCGCCCGCTGCCGAAGTCGGCTCGACGTACAGGCCCTGCTGCGCGCACGCGCGCAGCGCGTCCACGATCTCGCCCTCGCTGACTGCGACGATGCTGCCCCCGCTGTCGCGCACCCCGTCGAGCACTTCCTTCACGCGCGTCGGCTTGGACGACGCGATGCCTTCGGCGATCGTGGCCTTCACCTCGACGGGCACCAGCGTATCGCTCTTCGCCTGCCACGCGGCGTGGTACGGCGCGCAGTTCTCGGCCTGGACGCCGTAGATGCGCGGCACGCGGTCGATCTCGCCGGAACGCTTCAGCTCGTCGAAACCGCGCAGGCAGCCGACCACGTTGCTGCCGTAACCGAGCGGCGTCACGACGTTGTCGGGCGCGCGGAAGCCGAGCTGCTCCCACAGCTCGTAGGCGAGCGTCTTGGTGCCTTCGGTGAAGAACGGCACCCAGTTGTGGCTGGCGTAGAAGATCTCCGAGCTCATCGCCTCGGCCGCTTCGGCAACGTCCTGGCGCGTGCCGCGGATCGTGAGCACGTCCGCGCCGCAGGCCGCGATCTGCGCGATCTTCGGGTACGACGCGGTCTCGGGGACGAGGATGCGGCAGCGCATGCCGGCACGCGCCGCATACGCCGACAGCGAGGCGCCGGCGTTGCCGGACGAATCCTCGAGCACGTAGTCGACGCCGCGGCTTTTCAGATAGCTCACCAGGGCGGTCATGCCGCGGTCCTTGAACGACCCGGTCGGATTGGTGAACTCGAGCTTGAACAGCGTCTCGGCGCCCTGCCACCTGCCGCGAATCAACGGCGTCCAGCCTTCGCCGAGCGACACCGCGTGCGCAGGATCGATCTCGAGCGCCGCGGCATAGCGCCAGACGTCGTAGCGGTCGGTGCGGATATCGGCGCGCCTGAGGCCGCGGCCGGGGGTGAGATTGAGATGGGCGCCGTCGTCGGCGCGCCAGCGCGGCGTATCGATGGGATACGTCGCGCCGTTCGAAGAGATGAATTTCATTCTGGTGATACGTGAAAAGTAAAACGTGAAACGATTTTACGGCGTTGCGCCGGTTTCACGTTTCACGGCTTCCTCAGGAACTCCCTCGTCAACCCCAGCACCCTCTCCACGTCGTCCAGGTTGTTGTAGACGTGCATCGAGAAGCGCAGCATGCCGCGGCGTATCGAGAGCTTCACGCGGTTCGCGGCGAGATGCTCGTAAAGCCGGTTGTAGCGCTCGTCGCCCGTGCCGTAGTGGTCGGCGCTCATCTCGCCGATGGTGACGATCTTGGTGAGATGCGCGCCGGGCTCGCCGCCGGCGACCTTGAGGCCGAGGTCGAGGAACCCCCGCGCCAGCGAGTGCGTGAGCCCCTGCACGTAAGGCTCGATGCGCCGCGTATCCCATTCGAGAAGCTGCTTCATCGACGCGTCGACCGCGGTCGTGGCGAGGAAGTTGTAGTTGCCGAGATCGAAGCGCCGCGCACCCGCCGCGAGCCGGTAGTCGTAGCTGCCGAGGCTCGCTTCGTGCGCGTCGCCGAGATCGACGCCGAAACGCGCCAGATACGCGGGCTTCAGCCGCTCCGCCCAGTCGCGCTTCACGTACAGAAAGCCCATGCCGTAGAGCGCGAGGAGCCCTTTCTGGGTCGACACCGCGAGCGCGTCGATGCCCGACGCCTTGACGTCGGTGTGCATCACGCCGACCGATTGCGCGCCGTCGACGAGCAGCAGCACGCCTTTGTCGCGGCATGCGCGGCCTAGCGTCTCCACGTCGGTCCGGAAACCCGGCGCGAAAGACACCGTCGATACCGTCGCCACGCGCGTGCGCGCGTCGATGCGCTCGATCATCTCGCCGATCGGAATGTGGCCTTCGCGCGCCGGCACCATGCGCACCTCGACCCCGTAGCGACGCATGTTGAGCCACGCGTAGACGTTGTTCGGGTGCTCGAGCTCCGGACACAGCACCACGTTGTCGCCGCGGTGCCAGTCGATCGCCGTGGCGATCATGTTCAGGCCTTCGGAGATGTTCTTGGTGTAGGCGATCTCGTCGGGCTCGGCGTTGACGAGCTGCGCGAAACGCTCGCGCGCGCGCTCGATCAGCGCGAAGAAATCCGCCTTGTCGGTGGCGCCGTTGTACATGCGGTCGTCGAGGTGCGCATCCATCGCCGCCCGCGCCTCGTTCGAGATCACGCCCCGCGCGGAGACATCCAGGTAAGTCCAGCGCTCGAGCGCCGGAAAGTGCGACCGCGCTTCGGCCAGCGCAACGCCGTCATCGATTTTGTTCATTCGCTTTTCCTTTGCGTCCTTTGCGTCTTTGCGGTTCATGTTTTTGACGCATCGCAGAGTCTACGCGCTCGCCCGCCCTTCGCGCACGTCGCGCTCGACCGCTGCCGCGTCGCGCTCGCTCGCAGCCCCATAACCCGCGCCCGACGGCGTCGCGATGCGCAGCACCGAATCGCGCGGCAGCCTCACGTCGGCCGCCGCAGCCGGCAGCTTGCGCTCCTCCGGCGTGTCCGGATTCAGGATGAACGCGCCGAGCTTGCCCGCGTCTCCGCCGCCGGCGCCGAGCGCGGCCACATGCTGGCGCTCCGACGACAGCGACACCACGATGTCGTCCGCGAGCACGCGGTAATCGCGGATCACGCCCATGCCGCCGCGATACTTGCCGCCGCCGCCCGAATCTTCCCACAGCGCGTAACGCTCGACCCTGAACGGATACGCGTGCTCCAGCGCTTCGACCGGCAGGTTCGAAGAGCCCGATGCATGGACGCGAACGCCGTCCACACCGTCGCGATTCGCGCGCGCGCCCATGCCGCCGGCGAGCGTCTCGTAGTTGACGAAATAAGTCCCGTTGCGCGGATCGGTTCCGGACAGCACGTAGAGATGGTGCGGACCGCTGCCCGCGAGCGCCTTGTGCGGCAGCGCCTGCGACAGCGCCGCGGCGATGACGTCGCCGAGCACGCTCGCCGAGATCGAGCGGCAGCCGATCGCCGCGGGCGGCACCGGGCCCACGACGCACCCCGGCGGCGCGCTGATCTCCAGCGTGCGGTAATAGCCCGCGTTCGCGGGCACCTCGGGATCGAGCAGCGCCTTGGCGACGGTGTAGACCGTCGCGAGCAGCGCGCGATACGGGATGTTGCGCGCGCAGTTCAACTGCGGATCGGACCCCGCGAAATCGAAATGCAGCCGGCCTTTGCCGACGGTGAGCGTGAGCTTGATGCGCGCGACGCTCGTCTCGTCGTTGCCGTCGAGGAAATCCTCGGCGACGTAACGGCCCGCCGGCAGCTTCTCGATCGCGGCGCGGAAGCGCTTCTCGGTGAAATCGAGATACGAGGCGATCGTCGCCTCGGTCTCTTTCGCGCCGTAGCGGTCGAAGAGCGAGAGCACGCTGCGCATGCCGACGGTGTTCGCCGCGAACTGCGCCTGGAGGTCGCCGACGCGCTCGTCGGGCGTGCGCGAGTTCAGCAGGATCACGTCGAAGACGTCGCGGTTCAACTTTCCTTCGCATAGGATGCGCACCGGCGGGATGCGGATGCCTTCCTGGTAGATCGACTGGCACACCGCGGCTTCCGACCCCGGCACCATGCCGCCGACGTCGGCGTGGTGGGCGATGTTCGCCACGTACGCCACGATCCGCTTGCCGATGAACACCGGCGCGATCACGTTGATGTCGGGGAGATGCGTGCCGCCGCCGTTGTACGGATCGTTGGCGACGAACATGTCGCCGGGCCTGATCTCGGACTCGGGAAAGCGCTTCAGGATCTCGTCGACCGCGCCGACCATCGAGCCGAGATGGATCGGCACGCGCTGCGCGAGCGCGATCACCTCGCCGTGGCGGTCGAAGATCGCGGTCGAGCAGTCGGCGCGCTCCTTGATGTTCGGCGAGAACGCGGTGCGGGTGAGCGTCGCGCCCATCTCTTCGGCGGTCGCGAGCAGGAATCTCGCGACGACCTCGGCCTGAATCGGATCGACCGCCGGGCGCTTGTTCACCGGCGCGGTTTTCATCTGCAGGCGGGTCTTAGACGTGCGGGCCATGCGGCGCTCCTCAGGCGGCGAGCGCGCCGGCACGGCGCACTGGCTTGCTCGTTGCGGTTTCCAGCTCCATGTGCAGGTAGCCGTAGCGGTCCTGTTTGAGCTTCGCTTTGGGCGGCACGACCGTCGTGGTGTCCATCTGCTCGACGATCGCCGGGCCGGTGATGCGCGCGTCGGCGGGGAGCCGGTCGCGGTCGTACACCGGCGTGGTGACGTAACCGGTCTCGGGGAACCACACCTTGCGTTTCTCGAGCAGCGCCGACTTCAGATCGCCGCGCGCCAGCTTCGCGCGCTCGGCCGGCGTCGGCTTACGCTTGCCGGTGACGACGAGCCTCAAGTTCACGATCTCCACCGGCTGCGCGCGCATGTCGTAGCCGTAGTAGTCCTTGTGGCGGTGGTGGAACGCCTCGCGCAGCCTGTCGAGCGTGCGCGCGTCGAGCTTGTCCGATTTCAATTCCATGATGAGCTCGAAGTTCTGCCCGAAGTAGCGCAGGTCCGCAAACCATTGATACGTGCCGCGCTCTTCGCCTTCGCCTTTCAGCCACTGCGCGCCGCGCTCGCCCAACGTCGCGAAGCCCTCGTTGAGAGACTTCAAACCCGAAGCTTCGGCGCGCACCAGGCGCGTCAGGCTGAAGTCGCCGCGCACCTCCGCGTGCAGGAGACCGATCGCGGAGAGCAGGCCCGGCCGCGGCGGCACCAGCACTTTGCGCATGCCCATCGCGCGCGCGACGTCGGCCGCATGCAGCGGGCCCGCGCCGCCGAAAGCGACGAGGGTGAAGTCGCGCGGGTCCTCGCCCTGCTCGACCGAGATCACGCGCACCGCACCCATCATGTTGACGTTGATGATCTCGATGACGCCCGCGGCCGCCTTGGTGCGGTCGACTTTGAGCTTCGCGGCGAGCTCGTCGATGACCGCTTCGGCCTTGTCGGCGTGCATCGCCATGCGCCCGCCGAGCAGCGTCTTGGGATTCAACCGGCCGAGCACCACGTTGGCGTCGGTGACCGTGGCCTGCGTGCCGCCGCGGCCGTAGGCGGCCGGACCCGGATATGCGCCCGCGCTCTGCGGGCCGACCTTGAGCAGGCCGCCGGCGTCGGTCCACGCGATCGAGCCGCCGCCCGCGCCGATGGTATGGATGTCGAGGGTGCGCGTGCGCACCGGGAAACCGCCCATCGCGCGCTCGCTCTTCTTCGCGGGCTCGCCGTCGCGGATCAAACACACGTCGGTGCTCGTGCCGCCCATGTCGAAGGTGATGAGGTTCGGCAGTCCGAGCTGATTGCCGAGGCCGACGCTGCCGATCACGCCGCCGGCCGGGCCGGAGAAGAAGGTGTTCACCGGGACCTTGCGCACCGCCCCGGGCGACACCGCGCCGCCGTTGGACTGCATGACGCGCGGGGCATGGCGGATGCCGAGGTCGGCCACGCCCTGCTCGAAGCGCTCGAGATAGCGGTCCATGATCGGCATCAGGCTCGCGTTGACCGTGGCGGTGGCGAAGCGCTCGAACTCGCGGAACTCGGCGAGCACGTCGTTCGAGGTGCAGAGATAGACCTCGGGCCAGAGCTCCTTCACCAGCGCGCGCGTGCGCTCCTCGTGCTCGGGATTGGCGTACGCGTGGAGATAGCAGACCGCCACCGCGTCGACGTGCTTCGCCTTCAGCTCACGAATCGCGCGCGCGATCTCGTCTTCGGAGAGCGGCGTCACTTCGGCGCCGTCCGCCGCGATGCGTCCTTCGACCTCGATGCGGCAATCGCGCGGCGCCGGCGGCATCGGCTTGGGGATGTCGAGGTTGAAGTAATGCGGCCGGCGCTGGCGCGCGAGCTCGAGCACGTCGCGGAAACCGCGGGTGGTGATGAGCCCGGTGCGCGCCCACTTGCCTTCGAGCACCGCATTGGTCGCCAGCGTGGTGCCGAGGACGAGGAACTTCACGTCGCCGCGTTTCAGACCGTTCTGATCGAGCAGCTCGGCGACGCCGTCGAGGATGCCTTTGGCGGGGTCGGCGGTGAGCGTCGGAACCTTGTAATAGTGATAGCGGCCGCTCGAAGCGTCGACCGCCACGAGATCGGTGAACGTGCCGCCGGTGTCTATACCGACCGAGAGGATGCCCATGGATGCTCCGTGCGAGGTTTTCCCGATGTTAGGGGGCCGGCATTCATGGCACAAATAGATATTCACTGCCCATTTATACTGACGACTTATGAATCTGAAGCTCAGGCAGCTCGCCGGGTTCGTCGCGCTGACGCGCTGCGGCTCGTTCAGCGCCGCGGCGCGCGAGCTCGCGATGACCCAGCCCGCGTTCTCCCAGCTCATCCGCCAGCTCGAGAACGCGCTGCAGGTGCGGCTGTTCGAGCGCACCACGCGGCGGGTCGAGCTGACCGAGGCCGGCACGCGCTTTCTCGCCATGGTGCAGCGGCCGCTCGACGATCTCGAGGATGCGCACGTCACCATGCGCGAGATCGCGGGCGGGAAACGCGGGCGCATCGCGTTCGCGTCGCTGCCTTCGGTGGCTTTCGCCGCCGCCACGACCGCGCTGGCGCGCTTCAAGGCCGGACACCCGCACATCCACGTGCGGCTGATCGAGGAGCAGAACCTCAACATCGTCGAGAAAGTGCTGTCGCGCGAGATCGATTTCGGCATCGGCACGCTCGACACCGCGCACGCCGACCTCGATTTCGCGCCGCTGATCGACGACGAGCTGGTCGCGGTATTTCCGGCGCGGCACGCGTTCGCGAAGCTTCGAACCGTCGCCTGGCGCGATTTCGCCAACGAGCCTCTGGTGCTCCTCACCGGCCGCTCGAACGTGCGCACGATCGTCGACCGGCACCTCGGGCGCGCGGCGGAGCCGGCCTACGACGTCGCCGGCATGGTGACCGCGCTCGCGATGGTGCGGGCAAGGCTCGGCGTCACCGCGATGCCGCGCATCGCGCTGGGCGAGCTCAACATGAACGGCCTCGGGTCGAAGCCTTTCGGCGCGCCCAGGCCCACGCGCCGCATCGGCATCATCACGCACGCCAGGCGCCGCCTCTCGCCCGCGGCGCAAGCCTACGTCGACCTCCTGTTCGAGGAAGCTTGGGCCAGTCCCTATAATCGAAGCGGAAGACACACTCGGGGAACATCATGGGAAGCGCCGAAGCACCGTTGAAACTCGCCCGCGACAACGATCTCGCGGAAGGCTACAGCCGCGAGCTCTGCGAGACCATCGCAGCGTGGCGTTACGAGGACCTGCCGCCCGCGGTGGTGGCGACCGCGAAAGCGCTGATGCTCGACGTGCTCGGCGTGATCGGCGGCGCGCGCGCGGCGCCCGGCATTCCGGAGCTCGATGCGCGGCTGTCGCGCTGGGAGACCTCGGGATCGGCCACCGGCCTCATCGGCAAGCGCCGCTACAGCCCGCCGACCGCTGCGATGGCGAACGGCGCGGCGGCGCATGCGCTCGACTTCGACGACCAGCACGACCCCGCGCGCGTGCACACGAGCAGCGTCGTGGTGCCGACGCTGCTCGCGACGGCCGAAGACGTCGGCCACGTGAGCGGCCGCGATTTCCTGCTCGCGATGGCTACGGCTGCCGAATTGCACGCGCGCTTCGGCCTCGCCTGCTACAACAGCCTCGGCAAAGGCTGGCACCCGACGATGATCTTCGGTACGCTCGCGGCGAGCCTCGGCGCCGGACGGCTGCTCGGCCTCGACGGCGAAGGCCTGGCTAACGCGCTCGGCATGGCCTATCACCAGACGGCCGGCTCGGCGCAGAGCATGCGCGACGGCGTGCTGTCGAAACGGCTCGGCGCGGGCTTCGCGGCGCGCAACGCCGTCACGGGCGCATTCCTCGCCGCCGACGGTTTGACGGGGACGCGGCGCACGCTCGAAGGCAACGCGGGTCTCTTCGCGCTGTACGAGCGCGGCGAAGTGAAGCACGAGATCCTCACCGACGGCCTCGGGACGACGTGGCGCACACCCGAATACAGCTTCAAGCCGTTTCCCTGCTGCCGCTGCAATCACACCCCGATCGGTCTCGGCATCCGTCTGCACGAGCAGGGCGTGCGCGCCGAAGACGTCGCAGCGATCGAGATCCGCATGGGCGAAGTGAACTGGCTCACCGTCGGCGAGCCGTACGACGTGACGCGCGATTCGGTCGTGCACGCGCAGTTCAACGCGTCGTACAGCTTCGCGCGCGCGCTCGCCGACGGCCGCGTCGATCTCTCGACCTACCAGAAGCCGGCGATCTCCGATCCGCGCATCGTCGCGCTGGCGGGCGCGGCGCGCGTCGTGTCCGCCCCCGAGATCGATCCGACCGCGATCGAACCCGCGAGCGTGCGCGTGACCCTGAAGAACGGCGAAGTAAGAGTAGCGGCGAGCGACACCATCAAGGGCAGCCCGCAGGACCCGATGAGCCCGGCGGACCTGCTCGCCAAGGTGAAGAGCTGCCTCGCGTTCGGGTTGAATGCGGGCGATGCCGATGCGCAGCGGCTGGCCGATGTCGTGATGGACCTGGAGGCGCACGACGACGCGGCCCGCGCGATCGTGGAGGCGTTCCCCGGAAAGGTCTACGCCGCTGGTCCTCGCGGCTGAAGCCGCGCCTCCCCGCGCAACGGCGCGCTTATGCGCCTGGCGGCGCTACGACTGATGCGCTTGCGCGCCCCGACGCCCTAATCCGGTTTCAGACCGATTTTCTGAGCGAGCTTGCCCCACTGATCCATCTCGGCTTTGACGAAGCGCGCGAACTCGTCGGATGAGTTGCCGACGGGGATCGCACCCTGCGCCGCGAGCTTGTCGCTCATGTCGGGCAGCTTGATGATGCGCGCGATCTCGCCCGAGAGCCTGGCGAGCACCGGCTTGGGCATGCGGCCCGGCGCGAAGACGCCGTACCACTCGTAGGTATCGAAACCGGGCATGCCCGACTCGGCGAAGGTCGGGGTGTCGGGCAATCCCGGCGAGCGCTTCGCCGCGGTCGTCGCGATCGCCTTCAGCCTGCCCGCCTTGATGTGCGGGAGCACGCCGGGCGGGCCGCTGATCATGAACTGTATGCGCCCGCCGATGAGGTCGATGATCGCCGGCGCGCCGCCCTTGTACGGGATGTGGGTGATCTTGATACCCGCCTGCAGGTTGAGGAGCTCCATCGACAGGTGCCCCGAGGTGAGCTGTCCGGGCGAGCCGAAATTGAGCGCGCCGGGTTTCGCTCTCGCGAGCGCGATCACCTCCTTCAGGTTGTTCGCCGGCACGCCGGGATACATGGTCATCACGCCCGGCACGATCACCATCAACGACACCGGCGTGAAATCGCGCGCGGTGTCGTAAGGCAGGTTCTTCAGCACGAACGGATTGACGACGTGCGGCGTGAGCAGCGTGCCGACGGTGTAACCGTCGGCAGCGGCTTTGGCGACGATCTCGCTGCCGACGGTGAAGACGCCGCCGGGGCGGTTGTCGACGACGACCTGCTGGCCCCACGCTTCGTTCATCTTCTGCGCGACGAGGCGCGTGACGATGTCGGTCGTGGAGCCCGCGGGAACGGGGACGATCCAGCGTATGGGGCGGGTGGGATACTGAGGTGCTTGTTCCGCTGATTGAGCTGCGGCGGCGAACAACGCGAGCGACGCCGCCGCGATGGTGCGTATCGTTGTCATCGGCCTCCTCCTGCACGGCATGTTAAAGCATTAACCGCAGAGGACGCGGAGGACGCAGAGGAAAAGCAAAGTCAAAATGGGTCCCCGCCCCCGACTACATCACTCGGGGGCAGGCTCTTCGCGGGGACGACGGCATCAGAAAAAGGGCAGCCGGCCGGCTGCCCTTTTGCTCGCGTGGGGCGCTGCTTACTTCGACGTCGCGCTGCTCGACGCGCCGCCCGGACCGCTGGTCGCGGTCGCGCCGCCTGCATTCGCTTTGGCCTTGGCATGGCGCTTGGATTTCTTCGCTTTCTTCTTGTGCTTGGTCCTGGCCTTGGTCGTCGTGGTGGTCGTGCCCTTGTCGGTCGCGGTCGTGGTGGTCGTGGTGTTGCCGACCGTCGTCGACGCCGAGGCCTTGGCGTTGCCGGTCGCCGCGGCCGACGGCGTGGCGGGGGTCGCGGGGGTCGCCTTCATCGCCTCGCCCTTGGACGGCGCCGCCGTCGAGCCCTGGGCGGCGGCGACACCGGCGGTCGCCGCGAACGCCGCGGCCACGATAGCGGACAGTACTTTGTTCATGGTTCCTCCTCGTAAGGGTGCGTCCTCGGACGGGACAGTTCGCATAACGCGCAGCGCACGACCGGCGTTGACCTTACCCTACACCCTTTCACCCTTCACCCTTCACCCTACCCGTTCACGCTTTTTGCTTAGCATCACCGAACACTCGAAGGAGCATGACTATGGACCTCGGCCTCAAAGGACGCACCGCGCTGGTCACCGGCGGCTCGCGCGGCATCGGCTACGGCGTCGCGCAGGTGCTCGCGGCGGAAGGCTGCAACCTGCATCTCGCCTCGCGCAACGCGGCCGACCTCGAGACGGCGCGCAGGAAGATCATGGACGTGCACGACGTCGAGGTGACCTGCCATCCGCTCGACCTCGGCTCGACCGACAACGTGAAAAAGCTCGCCAAGGCGTGCTTCGACGTCGATTTCGTGGTGAACAACGCGGGCGCGATCCCGCAGGGCAGCGTCACCGCGGTCGACGACGAGACGTGGCGCCGCGCCTGGGACCTCAAGGTCTTCGGCTTCGTCAGCCTGATCCGCGAGATCTACCCGGTGATGTGCGAGCGCCGCCGTGGCGTGATCGTCAACGTGATCGGCATCGCGGGCGAGCGTCCGCTCGCGACCTACATCGCGGGCAGCATGGGCAACGCGAGCCTGATGGCGCTGTCGCGCGCGCTGGGCGCGCAAAGCCCCGAGTTCGGGGTGCGCGTGATCGGCATCAATCCGGGCGCGATCGAGACCGATCGCCAGGTGGTGAGATGGAAGGCGCGCGCCGAGAAAGAGCTCGGGAGCCGCGACCGCTGGCGCGAGCTCACCACCGGCTTTCCGTTCGGACGACTGGGCACGGTCAACGAGATCGCGAACACCGTCGCCTTCCTGTGCTCGGACCTGTCCTCCTATACCTCGGGCACAGTTATTACGATCGACGGCGGGGCGTCGGCGAAAAGCTAGGCGCGCACGTAGCGGCGCAGCGCTATGCGCATCCGGTCGCGCGTCTGCGGCCGGATCTTCACCGTCCACGGCGTCACCGCCGCGTCCTCCCACGCCTTGGACGCGCACACCTCGGGCGACGTCAGCCGATAGAGCGCGAGATAGCGGTGGTTGCCTTCGCTCCGCGCGTCGACGATGCGAAAGCGCCGCGCCGAGAGACACCCCGGCACCGCCGACAGCCGCGGGATGTGCTCTTCGTCGTACCACGCGTTGAAGTCGCTCTCCGCCTCGGGGACCACGTTCATCGCGAAGAGCAGCAGCCCGCCTGCGTCGGGGTCAGACCCCGGCCTTTCGGGGTCTGACCCCGGTTTTTTCCGGGTGATCTCCTCGCCCTCGAACCGGCACAGCCGCTTGGCTTTCGCGATCACGCGCTTCGACCACGGCGAGAGGTTCTCGCCGCCGATCGCGCGATAGGCGTCGCTCTTCAGCACGTCGAGCGATTCGAGATCGTAGGTCGCGATCGAGATCCTCGGGTTCTCCGCGGCGACCCAGCGCTCGCACGCGAGGAAGCCCGGCACCGCGCGCCGCTCGGGCACGTGCTCGGTGTCGTACCAGTCGTTGAACTCGTCTTCCTTCACCGGCGACGAATCGAATCCCGCGACGAGCAGTCCCTTGCGTGCGGCCATGGCGCCCCCTCAGTCGACTTTGATCCCCGCTTTCTTCACGACCGGCGCCCACTTCGCGGTCTCGGCGCGGATGAACTCGCCGAACTTCTCGGGCGGGCCGCCGACCGGCTCGAATCCCAGCTCGATCATGCGCTTGTGCATGTCGGGCGTGGCGATGATCTTGTTGAGGTCGCCGTTGAGGCGCCGGATGATGTCCGGGGAAACGCCCGACGGCGTGAGCACGCCGTTCCACGACGTCACTTCGTAGCCGGGCACGCCCGACTCCGCGACCGTCGGCAGCTCGGGCAGGAACAGCGAGCGCTTGCCGCTGGTGACCGCGATGGCGCGAAGCTTGCCGGCTTTCACGTGCGCCGCGATCGACGCCGGCTCGCCGAAGATCATCGCGATCTCACCCGAGAGCAGCGCGATCGCCGCCGGCCCGCCGCCCTTGTACGGCACGTGCACGAGCTTCGTTCCCGTCATGCTGTTGAAGAGCTCGCCGGTGAGATGGTTGATCGCGCCGCTGCCGCTCGATCCGAAGCCGAGCTGTCCCGGCCGCGCCTTGGCGAGCGCGATGAGGTCCTTGATGTTCTTCACCGGCAGCGACGGGTGCACGACCACCACCTGCGGCACCGACGAGAGCCAGATGATCGGCGCGAAGTCGCTCTCCTTGAACGGCATCTTCGAATAGATGCTCGGGTTGATCGAATGCGTGCCCGAGTACGCGAACGCGATGGTGTAACCGTCCGGCGGCGCCTTGGCCGCGATCTCCGCGCCGATGTTGCCCGCGGCCCCGCCGCGGTTGTCGACGATGATCTGCTGGCCGATCGATTCGGAGAGCTTCGGGCTCAGGAGCCGCGTCAGCGTGTCCGCGCCGCCGCCCGGCGGCCACGGCACGACCCAGCGGACCGGCTTGGCGGGATAGCTCTGCGCCCAGGCGCCGCCGCACGTTGCGATCGCGATCGCGGCGACCGCGAACAGCTCTCGTTTTCTCATCGTCGTTCCTCCTCGTTATTTCGGTACGTAACGACTGCTGGCCGGCGCGTACACCGCGATGCCGGCTCGATGCAGGCGGTCCGCGACGTCGCGCGCCGTTACGGCGATGCCGCGATACGGCGTCGAGCGGTCGATCGCGACACACTCGAGCCATCGCCATTCGATGCCGGCGAGGTCGTTCTCCGGCTGCTCGCGATCGGCGACCAGCAGGCACTGTCCCTCGCCCACTTCCGGGGCTGTCTTCGCGCCGTCGAAAAGATTGCGCTTGTAGTAACGCCGGTCGATCAGCGGCAGCCACTCGCCCATGCCGCGGACGCCGAGATAGTAGGGATCCTGGAACACATCGGCGGAGGCGACGCTGTACATCGCGAGCGAAGGCGAATGCCCGGCGGTCTTCGTCTTGAAGCGCTGCGCCGACGCGATGCCCGGGACTGTCGCCATGATCTCGAGGTGCTTGAAGTACCAATCGTCCCAATCGCGCTCGCGCGACGGATCGGTGATCCCGCTCTGGCTCATGAATATCACGATGACGACCCGTTCACTCGTTCACTCGTTCACTTGTTCACGCGTTCACGCCCTTTGGAGGTACTTCGAACGCCGCGTTGCGTCCGGCGATGCGGCCGGAGATGAACGCCCACCCGAGATGGTGGCCGTGCCCTTCGAGCAGCAGGCCGCCCTGCCCCGTCGAGCCCGCGGCGTACAGGCCGTCGATCTTCGAGCCGTCGGCGCGCAGCACTTCGAGGCGCTCGCTCACCTTGAGGCCGCCGTCGGTGAACACGACGTAGCTCTTCACCGGGCCGAGCGCGTAATACGGCTTGCGCGAGAGCGGCGGCCGTTCGCCGCGCTCGCCGGCGTTGTAGCGTTCCAGCGTCGCCGCGAGCTTGTCGGCGGGCACGCGCATCGACGCCGCGAGGCCCGCCACGGTGTCGGCCTGGTGATAGATGTCGCGGCGGTTGCGGCGGTAATCCTTCACGTAGGCGTAGGCCACGCCCGGCGCGGTCGACACGAAGTACGGCCACGCTTCGAATTTCTCGGCGATCGCATCGTCGAACACGATGTAGGCGATGCGCTCGCGCTGTTTCGCCACGGCGTACGCGGGCCTGGCGAGCTCGTCGGTGAAGCGCTCGCCGTCGGCGTTGACGAGGATCGCGCCTTCGTTGAAGAGCTCAGGGGACGGGCCGAGCGCGGTGGTCAGGAAGCTCATCAGGAACGGCCGCAGTATCCATTGCGGCAGGACGTTCATCGACCACGCGATCGCCTGCGCGACCGGCCTGGCGGGCGGCAGGCGCTGGATGAAGTTGCCGCTCAAAGGCGGCACGAAGCGCATGATCGGCCCGCGCACGATGTCGCCGTTGACGATCGTCGCGCCGAGCGAGAGCGCCATGCGGTGTCCGTCGCCGGTGCTCGTCGCATTGACCGCTTCGACGTCGACCACGTCGGCGCTGGCGACCTGCTGCTTGATATCGGAGCCGCCGCTGTAGTCGCCCGCCGCGAGCACCACGCCGCCGCGGGCGCGATACAGGTGACGGCTGCCGTCGGCGTGTTGCGCTTCCACGCCGATGATGCGCCCGCCCTCGAGGACGATGCGCTCGATGCGCGTGTTGCAGCGGATGTCGACCCCGAGCTCGCGGCAATAGCGCGTGACGTGGTAGGCGAACGACTTGGAGTTCGGGACCACGTTGTGCATGCGCGGATAGCGGTGGTGCTCTTCGGGCATCGGGCCGACGAACACCACGCCGAGGCGCATGAGCCACTCGAGCATGTCGGTCGTGTTGTCGACGAGTATGCGCCTGAGAGCGAGGTTGTCGCGAGGCGCGAGCTTTCCCGCGTGTTTCTCGAGGTCTTCGAAGTGCTCCTGCGGGCTGTCCTGTATCCCCGCACGCTGCTGGTGCGGGGTGTTGGTCGCGGTCACCGAGCCGACCGACCACGACGTGGTGCCGCCGGTGTGCGGGTTCTTCTCGAGCAGGATGACGCTCCTGCCGAGCCGCGCGGCCTCCGACGCCGCGGCGAGTCCCGATCCGCCGCCGCCGACGACGATAACGTCGGCGACGGTGGTCGCAAGCTGCTCTGCCACTCCCTCTCCTCCGATTCTGCTTTTTTAACCGCAAAGGACGCAAAGGACGCCAAGGAAAGGCAAAGTCGTCATTGCGAGGAGCGGCAGCGACGAAGCAATCGCGTTGCGAACGAAGAGGCGTGCGCCACGAGATCGCCACGCGCCTTCGGCGCTCGCGATGACGTTATAAGGTTTTCCTTTGCGTCCTTTGCGTCCTTGGCGGTCAATCGCTTTTGCTTTTACGCCGACCGCCGAATCGGCGAAGCGCGCTGCGCACCCGGCTCCGAGAGCTTGCGCAGCAGGCTCCCGCAGTGCGAGATCTTCGGATCGACGCCCATCGCCTCGAACGCCTGCCACGCGCTCGCCTGCACCGCGGAGTACACCGGCTTGCCGAGATCGCGCTCGAGCATGTCGACGACTTCCAGCGCGCGAAGCTGCGTGCACGCGACGAACACCGCTTCGGCTTCCGGCGTGGTGATGTCCTTCACCTTGCGGTAGATCTCTTCGGGCTGGATCTTGGCGTGGTCGAACATGTCGAGCATGTCGAAGGTGCCGAGCCTGAGCACGTCGATGCCGTGCGCTTTCAGGAACTGCTTCAGGCGCTCGTTGGTGAGCTCCACGTACGGCGTGACGACGTCGACCTTCTTGTGGCCGTTCGCCATCAGGCACGCCGCCATGCCGCCGGCGGTGGTGACCGTCGGCGCCTTGGTGATCGCGGTGAGCTGGTCGCAGATCTTGCGGTTCCACTCGGGGCCTTCGAAGAAGCTCCCGCTGGTGCAGCCGTAGACCACGACGTCGGGCTCGACCATCGCCACTTCTTCAGCCGCTTTCTTGCTCGCGCTCTCCATGCTGCGGAGCTCTTCCGGCGTGCCGTGCCGGCCGCCCGCGATGCGCGCGCTGTGAACCGACACGCCCTCCGGCGCGATCTTCCAGAACTCGGTTTCCATCGTCGTATTGATCGAGGGCACGAGCAGCCCGATGCGTCCACGCCATCCGTACATGCTTTCCTCCTTCGATATGGGGTCTGACCCCGGCCTTATCGGGGTCAGACCCCGGTTTTTTACGCGGCTTTCGCCCCAGCCTTCCCGAGCTCCCGGAGCAACCGCCCGTAGCCCTGAATCGGTTCGGTGTGGCCGATCGCCCGCAACGCCGCCCAGATCGTCGCCTGCGTCGTCGAGATCACCGGTTTGCCGGTATCGCGCTCGATCTTCTCGATCGCGTCCATGGTCTGCCAGTTGGTGCACGAGAGCACGATCGCGTCGACGTCGGGGCGATTCACTTTCATCGCGAGGTCGTACGCGGTGTCGGGTGACAGCCGGCCCACGAGGAGGTTGTCGACGAGCGCGAGCCCCGCCATGTCCGCGACGTCGAGGCCGCTCGCCCGGAGAAACGCGGCGGCGATGCCGTTCACTTTCTCGTCGTACGCCGAGCCGAGCACTACGCGCTTCGCTCCGATATGGCGGATCGCTTCGACCAGCGCGGTGCTCGTCGTGGTTGCGCGTTTGCCGGTCGCGGCTTCGAGCTTGGCGATGAGCTCGCGGTCGTAGCCCAGGCCGTTCAGAAAGCTCGGGGCGGTCGCGCCGAGCACGATCACGTCGACGTCGGCCGATGCGAGGAGCTTCGCCTGCGTCTCCATATCCTGGACCATGCCCAGGATCGCGTCCGGCGCGATGCGCGTGAGGAAAAGGCGCGCGGTGTGCAGCGTGACGCCTCGCGGCAGCGCCCGGTAGAACTCGGGCTCGACGGTGGTGTTCGACGACGGAACCAGCAGGCCTATGCGTGCCATGGGATCTTTCTCGACTTGTCCGGACGATTCTAATCCATCGTCAGCACGACTTTGCCGACCACCTTGCGGTCGCGCACGGTCGCCAGCGCCTGCTGGTGCTCTTCGATGGGAAAGGCCGCCATCACGTGGGGCTTGAGCTTGCCTTGCTCGTACAGGCGGAACAGCTCTTTTTGCACCGCGAGCACTTTCTCGGGCTCCCGGTCGCGGTAATCGCTCCACTGCAATCCGACGAGCGAGATGTTCTTCACCAGCAGGATGCCCGCCTTGATCGTCGGGATGCGCCCTTCGGCGAAGCCCACGATCACCACGCGCCCCGACCATGCGATGGTGCGGAAGCTCGCGTCGAACACGTCGCCGCCGACCGGGTCGACGATGATGTTGACGCCGCGCTTGCCGACCGCGGCGAAGACCTGCTCGCGGAACGCTTCCTTGAGATCGGGCACGTCGGTGCGCACGACGAAGTCGGCGCCGTTGTCCCGGGCGAGCTTCGCCTTCGCTTCGCTGCTGACGCTCGCGACGACGGTCGCGCCGAGCGCCTTGGCGACCTGCACCGTCGCCACACCCACACCGCCGGCGGCGCCGTTGACGAGCACGACCTCGCCTTTGCGATAGTGCGCCCGCTCGCACAGCGAGAAGTGCGCGGTGAGATAGGTGAGGCCCATCGCCGCCGCGTCGGTGAAGCTCATGCTGTCGGGAATCACCTGCGTCTGGACCGCGCGCACCGCGCACTTCTCGGCATACGCGCCGTGTTCGATCTGGCCGGTGACCCGATCGCCGACCTTGCGGTCGGTCACGCCTTCGCCGAGCGCGGACACCACGCCCGCGAAATCCTTGCCCGGGCTGAAGGGCCGCTTCGGAAGTTTCTGGTACGTCCCGCCGATGACGAGGATGTCGGGAAAGTTGATGCTGGTCGCCTTGACGTCGACGACGACTTCACCGGCTTTGGGTTGGGGATCGGGCGCTTCACCGAGCTTGAGGGTTTCGATGGGGCCGTGTTCGTGTACGAGTAGCGCTTTCATTTCTTTCAGGTGCGTGAACGGGTGAACGGGTGAACGGGTGAACGGCTCACCCTTTCAGGAAATCATTGGCTTCGCCGAGTTCCGGGTAACCCATTGCCTGGTCTTCCGAACGAAAAGCGTCGGCGACCGGCACCGGCAGCGCGCTGATCGCGCGGTCGCCCGCCGTCAGCGCGCGTGCGAAGACGCTGCGCGCGCGGAAATGCTCGTCGCGCAGCGCGTCGGGCAGGCTCGCGACGATGGTGCAGCAGACGTCGTGGCCTTCGAACAGCGCGCGCAGCTCGTCCGCGGTCTTCGCTCGGACGCGCTCGGCGACCGCATCGCGCGTCTTGCGCACGTCGAGCGAGTCGTCGCGCAGCGCGTTAGGAACGTCCAGCAAAGCACAGAAGCTCTCCCAGAACTTCTGCTCGAGCGGTGCGGCGGCGAGGAAGCGGTCGTCGCGCGTGCGATAGATGGCATAGCGCGGCGAGCCGCCGGTGACGAGGTCGCCGCCGGGTGTGGGCCATGCGCCCGCGGCGAGGCCGTTGCCGAGTCCCCAGTACATCAGCGTGAACAGATTGTCCGCCATCGCGACGTCGAGCTTGCAGCCGACGCCGGTGCGGTCGCGCTCGCGCAGCGCGAGCAGGATGTTGATCACCGCCGGATACGTGCCGCCGGCGATGTCGGCGACGAGCGCCGCGGGCAGCACCGGCGAGCCGTCGGCGCCCTGGGTGAGCGCGAGCATCCCCGATTCGGACACGTAGTTCAGATCGTGCGCCGCGACCTGCGCGCGCGGGCCGTCCTGTCCGTAACCGGTCACCGCGCAGTAGACGATGCGCGGATTGATCGCTTTCAGCGCTTCGTAGCCCAGGCCCAGGCGATCCATCACGCCGGGGCGGAACTGCTCGACGACGACGTCGGCCGATTCGATCAGCGGGCGCAACGCATCGACCGCGCCGGGCGCCTTCAAGTCGATGGCGACGCTGCGCTTGCCGCGGTTGAGCAGCGCGAAGTTGACGCTGTCGGCGCCGAACTTCGGCACGTACGAGCGCATCTCGTCGCCGCGTCCGGGCCGCTCGACCTTGATCACCTCCGCGCCCGCCTCGGCGAGGATGAGCGTCGCGAGCGGCCCGGGAAGGAGCGTGCTGAAGTCGAGTACTCGAATGCCTGCTAATGGCTGCATGTTTTAAAAAGCATGAACACGGAGGACACGGTGGAACACGGAGGACACGGTGGAAGACTTCGCTTGCGGATACGCGACGGTTCGAGGGAACGCGCGCTGTGCCGTTTGGTTTCCCTCCGTGTCCTCCGCGACCTCCGTGACCTCCGTGTTGACGCTTTGCTTTTCAAGCTTTTGATCTTTGCTTCGCCACGCGCGCGCGGCGGGCGGGGGCGTAGGCGGGGTCGCCGAGCGCTTCGTAGAGCGCCTGCGTCACGTCGTAGTGGTGCTCGAGTCCCGTGCTCTCGAGGAGCGAGATCGGTCCGACCGGATAGCCGAGACCGAGCTTGAGCGTGGTGTCGAGGTCGTCCGCGGTGGCGAGGCCTTCGTCGAGGCGGCGCAGCGCGGCGTTGTAATAGGGACGCACCAGGCGGTCGACGATGCGGCCGTCGAAATCGCCGCATACCGCGACTTCGAGGCCCAGCGCTTCGAAGATCTCTTTCGCGGCCGCGACGGCGGTGTCCGGCGTACGCGGCTGGCGCACCACTTCGACGAGCCTGGTCGGCTCGGCGGCGCCGAGCCTGAAGCGCGCAAAGCCGAGCACGTTCGAGCCTTCGGTGCCGCGCGCTTCGCCGGTGTGGACGCCGAGGCTTTCGGTGCCGAGCTCGATCAGCACCGCCACTTTGTCCTCGCGCGCGGTGAGCGTCGCCAGCGCCTGCCCGACTTTTTCGCCGATGATCACGATCGCGTCGCCTTCGCGCTCCGCCTTGTCGTGCAACGCGCCGCGCTCCGGGAAGGACCGGCTATGACCTGTATCGATTAACTCGTAAAACATGGTCTTACCCGTTCACCCGTTCACCCGTTCACGCACTTCAACCGCCGAACATCGCGTTGCCGCGATACTCGTAGAAACCTTTGCCGGTCTTCCGTCCGAGCTGCCCCGCGGCGATCATGCGCTTCACCAATGCGGGCACCGCGGCGCGCGGCTCGTGCGTCGAAGCGAACAGCGCTTCGGCGACGAGCAGATGCGTATCGAGGCCGACCAGATCGATCAGCTCGAGCGGCCCCATCGGATAGCCGAGGCCGGTCTTGATCGCGCGGTCGATGTCCGCGGGCGCGGCGACGCCGGCTTCGACGAGGCGGATCGCGTCGTTGTTGAAGGGAACCAGAAAGTAATTGAGGATGAAGCCGGGATTGTCCTGGGTCTTCACCGGGATCTGGCCCATCGCCTTGCAGAATTCCCACGCTTGCTCGAACGTCTCGTCGCTGGTGCGCAGGCCCGGCGACATCTCAACGAGCTTCATGAGCTGCGCGGGCAGGCAGAAGTGCATGCCCACGAAGCGCTCGTCGCGCCCCGAGCCCGCGGCGATCTCGCTGATCGAGAGCGTCGAGGTATTCGACGCGAAGATGGTGTGCGGCGGACAGACTTCGTTCAACTCGGCCAGAAGCGCGTGCTTGACCTCGAGGTTCTCGAACACCGCCTCGATGACGACGTCGCATTCGGCGAGCGCGGCGATATCGGTCGTGCCGGACAGGCCGCCGAGTATGCCGTCGACCTGCTCCTGCGTGAGCTTGTTGCGCTCGACCGACTTCGCGAAAAAGCCTTCGGTCTGCTTGCGCGCCCGCGCGAGCGCGTCCTCGCGCGTGTCGTACACGATCGTGCGAAAGCCCGCGCGCGCCGCGACGATCGCGATCCCGGCGCCCATCGTGCCGCTGCCGGCGACACCTACTGTTTTGATCGTGCTCATACTGAAAACCTTGAAAGCAATTTACCGCAGAGGACGCAGACGTATGAAGGCCGTCATTCCCGCGAAGGCGGGAATCCATTCTTGCAGCTTGGGGCTATCTGGAAATGGATTCCCGATAGCTTCCGCTGGCGCGGTTCGGGAATGACGATTCGGTTTTCCTCTGCGTCCTCTGCGGTTAGTTTTTATCCACAAAACTGCGGCCGATGAACTGCCGGTGGATCTGGTTGGTACCTTCCCAGATCTGGGTGATCTTGGCGTCGCGCATCAGGCGCTCGACGCGGTAGTCCTTGCAGTAGCCGTAACCGCCGTGGAGCTGTACCGCTTCGGTCGCGATGCGCATCGCGAGGTCGGACGCGCGCATCTTGAGCATCGACGCTTCGACCCCGAAGTCGCTCGCGCCGCCGTCGACCAGCCGTGCGACGTGCCACAGCCACGCTTCGCACATCGCGAGGTCGGTCGCCATGTCGGCGAGCATGAACTGTATGCCCTGGAACTCGACGATACGCCGGCCCGACTGCCTGCGGTCGTTGATGTAAGCGACCGCGTCTTCCCACGCGGCGCGCGCCACGCCGAGCGCGTGCGCGGCGACGCTGGGCCGCGACTTGTTGAGCGACGCGAGCAGGATGCGCAAACCTTCGCCGGGCGCGCCGAGCAGGTTGTCGCGACGCACGCGGCAGCCGTCGAACGCCAGCGTCGCGGTGCTCGACGCCCGCAGCCCCATCTTGTCTTCCTCGCGCACGACGGAAAGTCCCGGCGTGCCCTTCTCGAAGACCATCACCGAGATCGCGTTGCGGCCGTCCTCGATCTCGCTCCACTTGCCGAAGAGCATGTAGAGGTCGGCATGCGCGCCGTTGGTGATGAAGGTCTTGGTGCCGGTGACGACGATCTCGTCGCCGTCCGGCCTGAACTCGGTCTTCATCCCGGTCGCGTCGGAGCCCGCGGTCGGCTCGGTGATCGTCAGCGATGCGAGCGCCCCTTCGGCGAGGCGCGGCAGGAGGCGCTGCTTCTGCGCTTCGGTGCCGAAGTCGATCAGCGGCTTCATCGCGTGGAAGTTGGTCGCCCAGATGACGCCGGTCGACGCGCACGCCTTGGAGATCTCGCGCACGCATTCGAGGTAGGCGGCATACGACAGCGGCGCGCCGCCGTATTCTTCCGGGACGAACATCGCGTTGAGCCCCAGCGCGTTGATCGCTTCGACGTTCTCCCACGGAAATTCGCCGGTGCGGTCGTATTCCGCGGCCTTCGGCGCGATCCGCTCGCGCGCAAGCTCGCGCACGCTGTCGATCAGCATGCGCTCTTCGGAGGTGAACGCGACGCTCGTGTCGACGCGATCGAAGACGTTCAATGCGCCATCCCCTGGCCGCCGTCGATGTAGATGGTCTCGCCGGTGAAGAAACCGATGTCCTCGGAATAGATCGAGGCGACGAGCTTCGCGATCTCGTCCGCGGTGCCCGGGCGCCGCCCCGGAATGCGCTTGTCGATGTACTCGCGCACCGGTCCGCTTTCGAGCGACTCGCGGTTGAGATCGGTGACCACGTAGCCCGGCGCCACGTCGAGCACGCGGATCGCTTTCGACGCCCATTCGACCGCGAGGCAGCGCGTCATCGCGCCCACCGCCGCCTTGGACGCGCAGTACGCGAGGTTGCGCTTGACGCCGACCTTGTCGAAGAACGAGCCGATGTTGACGATCGTCGCGCCGTTCGCCTTGACGAGATACGGATAGGCCTCGCGACACGTCGTGAACACCGCCGTCGCGTTGGTCTGCATCACCCGATCGTAGGTCGCGGTATCCAGCTCGTGACTGGGCGCGTCGAGATGGATGCCCGCGTTGTTGACGAGCCCGTGCAGCACGCCGTCCTGCGCGACCGCTTTCAGCGCCGCGCGCACGCTCGCTTCGTCGTTCACGTCACACGCGTGGTTGACGAACGACGATGCGAGCGCCGAGGCGCCCGCGGCTTCGGGGCCGGCGCCTTTGCGCGTCAGGCACGCGACGCGAAAACCGCGGCGCGCGAGCTCCATCGCAATCGCCGCGCCGATACCGCGGCTCGCGCCGGTGACGGCTATGAGACGCTCAGTCAAAACCCACCCCCACCCTAACCCTCCCCCTGAGGGGGAGGGGATATTCTTGGCAAGCTCCCGTCACCGCCTTATCCGTCACCGCTTCACCCGTCACCGCCTCATCCGTCACTTGTCTTCAAACCGAGCCTTGCGCTTTTCCGCGAACGCCGTCATGCCTTCCCCCGCATCCTTGGTCTGGAACGCGAGCGTAGCGAGATCGGCTTCGATCTTCAGGCCTTCCGACAGCGGCGTCGCCAGCGCCCGGTTCACCGCTTCGCGCGCGAAGCCGAGCACCGGCAGGCTGTAGCCGGTGAACTCGCGCGCGTAGGCGATGCCGGCCTGCACCGCGTCGCCTTCGACGATGCGCTGGACGAGACCGATGCGCAGCGCCTCTTCGGCGTCCACCGTGCGGCCGGTGAGGATCATCTCCATCGCGCGGCCTTCGCCCACGGCGCGCGGCAGCCGCTGGGTGCCGCCGTAACCGGGGATGAGGCCGAGCTTGATCTCGGGCAATCCCATCTTCGCGTTGGGCGTGGCGATGCGGAAGGTGCACGCGAGCGCCATCTCGAGGCCGCCGCCGAACGCGTAGCCGTTGACGATCGCGACCGAAGGCATCGGCAGCTTCTCGATCTTGGCGAACGTCGCCTGGCCGACCTCGCCGCCGCGCTTCTGCTCCGCCATCGAGCGCCCGGTGAGCTCCTTGATGTCCGCGCCGGCGCAGAACGCCTTGGCGCCCGCACCGGTGACGAGCAGCGCCCGCGCGTCACTCGCGGCGACCTCGTCGAGCGCGCGCGAGATGTCGGCGATCAGCGCGAACGACAGCGCGTTGAGCGCGTTCGGGCGGTTCAGCGTGAGGACCGCGAACTCTTCGATGCGTGTGAGCTCGATGCTCATGGTTGTGGCGCCCTGAACCTCACCGGCTCCGGCGCGAGCTTGCCGGCCCGGGTCATCTCGACGAGCTCGCGCTTCAGGATCTTGCCGCTCGCGGTGAGCGGGAACGCGTCGAGCGCGATGAAGTATTCCGGCATGTCGTATTTGGAAAGCCCTTCGGCGTGCAGATGCTCCAGTAGCGCGAGCCCGTCGACCTTCGCGCCTTCGCGCGCGATCACCGCCAGGCACACGCGCTCGCCGAGACGCTGATCGGCGACCGGATACGCGGCGGCTTTCACCACCGCCGGATGCTTGAGCACGAGGTTCTCGATGTCCGCGGGATGGATGTTGTGGCCGCCGCGGATGATGAGGTCTTTCTTGCGGCCGACGATCGAGAGGTTGCCGTTCTCGTCGAAGCGCCCGAGGTCGCCGCTCATGAACCAGCCGCCGGCGTTGAACGAATTCTCGGTCGCGGCCTGGTTGTTGAAATAGCCCAGCGTCAACAGCGCGCCGCGCGTGCCGATCTCGCCGATCTCGCCCGATCTGGCAGGACGGTCCGGATTCTCCTGGTCCCACAGCCGCGTCTCGTAGCCCGCGCACGCCTTGCCGCACGTCGAGGTGATCGTCGCCGCGTCGTCGTCCGGCAGGGTGTACTGGTGCGAGCCGTTCTCGGTCATGCCGTAGACGTTCTGCGGCTTGATGCCCATGTCGAGAAAGGCGCGGGCGGTGTCGGGCGGGATGATGGAGCCCGCCATGTAGAAGACGGTCACCTTGCCCAGCCGCGACAGTCCGCGGCGCCTCATCTCGGCCAGGATGTCCATCGCGTGCGTCGGCACGCCCATGACGTAGGTCGCGCCGCTTTCGAGTATCCAGTCGAGCGGTTTCATCCCGCTGCGCGCGTCGTTCACGACGAGCTCGCAGCCGGCGACGAGGCATTGCTCGACCGCCACCGTCGCGATGTGGTGCGACAGCGGGCTGTGGCTGAAGAGGATCGTGGCATCGCAATGATGCCAGTCGACCACCATCGCGCGGCCGTTCGCGAGCAGGGTGTTGTCCGAGTGCAGCACGCCTTTGGGCGTTCCCGTCGTGCCGGAGGTGAAGGCGAGGTAAGCGACCTTATCGGGGTTGTCGTCCGCTGCGGGCAGCGAGGGAGCATCCGCCGCGGCCGGAAACGAAGCACACCCGTCGGGCGCGGCGCCGGCGCCGTCGAGCGCATACACCCGCTTCATCGACGGCAGCGCACGCGCCGCCGCGAAGACGTCGCTGCGCTCCGCGTCCGCGCCGTAGCCGGGCTGCGCGAACAGCGCGGCGGTCTGTATGCGCTCCATCAGAGCGGCGATGTCGTGCACGGTGTAGTTCTGGTGCAGCGAGGGATTGCACACGTAACCCATGCGCGAGCACGCGAGCAGCACCACCACCGCTTCGACGCGGTTCGGCAGCCACACCGATACGCGCTGGCCCCGCTTCAGTCCCGCTTCGTGCAGGTCGGCTGCGACCGCATCGACCCACGCCGCGAGCTCGCGCCAAGTCACGCGCCGGCGGCTGTCGCGCAGCGCGCAGCCTTGCGGGCGCTTGGCGGCGTGCTCACGCGTGAGGCTGTAGAGCGTATCGCTCCGCCAGTAGCCGTCGGCGTAATAGCGTTGCGCGATCTGAGGATCGTGCAGCGTGAGTATCGTGCTCATTTCGAGCGCGTCTAGTGGCCGAACTTGTCGGCGTTCGGCGTGCGGCGCTCGCGGAACGCCTCGCCCAGCTCTTCGTGCTCGTCGGTGTCGAGGTAGAGGCGGAGCAGCAGGTCGTGCGAGACCCGCGAGAGACCGGACACGCCGCCGTGCCGCGCGACGAAAGCGCCTTTCAATGCCGCGAGCGCGAAAGCGCCGCGCTCGGCGACCGCGTTCGCATACTTGCGCGTCTCCGCCTCGAGCTGATCGTCGGGAACGACCCGGTTGATGAGCCCGATCTCCAGCGCTTCCTTGGCGCTCAGCTTGGGGTTGAGGAACCACATCTCCTTCGCGCGCTTCTTGCCGATGAGGTCTTCGAGGTACCACGTGCCGTAGCCCGCGTCGAAGCTGCCCATCATCGGCCCCACCTGGCGGAAGATCGCGCTCTCTTTCGCGATCGTCAGGTCGCACATCACCTGCAGCACGTGACCTCCGCCGACGGCGAAGCCGTTGACCGACGCGATGACCGGCTTCTGCAGGCGCTCGATCGATTCGTAGATCTCCAGCGTCGGCAGCATGCCCGCGTACAGCGTGCTGTCCGCCATCCCTTCCTTGCGCCCGCCGATGCAGAAGAACTTGTCGCCCGCGCCGGTGATGACGAGCACGCGGGTGCGCGTCTCGCGGCGGATGTCGTTGATGCAGTCGCGGATGTCGTGACACATCTGCGGCGTGAACATGTTGCCGTCGTCGGGGCGGTTGAGCGTGAGCCAGCCGACGGCGCCTTCTTCGCGGTAGAGGATGGTTTCGTAGGTCATGGATGCGTGAAAGGTGAAATGTGAAACGTCAGATCACTTTACCGTTGCGTAGCTCCGCGATGCGCGCATCGTCGTAGCCCAGAGAGCGCAGCACTTGCTCGGTGTGCTCGCCCAGGCGCGGCGGCGGCGTGCGATAGGTCGCGTTCGAGCCGTCGACGCCGATGCCCAGCCCGACCTGCGGGATGCGCCGGCCGTTCGCGGTGTCGGTATAGAAGAGGCCGCGCCCGATCAATTCCGGATCGCTCGCCACCTGGTCGACGCGGTTGACCGGACCCGCAGGCACTTTCGCCTCGACGAAGCGCTTCAGCCACTCGTCGCGCGGGCGCGTCTTCAGCACCGCCTGGATGCTCTCGACGATCTCGGCGCGCGCGGCGCGGCGGTCGACGTTCTTCGCATAGCGCGCATCGGCGCCGACCTCGGGCTTGCCGACCGCTTCCCAGAAGCGCTTCCAGATGCCGTCGTTGCCCAGGCCCAGCGTGATCGGATCGTCCTGGGTATCGAACACCTGGTACACCGCGATCACGCTGTCGCGCGCGCCGGTGCGCTTGGGCACCTCGCCCGAGCCGAGATACGGCACGATGCGCGGGGACATGAAGCGCGTCATGCTGTCGATCATCGCGATGTCGATCTCGTGCCCGCGACCGCTGCGGCTCCGGTCGAAGAGCGCGGCAAGCGTCGCGTAGGCCGCGTCCATGCCTGCGATGAGATCGGCGGCGGGCGTGCCCACTTTCTGCGGCGGGCTCTCGGCTTCGCCTGTCAGGTCCATCACGCTGCTGTAGCCTTCGGCGACGAGGTCGTAGCACGGGAAGTCGCGGCGCGCGCCTTCGAGCCCGAAGCCGCTCAAGGAGACGTAGACGAGGTCGGGCTTCAACGCTTTCAGGCTCGCGTAATCGACCTGCAGCTTCTTCTGCACGCGGCCGACGAGGTTGACGATGACCACGTCGGCGGCGCGCACGAGATCGTGCAGCACCTTGCGCCCCGCTTCACCGCTGTAGTCGAGCGTGACGCTCTGCTTGTTGCGGTTGACCGACAGGAACCACAGCGATTCGCCGTCGAGGAACGGCGGGCCCCAGGCGCGGCTGTCGTCTCCGGCGCCGGGACGCTCGACCTTGATCACGTCGGCGCCCATGTCGGCCATGAGCAGCGTCGCGTACGGGCCCGCGATCGACGTGGTGAGATCGAGCACTCGCACGCCGGACAGGAGCGAGGGGTGCGCGCCGCCCGGAGGCGGCGGCAATGCGTCTAGAGGAAGCACGAGCGGGAGGCTTTCGGAAAGCTCGAAAGTAAGCGAAAGCGGCTTCCGAGGTCAAACGGGGTTGAACGCGTTCACCCGTTCACTCGTTCACCCGTTCACGCCTTGATGTTCGCGGTGCCGCCGCCGTCGCGTTACGGGATAAGTACGGTCGAGCCGGTGGTTTTGCGCCCCTCCAGATCGATGTGCGCCTGCGCCGCCTCGCGCAGCGGATAGGTCTGGTTGATCTTGATCTTCACCGCGCCTTTCTTCACCACGGCGAAGAGCTCTTTCGACGCTTTGATCAGGTCTTCGCGGGTGGCGGTGTAGTTGGCGAGCGTCGGGCGCGTCACGAAGAGCGAACCTTTCGACGCGAGGATGCCGATGGAGATCGGCGGCACCGCGCCCGACGCGTTGCCGTAGCTCACCATCAGTCCCAGCGGCGCGAGGCAGTCCAGCGAATCCATGAAGGTGTCCTTGCCGATGCCGTCGTACACCACCGGCACGCCCTTGCCCTTGGTGATCGCCTTGACGCGCTCGGACACCTTCTCCTTGGACGTGACGATGACGTGCTTGCAGCCGGCTTTCTTCGCGAGCGCGGCTTTCTCTTCCGAGCCGACGGTGCCGATCACGGTCGCGCCGAGATGCTTGCACCATTGCGAGAGGATCTGCCCCACGCCGCCCGCGGCGGCGTGTACCACCACGGTGTCGCCTTTCTTCACCTTGTAGGTGCGGCGGCAGAGGTACCACGCGGTCAGGCCTTTGAGCATCATCGCCGCGGCCTGCTGGTCCTCGACGCCGGCGGGGATCTTCACCAGCTTCTCGGCGGGACGCAGCAGCACTTCGGAATACGAGCCGAGCGGGCCGACGTAGGTCACGCGGTCGCCGACCTTGAGGTCCTTCACCCTGGGCCCGACCGCCTCGATCACCCCGGCGCCTTCGCCGCCGAGCGTGACCGGGAGCTGCATCGGGTAAAGGCCGCTGCGGTGATAGGTGTCGATGAAGTTGAGACCGACCGCGGTGTTGCGCACCCGCACTTCACCCGGTCCGGGATTACCGATCTCGACTTCTTCCCACAGCAGCTTCTCGGGTCCGCCGTTTTCGTGGATCCGCATGGCGTAAGGCATCGCATCCCCCTTCGATTTTTAAGGTAGAAACGATTCTAGCGTAGCGCCGGCAGGCGCTTAAGCGAACCTTTGCGCCCGGAGCGCAGCGGAGGAGCGGCGTAGATCTTTCAGGCTGCCTCTACGTACGCCGCCAGGAACTGCCGCTTCCTGCCGTCGGGAAAGACGATCTCGACCTGCTCGGCGGTCGCGCTCGCGACGCGCCCTTCGCCGTAGCGCGGCACGCGCACGCGGTCGCCTTCGTTGAACTGCGCCACCGGACCGAGCGGCGGGCGGCGCGCCCATTTCGGCAGGCGCACTTTCTTCGGCGGCTTCACCTGCGGCGGGTTCACGCAGTTGTCGCAGGTGCCGCAGCGCTCGAAGTCCTCGATCCCTTCGAAGTACTCGAGCAGCACCTTCCAGCGGCAGAACGCGGTCTGCGCATAGAAGATCATGCGCTCGAGCTTTTCGCGGTCGGCCTCGCTCTTGCGGCCGTATTCGTCGGCGAGGCCGCGCAGATCGGAGCGCCGGACTTCGGCATTGAGCAGCCGGTAGCGGAAGCTGCGGTCCTGCTTCACGAAGCCCGCGTCTTTCAGAAGCTTGAGCGCGACCTTGAGCTTGTTGCCCGCGACGTTGGGCGCGGCGCCTTCGAGCGCGGCGAACGCGACGGACTCGTCGAGCGCTCCGGTCTTGGTCAGCGCCTCGAACGCCAGGATCACGTCTTCCTGCGTCGGATAGCGGCCGCCCAGGAAGAACTGCTGCACGCGCTTGTCGCGCGTGTCGTAGACCAGGATGCACTGCGCGGCTTCGGCGTCGCGGCCGGCTCGTCCCGATTCCTGGTAATACGCCTCGAGCGTACCGGGCACCTGGTAATGCAGGACGAAGCGGATGTCCGACTTGTCGATGCCGAGGCCGAACGCGTTGGTGGCGACCATCACGCGGCAGCGGCCGGACATGAAATCGTCCTGCGCCGCTTCGCGGTCCTTTCCGGACATCCGGCCGTGATAGCGCGCGACTTCGATGCCGGCCTCTTTGAGCCGCTCGTACACGAGGTCCGCGTTCTTGACCGTCGCGGTATAGACGATCCCGCTGCCTTCGATCGCCTTCGCGACCTTCACCGTGTAGTCGAGCTTCTCGTCGTCGTTGGTCGCGTGCACGACGCGGTAGTGCAGGTTGGGACGGTAGATGCCGGTGTTGATCACCTGCAGCTTGCGCTTCAACTGCCGTCCGATGTCCGCCATCACCGCGCTGGTCGCGGTCGCGGTGAGCGCGAGCACCGGCGGGTTGCCGAGCGCTTCGAGCGCGTTCGAGATCTCCAGGAACGCCGGCCGGAAGTCGTGGCCCCACTGCGAGATGCAGTGCGCCTCGTCGATGACGAAGAGGTCGATCGCGTTGTGCCCGAGCGCTTCGATGAACGCGGGATCGGAGAGGCGCTCGGGCGTGGTGAAGACCATCTCGTCCTCGCCCTTGCGGATCGACTCGAGCGCGGCTTTCTCCTCGCGGCCCGAGAGGGTGCTGTTGACCTCGATCGCGGACACGCCGGCCAACGCGAGCTTGTCGACCTGGTCCTTCATGAGCGAGATCAGCGGCGACACGATCACCGTCGTGCCTTCGAGGTGCAGCGCCGGAAGCTGGTAGCAGAGCGACTTGCCCGCGCCGGTGGGCATGACCGCCAGCGTGTCGTGCTTGGCGAGCACGCTGCCGATCACCTCCTGCTGGCCCGCACGAAGACGCCGATAGCCGAAGGTATCCCTCAGGGTCTTGGCGAGCGCGCGCTGCTGGTCTTTATCGGGCATGAGAATCAACGCTGAGACCTGATCAAGCAGCGTGCCTGCGAGCACCGCCGCGTCCTATAGACCGGCGGCTCTACTGGGACTGGAAGACGAGCCCCGCGTGCTCGCGGAGCGCGTGGAAGCGAATCTTCGGCCAGTTGTCCGCGGCGGCCGCGAGCTCGGTTGCGTGGGCCGCGAGGAAGGTCGGCGCGTCCACGACGTCGTAGGCGATGCGCATCGCCATGTTGTCGATGAACCGCTTCAATTCGCGCTCGTCGTCGGAGGTGATCCAGCGCGCATATTTGTGCCGTGCGGGAACGAGCCGCGCGTCGACGCCGTACTCGTGCTTCAGCCGGTGCGCCACGACCTCGACCTGGAGCTGGCCGACCGCGCCGAGCAGCAGCGCGCCGCCGACGTGCGGCCTGAACACCTGGATCGCGCCCTCTTCGCCGAGCTGGGCGAGCCCCGCGCGCAGTTGCTTGGCCTTGAGCGGATCGGCGAGCTCGACCGCGTAGAAGATCTCGGGCGCGAAGAAAGGCAGCCCGGTGAACTGGAGCTTTTCGCCTTCGGTCAGAGTATCCCCGAGCTGGAGCACCCCGTGGTTCGGGATGCCGATGACGTCTCCGGGATAGGCCTCTTCGAGGATGTCGCGCTTCTGCGAGAGGAAGGACACGACGTTGTTGGTGCGCAGGTCCTTGCCGGTGCGGCTGATCTTCAACTGCATGCCGCGGTCGAAGCGCCCCGAGCACACGCGCACGAACGCGACGCGGTCGCGGTGCGCGGGATCCATGTTCGCCTGGATCTTGAAAACCACGCCGGTGAACTTCTGTTCGGTGGGCTCGACGATGCGCTGCATCGCTTCCTTCGGTCCCGGCGGCGGCGCGAGGTCGATCAGCGCGTCCAGCGTCTCGCGCACGCCGAAGTTGTTGATCGCCGAGCCGAAGAACACCGGCGTCTGCCGGCCCGCCAGGAACGCGTTCTCGTCGAAGTCGGGGGAGGCGCCCTGCACGAGCTCGATCTCGTTCTTCGCCTGCCCGAAGGCCTCGCCGAAGCGCTGCGCGGTCTCGGGGTTGTCGATGCCTTCGATCACCTCGAAGTCGCCGCGCCGGTCCTCACCGGGGCTGAAGACGCGCATGCGGTCCTGGCGGATGTCGAACACCCCGCCGAAGCGCTTGCCCATGCCGACCGGCCAGGTGAAGGGCACCGCGGGCATCTCGAGCACGCGCTCGATCTCGTCGATGAGCTCCAGCGGCTCGCGCACTTCGCGGTCCATCTTGTTGATGAAGGTGATGATCGGGGTGTTGCGCGAGCGGCAGACTTCCAGCAGCCGCAGCGTCTGCGACTCCACGCCGTTCGCCGCGTCGATCACCATCAGCGCCGCGTCGACCGCGGTCAGCACGCGATAAGTGTCCTCGGAAAAATCCTTGTGGCCCGGCGTGTCGAGGAGATTGATGACGCAGTCGCGATACTCCATCTGCATCACCGAGCTCGCGACCGAGATGCCGCGCTGCTTCTCGATCTCCATCCAGTCCGAGGTCGCGTGGCGGCTCGCTTTGCGCGCCTTCACGCTCCCGGCGATGTGGATGGCGCCGGCGAACAGCAGCAGCTTCTCGGTGAGCGTGGTCTTGCCCGCGTCGGGGTGGGAGATGATGGCGAAGGTGCGGCGGCGGGCGACTTCCTGGGCGACGGTCATGGCGGTGGCCCCCGCGCCGCCTTGAAAACGGTGGGTGCGAGGCAAAAAGGGGTTGTTTTTACAGGAAAATGCCGCAAAAAGCGACCCTGATGGACCACGCCGGCCGCGTGGAGTTCCGCGACGGCATGGCGCCTGCTGCGAGGCGCGTCAGCCCGCCACGCATACGGAGCCGCGCCTTTCATGGATTGGGACTGGAACGACCTCTTCGGCTGGATCTACGCCCCGCTCGTCACGGTCGGCACGACCGACATCACGTTCGGGCGTATCGGGGGGCTCATCCTGATGCTGCTCGGCGTCTGGTGGGCGTCTTCCGTCCTCGAACGCGCGCTGCGCCGGCTCGCGCTGCACGGGCACCATCACGCCACGACCTCGACCGTCTACGCCTTCACCCGGCTGGTGCGCTACGTGGTCTGGATCGTCGGCACGATCATCGGGCTCAACTTCATGGGCTTCGAGCTGACGAGCCTCGCCTTTCTGGGGGGCGCGATCGGCGTCGGCATCGGCTTCGGGCTCCAGAACATCTTCCAGAACTTCATCTCGGGCATCATCATCCTGGTCGAAAAAACCCTCAAGGTCGGCGACTTCGTCGAGATCGCGTCCGGCCTGCGCGGCACGGTGGTGGAGATCGGCATGCGCTACACCCGGGTGTCGACCAACGACGAAGTCGACGTGCTGGTGCCGAACTCCGAGTTCATCAACAAGCCGGTGACGAACTGGACATACGGCGACCGCACGCGGCGCGTCAAGGTGCCTTTCGGGGTGGCCTACGGGTCCGACAAGGAGGCGGTGCGCGAAGCGGGCCTTGCTGCGGTGCGCTCGGTCAAAGGCGTCCTCATCGACGATGCGCACCCGGCAACGGTGCTGTTGAAGAACTTCGGCGAGAGCAGCCTCGACTTCGAGATCAGGACGTGGGTGGGGCCGGACCTCGTCACACACCCGGGCGGCACGACTTCGCGCATCCTGTGGGCGCTGGAGACCGAGCTCACGAAGCGCGGCATCGAGCTGCCGTTCCCGCAACGCGACCTGCACCTGCGCTCGGTGCCCGAAGGCTTCGCGCAGGCGCGGCCCTTGCAGCCGCAAAACGCGTTAACCAGCACGGAGGCACATCGTGCAGACGCAAACCCTGCAACAAGGTGAGTGGTATCACACCGTCGACTGCTCGCGCTGCGGCGCGGCCGTCCACGCGTTTCACGCCCGCACCGGCGAAGGCGAGCGCCTTCCGGGGCCGGGGCTCTTCTCGGTGCGCTGCGGCGAGTGCGGCTATCCCGACCTGTACAAGCCCAACGCGTTCAAACCCAGACGCTACGCGAGACAACGTCTCGCCGCGGTCCAGAGCTGAATCGGAGATCGGCTAAATGTCGACGAGCGCGCGCGGCTCGCCCTGCTCGAAAGCGGATGCGTCGTCGTAGACCGCGAGGTTGGTCGAAGTGATCGCGACGACCTTGCCGTCACGCAGGGTGACGACGTCCAGGAATTCGCCGGCACTGCCCCACGTCTCGACGTCGGCGATGAATGCTGAGTCCATATTTGCGGCATATTGTTTTTAAACACTGCCGCAATTGTGCTTGGCCGTTATCTCGAAATTGTCTCGCGCGCGTATGTGCGGATTCCATGCGCGCAGCGTATCGATCGCCACGATGCGGCAAGAGCCGCGCGTTGCACCTGCGATCGGCTCAGAACCTGCGCGTGAAGATGAACGCGCGCAGCACACAGGCCACACCCGCGGCCACAAAGAACCATTTGTAATCGGCGTAAGCCGCGGCGCCGGCGAAACACGCCACGCTGGTGGCGAAGAGCAGAGCTCTCTTGGGGGCGTTCATAGCGCGTTGCCGTCGGCAGGGACACGACGGGTGATCACGGACGATCCCGCAGCCGTATTTACGGCAGCATTGCTGATTCGCGTAGGGGACGGCCGTGACTTTTGGCGCACCTGTGTGAAGGTGCGCGGACAACGGCTTTGCGGACGCCTCGATCGGCGACGCTCAGACGCAGATGTATTTGTCCCTGAACGCCAGATAATGCTGCGTCAGCGCGTCATCATCGGCGACAGCCTCGAGGATTCTCTCGACCAGGTACTCCAGGTAAAAGATCGCCACGCGGGGAGCCAGTGACTTCGAGACGATCTGCTTGATCGTGTTCTCCGCCTGCCTCAGCTTCTCGTTGGCTTTCGGAAAGATGAACACGACACCGCTGTCGGGATATCTGCCGAGGTAGGAAAGGTTGCGGAGCACCTGGTAGTTCGCACAGAACGTCGCCGGGTCGAGCCACTTCGGGTCCACAGCCTGCCGCAAGTGCGGCTCGTAGTGATCCTTGAGCTTCTGCTGGTGACGTTCGTCATTGTCACAGCTACCGAACGCCTGTTCGGACAGCTTCAGCTCGAAGAATATCCTGCGGCATGTCGGCGATTCCATGAGGAAGTCGAAGTTCGTGCCCTCCGCGGGATCCAAAACCTTCTCGAAGCAGCCCATGTACTCGGCCCCGTCCACAATGCCGAGGACCTGCACCAGGCGCGGATCGACCTTCCCGTCTTCCAGGAACGGGAAAAGCAGATTGAAGGCCATCGCCTGTGACGAGTTGAGGTGATGGAAATACCGGTGCAGATCGAGCTTCGTCGCCTGCCCGTCGAACCACGACCAGAAGCTCTCGCTGATCGTCGGCAGAAGGTTCGATCGACAGGACTCCTTGGGCAGGATGTGCTCGCAGGCGATGTCTTCGCCACGCGGGTTACGCCACGTGCCGAGCGGAATGTCCGGATGATGTTTACGCTTGTGCTCGCCGAGCCGGGCGAGCAGTCGCTCCGAGTAACTTTGCGCCATAGGCTCGACAGGGAAAGCTCGGCAAGTGCCTGGAAAATCTGGTGGGTCTGCTCGGACTCGAACCGAGGACCAAGGGATTATGAGTCCCCTGCTCTAACCGACTGAGCTACAGACCCGAGGGCGCGATTCTACCGCAGGCGTCGGGCGTTCCCCGATGGCCGGGACGCACGTTGCCCGGAACAATCGGCGCGTTACGCATGTTCTGCTAGGCGTCGAAAGCAACAGCCGGAGGACGAACGATGCGCAGGCGGCTCGGCCTTTTGGCTTTGGGCGCGCTTGCGCTACTCGCCGGATGCGGCGGCGGAGGCGGTGGTGGCGGTGCGGTCGGCAACGCCGGAACGCTGCGCGTGATCGTCGTGGGGCTTGCGGTGGGCGCGAGCCCGTCGGTCATGGTGACCGGGCCCGGCAACGTGAGCCAGGCGCTGAGCACGACCGACATGACGCTCACGCTCGCGCCCGGCGTCTACACCATCACGGCGGGTAACGTGCTCGACGGCGCGAGCAACTTCGCTCCGCAGCAGGCGATGCAGACCGCCACGGTGACCGCGGGCGCAAGCGCCGCCGCGACCGTCACCTACAACAACGCCGGCGCTTTTCGGCTGGCGCTGCAGCAGGTGGTCGCCGGCCTCGCCGATCCGCTGTTCCTCGCTTCGCCGGCGGGCGACGCGCGCCTGTTCGTGGTGGAGCGCACCGGCCGCATCCGCATCGTGCAGAACGGCGTCGTGGCCCCCGCGCCTTTCCTCGACATCTCGGCGCGCGCCAGCACCGCCGGCGAAGGCGGGCTGCTCTCGCTCGCGTTCGACCCGCAGTTCGCGACGAACGGTTCGTTCTATGTCTACTTCACCGATACGACCGGCGACGTCGCGATCGAGCGCTTCCAGGTATCCGCGAATCCCGCGGCCGCCGATCCGACGCCGCTGCGCATCATCACGATCACCCACCGCTCGTTCACCAATCACAAGGGCGGCCTCGTCGCGTTCGGTCCCGACGGGTTTCTCTATCTCGCGCCGGGCGACGGCGGCGGCGGCGGCGATCCGCTGGGCAGCGGCCAGAACCTCAACACGCTGCTCGGCAAGATCCTGCGCATCGACGTCTCGAACGCGAGCGCGGCGCAGCCGTACGCCATCCCGGCGGGCAATCCTTTCACGGGACAGCCGAATCGCCGCGGCGAGATCTGGGGCTTCGGGCTGCGCAATCCGTTCCGCTACACGTTCGATACGGGCACGCTGTACATCGCGGACGTCGGGCAGAACCGCATCGAGGAAGTCGACGCGGTCGCCGCGAGCGCCGCCGGCGTCAACTACGGCTGGAACGTGACCGAAGGGTCGCTGTGCTTCCCGGGCGATCCGTGCAGCACGCAGGGCATCACGCTGCCTGTGCTCGAATACGATCACGGCGCTGCCGGCGGGTGCTCGATCATCGGCGGCTTCGTCTACCGCGGCACCGCGATCCCCGAGCTCGCCGGTCGCTATCTCTATTCCGATTTCTGCACCGGCTTCCTGCGCACCTTCGCGCTGCGCGGCGGGAGCGCGATGGAGCGCATCGACTGGGCCATCCCCAGTGTGGGATCGATCTTCTCGTTCGGTCAGGATGCCCAGGGCGAGCTCTACATGCTCACCTCGACCGGCGCGGTGATGCGCGTGGTCAGGCAATAAGCTCCCCAAGGCGCTCGGCGTACATCCGCTCGAACGCATCCTCGAGACCGCGCACCAGTGCCGGCGTATCGAAGAACGGCGCAGACGTGCGCGCTTCGAGCATCTGCCGGTGCAGCGCTCGGGTGCGCGCAGGGTCGCGTGCGAGCGACAGCGCCGCATCGGCGTACGCGTCGTCTCCGTCGACCACGAGCTCGCCGCCGCCCGCCGCGCTGACGAGGCTCGCCGCGACGCGGCTCGCGAACGTCTCTCCCGGCGCGGTGAGGACCGGCACCCCCGCCCACAGGAGATCGGCGGTCGTGCTGTGTCCGTTGTACCAACCGAGCGTATCGAGCGCGAGGTCGGCGCACCCCAGGCGCGCGAGATGCGCGGGCTTGCCGGCGACGCGCTCGGCGAAGACGATGCGCGCCGGATCGAGCCCGCACGCGCTCGCGCGCGCACGCAGGTTCTCCGCCGCGAGCGGGTTGGTCTTGCGCAGCCACAGCAGCGCGCGCGGCTCGCGTGCGAGGATCGTCAGCCACAGCTCGAAGGTGCGGCGGGTGATGCGCGACGGATCACCGAAGTTGCAGCAGACCAACGCGTCCCCGGGCAGGCCGTGCGCCGCTCGCGACGTGGCCGGCGCCGCGAGCGCGTCGCCGCCGTCCGCGACCATGAAACACTGCTCGACGCGCACGATGCGCTCGCTGAACTGCGCGTCCAGGTGCGCGGGCGTCGCGATCGCATCGCCGACGAAGCAGTCGACATAAGCGGCGCCCGTGGTGCCGGGGTAACCGAGGTAATGCGCCTGCACGGGTGCGGGCCGCTTCGCCAGGATGCCGAGGCGGTTGCCGGTTGTGTGGCCCATGAGGTCGATCGCGAGATCCACGCCGGCGCCGGCGATCGAGCGCGCCGCCTCGTCGTCGCCCATGCGCGAGATGTCGACGAAGCGATCGACGCTGTCGGCGATCGCGCGGCGATAGACGCTGTCGTCGCCGCCGCCCCACGAATACGCGTGCACTTCGAAGCGCGAGCGATCGTGGTGGGCGAGCGCGCTCTTCAGCACGTGTCCCACCGGATGGTCGCGGAAATCTCGCGAGAGATAGGCGATGCGAAGACGGCCGGGACGCGCGCTTCGGTCGCGACGGCGAACGAGCGCCTCGCGCGCGGGGGGCGGCGCGTGGAACGCCGCGACCGCCTTGCACTGCCCGGCGTCGAGGCCGAGATACGCCGCGGTCAGCGGCGAGACGCGCTTCATCCAGAGTTCTGCCGGCTCTCGCGCCGCGCGTTCGCGCAGCTCGGCAGCCACGGCCTCGGCCGCATCCCAGTCGCACGCTTCCAGCGCCGCGTACATCAGCGCCTCGTGCGCCTCGGGCATCGCATTCCGGGCGTGCGCCGCCGCGCGATAGTGGGACAGCGCATCGGCAAGGCGGCCGTTGATCTTCAGCACGTGCGCGTAGTTGAAATGAGCGGGCGCGAACCCGGCGTCGATCTCGAGGGCGCGGGTGAGCCAAGTCACCGCATGTGCGGCGCGGTCCTGCTCGAGCAGCGCGACCGCGAGATTGGTCGCGGCGGCCGCGTCGCGCGGATGCTCGGCGACCGCGCGACGCAGAAGCGCTTCGGCTTCGGCGTGCAGGCCGGCGCGCGAGAGGTCGAGCGCGCGCCGCACCCGCGGCTCGGCCGACGCGCGGGGCTTGAACGCCGAGCGCAGCGCGCGCCAGAGCATCAGAAGCTGCGGACGAAAAAAAACCGCGTGCAACGGTCGCATTGCACGCGGTTCATGTCGAGCGGGCCCGGCGTCAGCCCTCGGTGTCGAGGAACGAGCGCAGGCGCTCCGAGCGCGACGGGTGGCGGAGTTTCCGCAGCGCCTTCGCCTCGATCTGGCGGATGCGCTCGCGCGTGACGTCGAACTGCTTGCCGACCTCCTCCAGCGTGTGGTCGGTGTTCATCTCGATGCCGAAGCGCATGCGCAGCACCTTCGCTTCGCGCGGGGTCAGCGTATCGAGCACGTCTTTCGTGACACCGCGCAAGCTTGCGTACACCGCCGAGTCCGAAGGCGCCATCGTCGACTGGTCCTCGATGAAATCGCCGAGATGCGAATCGTCGTCGTCGCCGATCGGCGTCTCCATCGAGATCGGCTCCTTGCTGATCTTGAGGATCTTGCGGATCTTCTCTTCCGGCATCTCCATCTTCTCGGCCAGCAGCGCGGGATCGGGCTCCTGCCCGGTTTCCTGCAGGATCTGGCGCGAGATGCGGTTCATCTTGTTGATCGTCTCGATCATGTGCACCGGGATGCGGATGGTGCGCGCCTGGTCCGCGATCGAGCGCGTGATCGCCTGCCGGATCCACCACGTCGCGTAGGTCGAGAACTTGTAGCCGCGGCGGTATTCGAACTTGTCCACCGCCTTCATCAGACCGATGTTCCCTTCCTGGATGAGGTCGAGGAACTGCAGACCGCGGTTGGTGTACTTCTTGGCGATCGAGATCACCAGGCGCAGGTTGGCCTCGGTCATCTCGCGCTTGGCGCGGCGGGCGCGGGCTTCGCCCGTCGTCATCTGGCGGTTGATCTCTTTGAGGTCCTTGATCGGGATGCCGACGCGCGCCTGCAGGTCGAGGAGCTTCTGCTGCTGCTCGGTGATCGCCGGCTCGAAACGCTCGAGCGCCACGCTCCACGGCTTGTGCGCCTCGATCTCGTTCTTCACCCAGCGCAGGTTGGTCTCCTTGCCGGGGAACTCCTTGATGAAGTGGTGACGCGGCATCTGCGCCTTGTCCACCGAGAGGTGCATGATGTTGCGCTCGTTGGTGCGCACGTCGTCGACGAGCTTGCGCACGCCGTCGCACAGCGACTCGATCTGCTTCGCCGCGAAGCGGATGTTCATGAGCTCGTCGGAGATGTGCTCGCGCGCCTGCACGTACGGCTTGGAACGAGGACCTTCCTTCTGGAGGGCCTTCATCATCTTGTCGTACTGCTTGCGGATCACGTCGAAGCGGGCGAGCGCCTCTTCCTTGAGCTTGAGCATGTCGGCGCTCTGCACCGCGGCGCCGTCTTCCTCGTCGTCGCCTTCCTCGTCGAGGTCCCCGTCATCGTCGTCGTCGGCGGCCGCCGCTTGAGGCGCCGGGGACGGAATCTCCTCTTCGGTCGCGTTCGGATCGACGAGGCCGTCGACCACTTCGTCGACGCGCATCTCGTCCTTGCCGATGCGGTCGGCGAGGTTGAGGATCTCCGCGATCGTCGTCGGGCACGCCGAGATCGCCTGGATCATGTGCTTCAGGCCGTCCTCGATGCGCTTGGCGATCTCGATCTCGCCTTCACGCGTGAGCAGCTCCACCGAGCCCATCTCGCGCATGTACATGCGCACCGGGTCGGTGGTGCGACCGAACTCGGAGTCGACGGTCGACAGCGCGGCTTCGGCTTCTTCCACCGCGGCTTCGTCGGTGACCGCCGGCGTCACGTCCGACATGAGCAGCGTCTCGGCATCCGGGGCTTCGTCGTACACCTGGATGCCCATGTCGTTGATCATGCCGATGATGTTCTCGATCTGCTCGGCGTCCATCATGTCGTCGGGCAGATGGTCGTTGATCTCGGCGTACGTGAGGTACGTGCGCTCCTTGCCGAGCACGATCAGGTTCTTCAGGCGGATGCGGCGCGCTTCGGCGTCGGCCGGCGAGAGCTCGCGGCGCTCGAACTCCTTGACGAGCGCTTTCTCCTTGGCGGTGAGGCCGCGAGTGGACTTCTTCGCGACCGGCAGGCTCGCGGTCGGCGCGGCGGAGGCCGACGGCGCGCCGGCGGCGCCCGGACGCGCGGTGATCGCGGCGGCCTGGACTTTCTCCTGCGCTTTCTTGCCGAGCGCCTTGAGCGTGGCGAGGCGCTGCTCTTTCTTGTTCGCCGATTTCAGCAGAGGCTTGACGGGGGCTTTCGCGACGGGTTTCAGGGCGGCTTTCGGCTTGGTCTTGGCCGCGCTCTTGGCGACGGCAGGCTGCTTGGAACGGTGGACTTTCAATTTCGTTTTCGTGGCCTTGCGAGTCAGTGCGGTGCGGGTGGCGGTCTTGGCCGAGCGCGCGGTGGCGCCGGCGCGCTTGACGAGCCGGCTCGGCTTCGCAGCGGCCGTCTTCGCGGCCGCGCCTTTTCTGGCGGCGGCGCTCTTGGCGGCGGCGCTCCTGCTGCCGGCGTACGTCTTGGATTTGGATGCTGCGGCTTTCCTTGCTTTGGCCATGTCCGGTGCCCCGCGGCTTGAATGTGGTGCGTTGAAAAAACCGAATATTATACCCTAAGACCTGTCCTCAGGCCCTAAAGATTCTGCGATAAATCGTTGTTTCGATTAAATAAGACTTGCAAATCGGGCGCGAACCTTGCTTCGGGAGCCGCCGCGCACCGCCCATTCTTGCCGCCGTCCGCCTCTCTTTCCGATGGGGGCGCGTGCGGTTCTTTCAATAGGCGCGGCCTCCCCTGAGGACGCGCCGGTTCAAATCGTCGATCGTAGATCGAGTTTAGCGCGGCCGCCAGCGTGTTAGACCGGCGGAACGTTTCCGACTCGGCGCCCGCCTTTAAGTTCACCCAGTTTCGCCCTCAGCGCGTTGAATCGCTCGCGCTCGGCTTCGGTGCTGACGCCGCGGGACACCAGCTCCCCGTACTCGGCTTCGACGCGGTGCAGCTCGAGCTTGCCCAGGATGCCTTCGAGGTCCGCCCGGGCATCGTCGAATGACGCCGTCTCTTCCAGCACCTCGCCGGCGAACGATTCGTACAGGTCGGCGTCCGGCCACTCGCGCAAGGCCTGGAACAGGGCGCCCGTGGTGCTTATTCCCGCGTCGCGAATGCGGTCGACCAGACCCGCGACCGGCGCGTAATCCGGATCGCCGGCGAGCAGCCGCCGCTGGTCGTCGGTCATGGTTTCGGCGAGCTGGGGCGCACTGATGACCAGGCGCAGCGCTTCGCGCGGCAACGAGGGCGCGGTCTTGGCGCGCGGCGCCTTGAGCGGTGGCGGGGCGGCCCTGGCGCGCGCGCCGGCGTCGCTGGCGGCGAGGCCGCACAGCGCCTCGACTTCGCCGACGGCGAGCCGCGCGCGCTCGGCGAGCGCATGCAGCACCTGCGCGCGGAAAGCGCTCTTCTGGAGCTTCGTGACGAGCGGTTTGGCGGCGCTCACCAGGGCCGCGCGGCCTTCGGCCGACGCGAGGTCGGAGCGGCTCGAGAGCTCGTCGAGGAGGTAGCGCGACAGCGGGACCGCCGAGCCGAGCAGCGCCTCGAACCCGTCCTTGCCGTGTTGGCGGATGTAGGTGTCCGGGTCTTCGCCCTGCGGCAGGAAGAGAAAGCGCACCGATTTGCCGTCGACGAGCTCGGGCAGGCTGTTCTCCAGCGCGCGCCACGCGGCGCGGCGCCCGGCGGCATCGCCGTCGAACGAGAACACGACCTCGTCGGCCTGGCGAAAGAGCTTCTGCACGTGCAGGCCGGTGGTGGCGGTGCCGAGCGTCGCCACGGCGTAGCCCACACCGTGCTGCGCCAGCGCGACCACGTCCATATAGCCTTCGACGACCAGCACCCGGCCGGCGTCGTGGATGGCGCGGCGCGCCTGGTACAGGCCGTAGAGCTCACGGCCTTTTTCGAAGACCGGGGTCTCGGGCGAGTTGAGGTATTTGGGCTCGCCCTTGTCGAGCACGCGGCCGCCGAAGCCGATCACGTTGCCGCGCACGTCGACGATCGGGAACATGATGCGGTCCCGGAACACGTCGTAGCGCTTGCTCCCCTCGCCCTGCTTGACCAGACCCGAGGTGACGAGCGGCTTGGCGCCGTAGTCTTCGAACGCCTGGTCGAGGTTCTGCCACGCATCGGGTGCATAGCCGATGCCGAAACGTTTGGCGATGTCGCCGGACAGGCCGCGGCCCTTGAGGTATTCCACCGCGCGTGGGGAATCCTTGAGCTGCGAGCGGTAGTAGCGCGCCGCCTCGAGCAGCACGCCGTAGAGGTCGTGGGTCTCGCTCGCCTTCTTTTGTGAGTACTCACTTCGCTCGGGCTCGGGCACTTTCATCCCGACGCTCTGGGCGAGGTCCTTGACCGCGTCGACGAAGCCGACGCCGCTGTACTCCATCAGGAACGAGATCGCGGTGCCGTGCGCCCCGCAGCCGAAGCAGTGATAGAACTGCTTGGTCGGCGCGACCGTGAACGAGGGCGACTTCTCGGCGTGGAACGGGCAGCAGGCGACGTAGTTAGCGCCCGCTTTTTTCAGCTTAACGTAGCGGTCGATGACGTCGACGATGTCGACGCGATGGAGCAGATCCTGGATGAAGGACTGGGGGATCACGGACTGATTATAGAAAGGAGAGAGGGGAAAGGAGATAGGAGAAACACCGGCCGGCGCGCCAGCGACTCTCCTCTCCCCTCTCGCCTCTCTCCTCGCTGATTCAGCCCGCGAGCTTTTGCTTTACGCGCGCTGAAACTTTCGACATGTCGGCGCGCCCGGCGAGCTTCGCCTTGAGCGGCCCCATGACCTTGCCCATGTCGGACGGGCCCTTCGCGCCCGCCTCGGCGATCGCGGCGGCGATGGCGGCATCGATGTCCGCTTCGGACATCGCCGCGGGCATGTAGCGCTCGAGCACCGAGATCTCGAACTGCTCCTTGTCCGCCAGATCGCCGCGTCCGCCCTGCCGGAACTGAGCGATCGAATCGCGGCGCTGCTTGATCATCTTGTCGATGACCGCGACCACGTCCGGATCCCCGAGCGATTTGCGCTCGTCGCCGCTTTTCTGCGCCAGATCTTTGCGCTCGTCCACTTCTTTTTGCTTGAGCGCGGCGGTCAGCAGGCGCAGCGCGTCGCGGCGCGCGGCATCGCCTGCGCGCATCGCGGTCTTCAAGTCTTCGTTGATCTGGTCGCGGAGGGCCATCGGGAGTGGAGGGTGAATGCGTGAAGGGTGAAGGGCAAAAGCAAAAAGGGCGAAGGAAACTCCCTTCACCCTTCATCCCTGACCCTTCACTGAACTCAGTAGAGTTTCGGCGGCAGGAGCTGCGAGCGCAGGCGCTTGTGGTGGCGCTTGATCGCGGCGGCGAGCTTGCGCTTTCTTTCCGAGGTGGGCTTCTCGTAGAACTCGCGGGCGCGAAGCTCGGTCAGAAGGCCGGTCTTTTCCACGGTGCGCTTGAAGCGGCGAAGCGCCACTTCGAATGGCTCGTTTTCCTTGACGCGTACGGTCGGCATAGAAGGCTGGGGGTTTCCTGTTGGATGAGCTTGCCGCGGGCGCTAAACCCCCGGCGAGCGGGAAAAGGCGGGTATTATAAGCAAAATCCCGCCCTGCTTCAAAGCTTTCCCTCTCTTCCCCATGGTCGTCCTCGGTATCGAAACCTCGTGCGACGAGACCGGCGTCGCGCTGTACGACACCGGCAAAGGCTTGCTCGCCCACGCCCTGCACTCCCAGGTCGCAATGCACGCCGAATACGGCGGGGTCGTCCCCGAGTTGGCGTCCCGCGACCACATCCGGCGGCTGGTGCCGCTCACGCGCGAGGTCCTGGCGCGCGCAGGCCTCGAGCTGCCGGATATCGAAGCGATCGCTTACACCGAGGGTCCCGGTCTCGCCGGCGCGCTCCTCGTCGGCACCAGCGCGGCGCACGGGCTCGCCTACGCGCTGGGCGTGCCCGCGATCGGGCTGCACCACCTCGAAGGGCACCTGCTGTCGCCGCTCCTCGCCGATCCCGCGCCCGAATTCCCGTTCGTCGCCCTGCTCGTCTCCGGCGGCCACACCCAGCTCATGCGGGTGGACGGCGTGGGTGAGTACACACTTCTCGGCGAGACGCTCGACGACGCCGCGGGCGAAGCGTTCGACAAGAGCGCGAAGCTGATGGGGCTGGGCTATCCCGGCGGCCCCGCCATCGCCCGGCTCGCCGAGCACGGCCGCGCCGGCAAGTACAAGCTGCCGCGCCCGATGCTCGCGAGCGGCAATCTCGAGTTCAGCTTCAGCGGATTGAAGACCGCGGTGCTGACCGCCGCGCATGCCGCTCCGCTGGACGACGTCGCGCGCGCCGATCTTTCGGCTGAAGTGCAGGCCGCGATCGTCGAAGTGCTCGTCGCCAAGTCGATTGCGGCGCTGGAAGAGACCGGCCTTACGCGGCTGGTGGTCGCGGGCGGCGTCGGCGCGAACCGTCTCCTGCGCGAGAAGCTCTCCGCGCGCGCGGCGGCCCGGGGTTATCGCGTGTACTACCCCGACCTCGATCTGTGCACCGACAACGGCGCGATGATCGCGTTCGCAGGCGCGCTGCGCCTGCAGCGCGACCTTTCGAACGCGAATGCTTCAATACTCGCGTTCAGCGTGAAGCCCCGGTGGGATCTCGCGGAGCTGCAACCTCCTTCGTAGCGCCCTACGATCTGCTGCCGAGGCGCCCTTCGGTGCCCGCCAGCAGGTTGCGGATGTTCGAGCGATGGCGCCAGACGAGCAGCGCCGCGATGACCGCCACGCTCGCGAAATACGGATGGCCGGCGTTGTAGAGCATGAGCGTGCCGAACGGCGCGAACAGCGCCGACACCAGCGCGGCCAGCGACGAGATGCGGAAGAAGAAGACGATGACGAGCCACGTCGCGGCGGTGCCGAGCGCGACGTAGAGGTTGAGGCCGAACAGCACGCCCAGCGCGGTCGCCACACCTTTGCCGCCCTGGAAGCGATGGAAGACCGGGTACATGTGGCCGAGCACCGCCGCGAGCGCCGCGAGCGCTTTGGCGAGCTCGAGCGTCTGGCTGTCGGCGAACGTCGCGGCGATCACGACGGCCACCCAGCCTTTGAGGCTGTCCCCGAGCAGCGTCAGCGCCGCCGCCGCTTTCTTGCCCGAGCGCAGCACGTTGGTCGCACCGGGATTCTGCGAGCCGTAGGTGCGCGGGTCGGGCAGGCGGAACGCGCGGCTCGTGACCACTGCGAAAGAGATCGAGCCGATGAGATAGGCGATGACGGCGAGCGCGAAAGTCGTCACGGGTTATTTCACTTACAATGCGGCGGTGAATTTTAACCGCATTCCGCGCGCGCCCCGCCCTGACCTCTGAATCCTGACTCCTGCATTTCGTGGACACCATATTCATCAGCGATTTTCGCCTCGAGATACTGATCGGCGTCTACGAGTGGGAGCGGCGCGTGCCGCAGACGGTGCAGTTCGACCTCGAGTTCGGTCTGCCGCCGCGCGACAAGCGCTCCGACCGGATCGGCGACACCATCGATTACGCCAAGGTCGTCGCACGCATCCAGGAAAGCCTCGTCGACAATCGCTTCGTGCTCGTCGAAGCGCTCGCCGAGCACATCGCCCAGCTCGTGCTCACCGAGTTCGGCTCGCCCTGGATACGCGCGAGCGTGACCAAGCTCGGCGCGCTGAAAGGCGTGAAGCGCCTCGGCGTGACGATCGAGCGCGGCGTGCGGACTTGAAAAGCGGTTGACCGCCAAGGACGCAAAGGACGCAAAGGTTATTTAGCGTCGCATTGTCAGGCGTGCGCGATGTTCAGCTTTCCTTGGCGTCCTTTGCGTCCTTTGAGGTTAAACAGCCCTTTCAGCCCCTGGGGTGATGCTTGGCGTGGAGCTGCTTCAATCGCTCGCGCGCGACGTGGGTGTAGATCTGCGTGGTCGAGATGTCGGAGTGGCCGAGCAGCAGCTGCACCACGCGTAAATCGGCGCCGTGGTTCAGGAGATGCGTCGCGAACGCGTGCCGCAGGGTGTGCGGTGAGATCGATTTGCCGGGTGTGGCGGCGAACGCATAGCGCTTGAGCAGATACCAGAACGCCTGCCGCGTCATCGCGCCGCCGCGCGCGGTGACGAAGAGCGCGTCGCTGGTCCTGCGTCCGAGGAGCGCCGGCCGCGCTTCGCGCTGGTAGCGCTTCAGCCACGCCAGCGCTTCCTCCCCCAGCGGCACGAGCCGCTCCTTCGAGCCTTTGCCCATCACGCGCACCACGCCCATGTCGTGGCTCAGCTGCGACGCGGTCAGCGTCACCAGCTCGGTGACGCGCAGGCCGCTCGCGTACAGCACCTCCAGCATCGCGCGGTCGCGCAAGCCCACCGGCGTCTCCACGTCGGGCTGAGCCAGCAAGGCTTCGACGTCGTCTTCGGTGATGGTCTTGGGCAGGCCTCGCGGCAGCTTGGGGGCCTCGATCCTGAGCGTCGGATCGGCCTTGATCTCGTTGGAGCGCACGAGGTAGCGATAGAAGCGCTTGAGGCTCGACAGCAGACGCGCCGCGCTCGAAGCGCGCGTCTTCTTCGTATACCGATGGCCGAGGTAGGCCTGGATGTCGGCGTGGTCCGCGTCGGTCAGTCCCTTGGCGTGGGTGGTCGCGAGCCACTGGCCGAACAGGTTCAGGTCGCTGCGATAGCTCTCGATGGTCTTCTTCGAGAGACCGTCCTCGAGCCACAGGGTGTCGCAGAAGCGGTCGAGCATCTCGTCGCGCGCGAGCGCCGGGTTGCGCGCGGTCACGTGCGCACGATCCCTTCGTGCTTCAACAGCCAGCGCTTGATCGCCAGCGAGGTCGCCGCGGTGCCGCCCATGAAGCCGCCGATGCCGCCGGAAGCGAGCACGCGGTGGCACGGGATCACGATCGGCAGCCGGTTCTTCCCGCACGCGCCGCCGACGGGGCGCGGCGCGGTCTTGAGCGCGCGCGCGACGTCCATGTAGGTGAGCGTGTGCCCGCTCGGGATGGCGCTGATCGCGCGCCAGACGCGGCACTGGAACTCGGTGCCCGCATACTCGAACGGCACGCGCGGGGCGTACTCCGGATCGTCGAGATAGCGCTCGAGCTCGCGGCACGTGCGCGCCGCGAGCTTGGTCGTCGGTGACAGGGTCTCGATGCCGAGCGGCAGGTAATCGATGTCGGTCACGCGCTCGCCCACGGTGCGGATGCCCAGCACCGCAAAAGGCGTGGCGAGCTTGGCATGATACGACTCGAGCATCGTCAGGCCGGAGCCGGCGCCGCGGCGCGCAGCTTTTGCATCGCCGCGACCGCGATCAGCAGCGCGAGACCGATGTAATCGAACAGCGCCGCGGGATACACCAGCATGAGGCCCGCGACGATGAGCATCCAGCGCTCCAGCAGATTGGTCTGCCTGAGCAGCCACCCCTGTAATCCGCCCGCGAGCGCCGCGATGCCGAACGCTGCGGTGATCGTCACCCGCGCGATCGATCCCCAGTCGGCGGCCGCGAGGTTTTTGAACGAGCCGGTCAGCAGGAGGCCCACGCCCGCGGGGTCGAGCACGAACATGAACGGCACGAGGAACGCAGGCGCGGTGTACTTCCACGACTGCAGCGTCGTCTTGTACGGCCCGCCGCCGGTGATCGCGGCCGCAGCGAAAGGCGACAGCGCGGTCGGCGGCGAGACTTCCGAGAGCACCGCGTAATAGAAGATGAACATGTGCGCCGCGAAATCGGGCACGCCGAGCTTGATCAGCGCGGGCGCGGCGATGACCGCACAGATGATGTAGGACGCGGTCACGGGCACCGCGAGGCCGACGATCCATACGATGAGCGAGGTGAACATCGCGGTGAGCAGGAGCCGCATGTCGTGCAGGAGCTCGGGCGTGTTCGCCGCGCCGAAGAAGCTCCAGAACGCGACGAGGCCGTGCGCGCCGCTCTCGGCATAGTCGAGCACGATCTGGCTGAACTTGAGCCCGAGGCCGGTCAGCGTGACCACGCCGACGATGATGCCGGCGGACGCGCAGGTCATCGCGACGTTCAGCATGCCGAGCGAGCCGCCTTCGAGCGCCTTGACGAGGCCCGAATGCCAGACCGTCCGCACGCGCGGGCCCGGACCGGTGAAGAACTCGTACGGCACGATCGCGGTATCGCGGTGGAGGAACGACAGCACCGCGGTCGTCAGGGTCGCCCAGAACACCGAGAGCACCGGGGAGTAGCCGAGCAGCATGAACACGACGATCGCGAGCAGCGACACGAAGTGATACCAGTAGCGCCGCGCCAGCGCGAACGCGGTCTGATGCTTGTCGAGCATGACCGTCGCCATCCCGAACTTGCGCGCGTCGATCTCGACCATGATGAAGATCGCGAGATAGAACAGGATCGTCGGGATCGTCGCCATCAGGATGACGTCGAGGTACGAGATCTTCAGGAACTCCGCGATCAGGAAAGCCGCGGCGCCGAGCACCGGCGGCGACAGGATCGCACCGAGGCCCCCGGCGGCGAGCAGGCCGCCCGCGGCTTCGCGGCCGTAGCCCGAGCGCTGCAAGAGCGGCCAGGCGACCGAGCCGAGCGTCACCGTGGTCGCGACGCCCGAGCCCGACGGTCCGCCGAGCAGGAACGAGCCCATGACGACGGCGCGTCCCGCGCTCGACGGCTTGCCGCCCATCACCGCGAAGGAAAAGTCGATGAAGAACTTGCCGGCTCCGGTGTATTGCAATACCGCGCCGTAGATCGTGAACAGGATGATCAGCGTCGACGACACGTCGACCGCGGTGCCGAAGATGCCTTCGAGCGTCATGTACAGCGAGCCGACGAGGCGCGACACCTCGTAACCCTTGTGGGTCCACGGCGCCGGCAGGTACGGACCGAACAGCGCGTAGGCGAGGAACAGCCCGCAGATGAACGGCAGTATCCACGTCGAGCTGCGGCGGCAGCCTTCGAGGATGAGCACGATCAGCGCGACCCCGACCCAGATGTCGAGCGGCTCGGGCACCGTCGCACGGTCGCCGAGCTCGTCGCCCCAGTACAGGATGTAGGCGATGATGCCGACCGAGAGGAGCGCGAAGATGACGTCCCACCACATGAGGCGGTGGCGGAATCGCTTGTGGATCGGGAACAGCAGGAACACCAGCGCGAGCGCGAACGCCACGTGTACCGGGCGCAGGATGAAGGCCGGGACGATCTCGACCGCGGCGTAGAGGTGGAACAGCGACATCGCGATCGCGAGCAGCGTCATGATGACCGCCAGAACCCCGCGATACTTGTTGAGCGCGCCTTCTTCCTCCTCGATGAATTCCTCGAGGCGCTTCTTCTGCTCCTCGGTGAGCTCCGCCTGCTCAACGTTGAGGTTCTTCTCGTCGACGATCGGCAATTCTTTTTCAGACATCCGCTGCTCCTCCCGAAGGCGTTTCCCCGCTTCGTCCATCCGCATCATACAAACAAAAAACCCCGCGAAGGCGGGGTTTTGATCCGTGGAGCGGCGCAGGCCTTACTGGACTTTCAGGCCTTTTTCTTTGTAGTACTTCAGCGCGCCCGGATGGAACGGGATCGGCGTCGCCGACTGCTTCTGGTTCTCGAGCTTGAAGTTCTCGGCTTCCTTGTGGACCGCCACGAGCTCGGGCTTGTGCTCGAACACCGTCTTCACGATGTTGTACGCGGTCTGGTCGGACATCTTCTCGTTCGCGACCAGGATGTTCGCCACCGACGCCATGTGGTTGTCGGCGGCCATGCCGCTGTAGGTCGCCTTCGGGATCACGTCGGCGAAGTACAGGTTCCCGTACTTCTTGTTCATCGCCGGGATGAGATTGGCGTGGTCGACCAGCTTGATCTTCACGCCGGGGGTCGCGGCGAGGTCGGTCACCGCCGCGGTGGGCAGGCCGCCGACCCAGAAGAACGCGTCGATCTTCTTGTCCTTGATCGCGTTCACCGACTCGGCGACGCCGAGGCGCTCGCGCTTCATATCCTTGTCTTTATCGAGGCCCGCGGCTTCGATCAGGCGGAACGCCATGACTTCGGTCGCGCTGCCGGGCGAGCCGGTGGACACGCGCTTGCCCTTGAGATCGGCCATCGTGTTGACGCCGGTGCCGTCGACCGTCACCACGTGCATGCGGTTGGGGTACATGATCATGAGCGTGCGGGCCGGCACTTTGTGGCCCTTGAACTTGTCCTCGCCCTTGTATGCATCGAGGCCGGCGTCCGCCATCGACATCGCGATGTACGGCTTGCCGGTGCCGATGAGCTTGAGGTTATCGACCGAGCCGCCGGTCACTTCGGCGGTCGCGGTCAGGCCGGGCACGTGCTTCGACAGCACGTTCGCCATGCCGCCGCCGAGCGGGTAGTACACGCCGCCGGTGCCGCCGGTCGCGATCGAAAGCTGGATCTTCTCCTGCGCCTGAACCGGCGCCGAGAACGCGAGAACTGCGGACGCCGCCCACAGCAGCGCCTTCATGGTGCGAAACATGGAATTCCTCCTGTTGGATCGGCTCGGAACCGTGAACCGAAGAACGCGCAGTGTAGTGATTGCGTTGACTATTTTGCAAGCAGTTCGAGCGTGGGTGCGCGTTGAGGGAGAGACGTTCGGGTCCGTAGGGTGCGCGCGAGCGCACCGCGCCTTTAGCGGTGCGCTACCGCGCACCCTACTTCGCAAATACTTGGGACAGATCCGCGAACGACTTGAACTCCAGCGCATTGCCGCACGGGTCGAGGAAGAACATCGTCGCCTGCTCGCCGACCTGGCCTTTGAAGCGCACGTGCGGCTCGATGATGAACCGGGTGCCTGCCTTGCGGAGCTTGTCGGCGAGCGCTTCCCATTGAGTCATCGACAGGATCGCGCCGAAGTGCCGCACCGGGACGTTGTCACCGTCGACCTTGGACGTCGCTCGATGCCCGACTTCTTCGGGTGCGAGGTGCGCGACGATCTGGTGGCCGTAGAAATCGAAATCGACCCAGTCCTCGGCCGAGCGCCCTTCGGGGCAGCCCAGGAGGTCGCCGTAGAACGCGCGCGCCTTGGCGAGATCGTCGACGGGGAAAGCGAGGTGGAAGAGGGGGGTGGCCATGTTGGAACCTTCGTGGGAGACGATGCCGGTGGCGCTATTTTAAGGCCTTGAAGAAGTGATGAGGTAATGGCGCGCTGCCGCGCGCTCTACGGCACGGTGCGTTACGGCTGGCGCCTGACGCACCCCAAGTCCTCACCTTTACCTCATCACCTTCATCTCATCACTTCTTCTCCAAGCCGCGCAGCCACTCCACCACCATCTCCACCGACGCCTGGGGCGCATTGAGGTGATCGCTCGACGGCTCTCCGAGCCTGTTCGACCGATTCTCCGGCAGCCGCTTGAAGAGCGCGAGGTTGCCCTCGCGCAGCGGCGACTCCTCGCGCGCCGGCACGAGCCAGAGCACCGGCGCGGGCTTGATGCCCGCGGCGTTGCGCGAGAGGTTCATCGGGCCTTGCGGATCGAAGTAGCTCGCGAACACCGCCGCGCTCGCGCTGATGCGGCTCCTGCGTCCGCCGGTGTTGAAATCGGTGAACGAGACGACCTCGGCGCCCTTGCCCGCCGCGACGAGGTTGCGCGCACGGCTGACGTCGTTGGCGAGCGCCTGCGCGATGCGCGGCGCTTCCGGCCGGTGTCCCGGCGCGATCGCGACGATCGCGTCGACCTGGCTCCGGCCCGCGTAGTGCAGCGCATACGCCGCGCCCATGCTGTGGCCGACGAGCACGATGCGTTGGGCGCCGCCGGCCCGAAGCTTCTCGATCTGCGCATCGATCTCGGCGTCGGCTTCTTCGACGGTCCGGTCGTAGTTGCGCCGCCGCGACCACGGCATCTCGGGCGAGACCACGAGATACCCCTGCTTCGCGAGCGCGGAGGCGATCGCCGCGACGTGCTGGTCGGGCGAGCCCCACTTGCCGTGCATGACGACAGCGCCGAAATCCGCCGCCGCCGCGGCGGCCGACGCGACGGCCAAGACGAGCGCGAGGACGAGCCGCTTCACTTGCGCACGAACGCCCCGGGGATGTTCTTCAGCGACCGCTTCGCCTTCTTGTCCAGCGGCTCTTTGGCCGGCGTCTGTTTCACCGGCGCAGTCGTCCTGGCGGCGTGTTTCTTGGCGCGCTTACCGCTCGCGCGCTCGGGCTCCGGCGCGCTGCGGCCTTCGCCCGGCTGGAACTCCGGATCGCGCTCGCGCAGGTTCTGGAATTCCTGCGCGCGCTGGCGCAATTCGGCGGCTTCCTGCTCGCCCAGGTTGTCGGCGCCCCACGCGGAACCGGCGGCCGCGAGCGCCGCCACGAGCGCAACGAAGATGCTTTTCACCGAAGCCTCCTGTGGGAAGAAACGCCGGGCGCTAGGCCCGCGTTGACGGCGCTGCGAGCACGAGCAGCGTCGCCAGCGCGACCAGCGACAGCCCGACCGACAAGGCAATCGCCGCGCCGGCGCCGGCGCGCTCGAGCACCAGGCCGTACGCGTAAGGGGCGAGCGCCTGCATGGCGCGCGCGAGGACCCCGAGCACGCCCTGGCGATGACCATAGCCGGCGGCACCGAAGATCGCGAGCGGCAGCGTGCCGCGCGCGATCGTGATCAGGCCGTTGCCCGCGCCGTGCAGCACCGCGAACGCCATCGCGACCGCGGTCGGGCCGCCGAAAAAGGCGAGCGCGAATCCTGCGAGCGGATGGCACGCGGTCGCGATGCGCGCGCTCGCGAGCGGGTGCAGGTCGAAGCGGCGCGAGGCGGTGAACTCGAGAAAGCGCGCCGCGACCTGCGCCGGACCGAGCAGCGCGCCCGCGGCGATCGCGCCCACGGCGGTGGTGCCCGCCGCGACCAGCAGGCCCGGCAGGTGCGCGGCCATCGCCGAAGTGACGAACGCGGTCAGCGCGGCGAACAGCGCGAGCAGCACGAACGCGCGCTTTTCCTGTGCGTCGGCGCCGAATACCGATGCCGACGCCTCTTTGCGATCGGACGCGCTCGGCGCGCGCCGCGCGACCTTCGGGACGAAGAGCAGATTGACCGGCAGTGCGACCGCGATGTGCAGCACCGCCCACGCGTAACAGCTCACGCGCCAGCCGTAGCGCTCGGCGACGAACGCGGTGAGCGGCCAGCCGACGGTGCTCGCGAAGCCGGCGATCAGCGTGATGCCGGTGATCGGCGCGCGCGCCGCCTCCCCGTGCAGGCGCACCAGCGTCGCGAACGCCGCGTCGTAGAGGCCGAGCGCCATACCCCAGCCGATCGCGCACCACGCCGCGAACAACACCACGGGCTCGTGCGCCGCGCCGAGCAGCGCGAGGCCGCCCGCGAGCACGACGTTCGACAGGAGCAGCACGCCGCGACCGCCGCGGGTGTCGATCGCGCGGCCGGCCGACGGACCGGTGAGCGCCATGACGACGAGCGAGATCGAAAACGCGCCGAACACGGTCGACAGCGAGAGCCCGAGCTCTTCGGCGATGGGCCGCGCGAGGATGGCGATGAGATAGGTCGACGACGCCCACGCGATCGTCTGGGTGACGCCGAGTGCGAAGACCTGGGGCAGCGTTCGCGTTTGCGCTTGGGCATTCATAGCGACGCGCTTATTATCGTCGATACAACGACCGCCGACGGAGGAGCGCATGACGACGTCACGCTTTGCCGTAACAGCCCTGCTCGCGTCCGCGCTCGCGGCGTGGCAGGTTTCGACCGCGCAGGAGAAGAGCGCAGCAGCCGTCACCGTGAGTTCGCGCGACATCGGGGGCGTCGTCACCAGCGCCCAGGGGCCCGAAGCCGGCGTGTGGGTGATCGCGGAGACCAACGACCTGCCGACGCGCTACGTCAAGATCGTGGTCACCGACGATCGCGGTCGTTACGTCATCCCCGACCTGCCGCAGGCCGGTTACACCGTGTGGGCGCGCGGCTACGGCCTGGTCGATTCGCCGAAGACGACCACGGCGCCGGGCAAGCTCGTCGATCTCCGGGCGCCCGTCGCGCCCACGCCTGCCGCGGCGGCCGAATACTACCCGGCCGCGTACTGGTACTCGATGCTGAAGATTCCCGAGCCTTCGGAGTTCGGCACGAGCATCACCAGGGCGAAGACGCAGCCCGAGTGGCTCAACGTCGTGAAGACCAACGGCTGCATCACCTGCCACCAGCTCGGCAACAAGGCGACGCGCACCATCCCGAAAGACTTCGCGCACATGAGCGCGACCGACGCGTGGACGCGCCGCATCCTGTCGGGGCAGGCAATGACCTCGATGACCAACGCGATCTCGCGCGTCGCCGCCCAGCACGCTCTGAAGCTGTACGGCGAATGGACCGACCGCATCGCGGCGGGCGCAGTGCCGGCATCGCAGCCCGCGAGGCCGCAAGGCGTCGAGCGCAACGTCGTCATCACGCTGTGGGACTGGAGCCGCCCGACCGCGTACATGCACGACCAGATCTCGACCGACAAGCGCAAGCCGACCGTCAACGCCAACGGGCCGCTGTTCGGCACCACCGAAGAGAGCACCGACTTCCTGCCGGTGCTCGATCCGGTGAAGCACGTCGCGAGCGAGGTGAAGCACCCGGTGCGCGATCCGAACACGCCCTCGTCGAAGGCGCTCAGCTACACCGCTTCGCCCTACTGGGGCGAGACGCGCATCTGGGACAGCCAGACTTCGATGCACAACCCGATGCTCGACGAGCAGGCGCGAGTCTGGTTCACGGCGCGCGTGCGCCCGCCGGACAATCCCGCGTTCTGCCGTGCAGGCTCGGGCCATCCGTCGGCGAAAGCGTTTCCGCTCAATCGCGCGAATCGCCATCTTTCGATGTACGACCCGAAGACCCGCCGCTTCACGCTGATCAGCACGTGCTTCCAGACCCATCACCTGGTGTTCGCCGAGGACGCGAGCCACACGCTGTGGACGAGCGGCGACTCGGGGAACCAGGTGATCGGATGGTTCAACCGCAAGGTCTTCGAAGAGACCGGCGACGAGCAGCGCGCGCAGGGGTGGACGCCTTTCGTGCTCGACACCAACGGCAACGGCAAGCGCGACGACTACGTCGAGCCCGATCAACCGGTCGATCCGACGAAGGACAAGCGCATCGCAGCCGGTTTCTACGGCGTCGCGGTGAATCCGGTGGACGGCTCGGTCTGGGGCTCGTCGCTGGGCTTTCCGGGGAATCTGGTGAGGGTGAATCCGGGCCCCGACCCGACGCACACCGCGCTCGCCGAAGTCTTCGAGTACCCGGTCGAGATGAACGGCTACGGCGTGCGCGGCATGGACATCGATCGCAACGGGGTGGTGTGGTCGTCACTCGCGAGCGGGCATCTCGCGAGCTTCGACCGGCGCAGATGCAAAGGCCCGCTCAACGGGCCGAAAGCGACGGGCAGGCACTGCCCCGAAGGCTGGACGCTCTACGCGTTCCCGGGGCCGCAATTCGAGAACGTCAAAGCGAGCGGCAGCGTCGAATCGAGCTACTACACCTGGGTCGACCAGTTCGATACGTTCGGTCTCGGCCGTAACGTGCCGATCGCGACGGGGAACCTCAACGACGGTCTGCTCGCGCTCGTCGACGGCAAGTGGGTGATCCTGCGCGTGCCGTACCCGATGGGCTTCTACGCGAAATGGCTGGACGGCCGTATCGACGATCCGAACGGCGGATGGAAAGGACGCGCCTTATGGGCGACGACGTCGACGCGCGCGCCCTTCCACATGGAGACCGGCAAGGGCACACGGCCGAAGGTGGCGAAGTTCCAGCTTCGCCCCGACCCGCTCGCCAAATAGGGTATCTAAAGGAGGGAGGTCCAAGGAGGGGACCTTGGTTCCCTCCTTGGCGTTCTCCGGATCTTCAACGATTTGAGCACAGCTCAATCGTTGAAGATCAGGGGAAATGCGAAGCCGAAGCTGCAGAGGAATACGACGACCTTGCCGATGAACACGATCTTGCCGCCGAAGCTCATGTCCTTGAACTTCTGCGACGGTTGAGTCTGTTTGGTGTCCTGCACGAAACGCCTCCTGGGGATGGGAATGCGGCGTCCTTGCCCGCGGTCGATCACGTTAGCAACCGCGGCGTGTACGCCCGGTGCAGCGGTTATGAAGAAAGTGTGAAGGCACCGCACCGCGGCAGGGCGTGAGTCTTGCACGGGGCCTCGGTTCACAAGGAGGCGCCGTGCTCAAAGCCGTGATCTTCGACGTCGACGGGACCCTCGTCGATTCCAACCTCGGCCACGTCGAAGCGTGGCGCGAAGCGTTCGCCCATTACGGCAAAGAGCTGTCAGCCGAGGAGGTGTTTGCCCAGATCGGCAAAGGCGGCGACCAGCTCATGCCGGTGTTCCTGTCGCAGCACGAGCTCGAGCGCTTCGGACAGGCGCTCGAAGCTCTACGCGTCGAGATCTTCACGCGCGACTACCTGCCGGGTGTGACGCCGTTTCCCAAGGTCCGCGAGCTTTTCGAGCGCTTGAAGCGCTCGGGCGTGAAGATCGCGCTCGCGAGCTCGTCGCAAGAAGCCGAGGTCGAGCATCACCAGAAGACGCTCGAAGTCGAGGATCTCGTCGACGTCGCGACGAGCAAGGACGACGTCGAGCGCTCCAAGCCCTGTCCCGACATCTTCGAGACCGCGCTCGCACGGCTCGACGGCGTCGCTCCGGACGAGGCGATCGTGGTCGGCGATACGCCGTACGACGTCATCGCCGCCGCGCGCTGCGGCATGAAGACGATCGCGCTCCTCTGCGGCGGATTTCCGGCCGAGGCGCTGCGCGAAGCGGGCGCCATCGCGATCTTCGACGACGTCGCACAGCTTCTGGACCACTTCGAGGCGTCGCCCCTCGCGGCGAGCGCAACTGCATTACCATAGCCGGCCCGACACCCCAAGGAGAGAACGATGGCCAAAGGCTACTGGATCAGCTGCTTCCGCTCGCTCAAGGACCCCGAGAAGCTCGCGGCGTACGCGAAGCTCGCCGCACCCGTCATGCAGGCCGCGAACGCGAAGTTCCTGGTGCGCGGCATGCCCGCGAAAGTCTACGAAAAAGGGCTCGAGCAGCGCACCGTGGTGATCGAGTTCGAGAGCGTCGAGAAAGCGATACAGGCCCACGACAGCCCGGGCTACCAGGAAGCGCTGCGGGTGCTGGGCGATGCGTGCGAACGAGACCTGCGGATCGTCGAAGGACTCGAGTAGCAAGCCCTTAGCGGTGCGTTACGCGCCTGGCGGCGCTAACGCACCCTACGCGTCACCGTTTCATGTCACCGGTTTTCGTCACCGACTTATCCGTCACCGGTTCGTCCGTCACTTTTTACTTCGCGGCGGTAACCCTCCAAACCGTATTCCCCACGTCATCCGCCACCAGCAGCGCCCCGCGCGTATCGATCGCGACGCCGACCGGGCGGCCTGACGCTTCGTCGTTCTTCACGAAACCGGTGAGCACGTCGACCGGCTGCCCGGTCGGCTTGCCGGCTTCGAACGGCACGAACACCACTTTGTAGCCGCTGCGCGGCTTGCGGTTCCACGAGCCGTGCTGGCCGATGAACATGCCGTTGGCGAACTGCGGCGGCAGCTTGTTGCCCGCCGAAGACGCGAGGCCGAGCGCCGCGACGTGCGTGCCGAGCGCGTAATCGGGGACGATCGCTTTCGCGACGAGGTCTTCGCGCTGCGGCTTGACGCGCGCATCGACGTGCTTGCCGTAATAGCTGTACGGCCAGCCGTAGAAGCCGCCGTCGCGTACCGACGTGAGGTAGTCGGGCACGAGATCGCTGCCGAGCTCGTCGCGCTCGTTGACGACGGTCCACAGCGCGCCGGTCGAAGGCTCCCACGCCATGCCGTTCGGATTGCGCAGGCCCGACGCGAAGATGCGATGCGCGCCGGTCGCAGCATCGACTTCCCAGATCGCCGCGCGGCCCTCTTCCTTCTCGATGCCGTTCTCCGCGACGTTGCTGTTCGAGCCGACGGTGACGTACAGCTTGGAGCCGCCCCGATGGGCGATGACGTTCTTGGTCCAGTGATGGTTGAGCGGTCCGCCCGGCAGGTCGGTCACCTTCGCCGGCGCCGCGGCGATGTACGTGTCGCCGGCCTTGTACGGAAAGCGCACCAGCGCATCGGAGTTGGCGACGTACAGGTCACCGCCGACGAGCGTCATCCCGAACGGCGAGTTGAGCTTCTCGAGGAACACGGTCTTCGTCTCGGCCAACCCGTCGCCGTCGGCGTCGCGCAGCAGCGTGATGCGGTTCGCGCTCGGCACGCCCGCCCCGGCTTTCTTCTGCATGTGCTTCATGATCTTGCCCTTGATGCCTTTGCCGTCCTCCGGCTTGGGCGGGGCGTTGGTCTCGGCGACGAGCACATCGCCGTTGGGCAGCACGTAGACCCACCGCGGATGGTCGAGCCCCGCGGCGAAGGCGTTGACCGCGAGGCCCGCGCCGGCCGCCGGCGCGCCGCCCTGCGACCAGCCTTTGGCTTCGGCCACGTGCACGGTCGGGATCAGGGTCTGGTTCGGCTCCGGCAGCTTGGGATTCGGTCCGACGCCGGCGCTTTCGGGAAGGCGCGCGGTCTCGCCGCAGGCGCACAGCGCGAGCAGCGACAGGTAAATAAGCGTGTGGGGTTTCATGCGAGAAAAAAACGGAGTTGCAACACCGGCGAGCCGCAATTAGCGCGCCCGCCGGGTAAAGCGGTGACGTGTAAGGCGGTGACGGATGAAGCGGTGACGGGTGAAGCGGTGACGCAAGGCGTTCGCGCGGGTATTCCCTCCCCCTCAGGGGAGGGTTAGGGTGGGGGTGGATTTGGGTTTGGCTTCGTCAGCCGGCGCCAACCGATCACCACGCCGGTCATGCTGAACACAAAGCCGACTGCGCACAACACGACGACGATCGCGGTCCTGAGCGTCGGCCGCTGCATCAAAGCCGGGAAGTCGAGCGTATGCAGCGCACTGTAGAGCCACCGATACGCACGCCGCGACGGATCGAGCCTTTCCAGCAGCGCCCCGCTCGCGCCGTCGACGTGCAGCCACGTCTCGCCGCACTGCACGCGATACACCGGTGCACCGGGAGTCGCAGACTTCATCGCATACGCATCGTCGCCGCCCACGACGGCAACACTTCCGCAGCCTGCGAGCCGCCGTGCGGCGGCGGTCACTTCGTCGTCGGTGAGCCACGGCTCGTCGCGTAACGCCGAGCGCGGGAACGTCCGCAGGTGCTGGCGCTCGAGGTCGATGCGCTCGCGGCGGTACGCGCGGCCGCCGAAGTCGAACCACCCGAGCTCACGCGCGGCCGTTTCGGCGCCGGAGAGCGCGGTGGCTCCGAGCATCGTCACGAGAAGCTCGCCGGTGAACGCCCGAGCCTCGTGCGCATCGGGCTTGCCGGTCGAGAAGATCCGCCCGTGATCCATCGACAGCCACCCGCTCGCTATCCACGTCAGCACGAACAGCGCGCAGCCGATGCCGAGCGCGTGATGCCACGCGTGCCACGCGCGATACGGCGTCGAGAGGCTGCGCCAGCGCATGCGCAGAACGCCGAGCGCGACGCCCGCAATCGCCGTCAGGAGCGCGATCAGCGAGAGCGTCCACACCGTCGCATCCCACAGCGGCCAGTTGCGCCTGAGCACCGTCGGATAGATCCAGTGCACGACGCTGCCCGCATAGTTCCACGCGCGCTCGCGCCGCGTGGTGTCGCGCACCACTTCGCCCGTCTGCGAAGACACGTAGAGCTCGGTACCCGCGGCGTCGCCGAGCGCGATGCGATACAAGGGGCGGTGCGGGTCGAGATCGTTCGGCACGCTCCACTGGTCGTAATCGGCGAGCGCTTCGAGGCTCGCGTGCGAGACATCGAGACCGCGGCGGCGCGCGTGGTCGGCCGCGATCGCGACCGCAAGCTCACCCGTGCGCACGCCGGCTGGCGAGAGATTCTCCGCGTGCAGCGCGACGACGCTCGCGCCGGACCTGATCACGTAGATCGCGCCGTCGCTGCGCACGAAGAGCCGCACCCGATCGGCTTCGGCGAGGCCGGACGCGCGGATCGCGGCGTCGGGACCGTTCTGAATCGCGGTGCCCGACAGCGGCGCGAGCCCGTCGATGCGCTCGGCTTCGGTCAGCGCGGGGAACGGCACGAAGTGCATCACGATGCCGCTCGCGAACCACATCGCGAAGAACAGCGCGAACGCGACACCGAGCCAGCGATGGATCAGGGTCAGCGCGCGCATTGCGCCGTTCAGAATCTGAACGTCCCCGACACTTCGTAGCTGCGGCGCGCGCCGAGGAGGATCTGGTCGGGATAGAACGGATCGCCCCACGCCGCGTAGTGCTCGTTGGTGAGGTTGCGCACGCGAAACGCGAGCCGCGTCTTCCTCAAGTCGACCGCCGCGTAGGCGTCGGCGACGGTGTACGCGAGCAGCTTCACGTTGTTCGCGTCGCTGTTGTAGCGGTCGCCGACGTAGCGCACCGACGCACCGACTTCGAGCGGCGTGGTGGTCGCGAAGCGATACGACGCGCCGGCGTTGGCGACGACGCGCGGCACGTTGGGCGGTGTGTTGCCCGAGAACGTGCCGCCGGTGAAGACGTAATCCTCATAGCGCGCGTCGGTGTAGGCGTAATTCGCCCACAGGTTCCACGCGTTCGTCGGGCGCACGCCGACGGCCGCCTCGACGCCGTTCGACACCTGCCTGCCCGCGATGTTGAGCGACTGCCCGCCCTGCGCCGCAAAGACGTTGCGGCGCTCGATGTCGAAGTACGCGAGCGTCCATTCGGCGCGGCGGTCCCAGAAGAGATGACGCACGCCCGCTTCGTAGGTGCGCGAGCGCGTGAGGTCGAGCGGCTGCGTCGCTCCGAGCAGGAAGAGATTGTTCGCCGCCACGTCCGCGCCGGTCGCGTACTGGCCGTAGAAGATGAGCCCCGGCACGGTCTCCCACGTGAAGCCGATGCGGCCGGTCGTCGGATGCCACTTCTTCGAGAACGGGAAGCCCGCACGATCGGCGCCGGTCGGATCGGTCGAGCCGCGGTCGAGGTTGATGTGCTCGTGGCGCACGCCGCCCACCAGCGCGAGCGTCCTGGTGAGCTTCAGCCGGTCCTCGAAGACCGCGGCGGCGGTGTCGATGCGCGCGGTCTGGCGCTGCAGCGCGAGCGGGCCGTAGAAGCCGCGATTCGGATCGACCACCGTCACGGTGTCGCCGCCGAACGGCGCACCCGCGCCCGGCCGCTTGAAATCCAGCGTGCTCACTTCGAGCGCGACGACCAGGCGGTTCTCGAAGCCCGCCACGTTCGCGTCCCACGTGAGGTGCGCGTTGTTGCCCGCGAGGCTCTGATCGTGTGCGATGTAGAAGCGGTCACGGTTGATGGCGCCGCCCGCGAACGCGTAGACCTCGGCGTTCTTCCACTCGCGCTTGGCGGCGTAGTAATAGACCTGGTTGCGGAACGTCACGCCGCGCGCGACGGCCCAGTCCACACCGCCGCGCAGCCAGTACTCTTCGGCCTCGTTGACGTTGTCTTTCACGTTGTAATTGGTCTTGAGCGTTCGATTGTCGATCGCCACATCGCCGAGCGCGGGGGTGTTGCCGGCAATGATGCCGCCTTTCGCGTTGCCGCCCGAGAACGCGGCCGACACCAGCGGCGTGCCCCAGTACGCGCTCGCGCGGTCGCGCTTCGCCTCCGCCGCGACGAACACCTTCAGCGCGGACGACACGCGGGCATCGAGCTGGCCGGAGAGATGGTAGTTCTCGCTGTGCGTGTCGTGGACGAAGCCGTCGCCCGAAGAGCGCGAAAGATCGAAGCGATAGTCCAGCCCCGGCCGCGCGGTGCTCCCGCCGGAACCGAAGCTGGAACGCCAGGTGTTGAACGAACCGTAAGAGACGAAGAGCTCGTTCTCGACCGCGCCGGTATGCGGCGTGCGCGTGACGAAGTTGACCGCGCCGCCGGCGGCGCCCTCGCCCGACATGAGCGACGCGGGACCGCGCAGCACCTCGACGCGCTCGAGGTTCGCGCTGTCCATCACGCGCGAGGTCATGTTCTGCGGCCCGATGCGGATGCCGTTGTAGAGGGTGTTGATCTGGCTGCTGGAGAACCCGCGCAGCGAGAACGCCGCGGGCTCCGCGGGAAAGTCTCCCGCGGTCACGCCGACCGCGCCCTGGATCGCTTCGGTGACCGTGCGGTAGCCGCGCCGTCGCATCGTGTCCTCGTCGACCACGTCCACCGTCGCCGGAATCTCGCGCACCGGCAGCCCGAGGCGCGTCGCGCTGTCCACCGGCGCGTGGGTGTTGAGCGGCGTGACGGGCGCGTCTCTCACGACGACCTCGGGCAACGTCACCTGCGCCGCGTGCAGCGGCGCGCCTACGGTTGTCATTGCGAGGAGCATCAGCGACGAAGCAATCCCGTTGCGAACGAAAAACCGTGCGCCACGAGATCGCCACGTCGCGCTGCCGCGCGCCTCGCGATGACGGTTAGTGCCTCTGCGCGCCTCTGCGTCCTCTGCGGTTGAAAACGCCCTCACTCGATCTTGAGCAGCTTCGCCGCCGTGCGGCCCAGCATGTCCATGCGCTCTTCGTCGGTGAAGCCCGGCGTGTTCATGATGTGATCGACCGGGTTCTGGTGCCAGGGAATCGGGTGGTCGGTGCCGACGACGAGCTGGCTCGTGCCGACTTCGTGCGCGAGGTGGCGCAGACCTTCCGACGTGAACACCAGCGTGTCGAAGTACATGTCGCGCAGGTACTCGGTCGGCTTCTTCTTGAGCTTGATCGCCGGGTTGCACTGGTCCGGCCCGACGCGGCACGCGTTGTCCGAGCGCGGCGCGTACGACGGCAGGTAGCCGCCGCCGTGGGCCGAGCACAACTTCAGGTTCGGGAACTTGTCGAGCGTGCCTTCGAAGATGAGCTTCGACAGGCAGATCGTGGTGTCGAGCGGATTGCCGATCGTGTTCGCGAGCCAGCCGTTGCCCGCCAGCCTTTTATGCAGCTCGGGCGTGCTCTGCGGATGGATGAAGACGAGGATGCCGAGCTCCTGGCACTTCGCCCAGAACGGGTGGAACTTGCTGTCCGAGAAATCGACACCGGCGCAGCTCGCGCCGACCGCCACACCGCGCAGGCCCTGCTTCTTCACCGCGCGCTCGAGCTGCTGCACGGCAAGGTCGGGGAACTGCAGCGTGACCGACGCGAACGCGACGATGCGATCGGGATAAGTCCCGCAATACTCCGCGAGCCGCTCGTTGTTGATGCGGACGATCTCGACCGCCTTGTCCTTGTCCTCGCGATACCAGTGCGGGTTGATGCTGAGCGCCTCGACGTCGATACCCGCGGCGTCCATCTCTTTGAGCCGCCGCGCGCCGACCTCACCGATGCCCGGACCGCGCTCCTCGTGGGGCGTCTTGCCCTGCAGCGCGAGCGCTTCGGGAATCATGCAGTGCGCGTGCACGTCGATCACCTTGACGCGCTTGCCGCCGACGGTCACTTCGCGGCGTTTGCCCTGGGCTTGCGCCCCCGCGGCCGAACCTGCGGCTGCGGAAACAGCTTCCATCGGCGATTCGAGCGGCAGTCCGTCGCAGCCGGTATAGACGATCGCCGGCACGCTGCCGGCGTTGTTATGCGTGTGTGTGCCTGCGTGCATCGCTCCTCCCTCCTGTAACGCGTTGGTGTGATGGTGCGCAAGCATACAATACCGCGCTTTGTATCGAGAAAACGGAGGAGAGCCCGATGCTGTTCACATGCCGTCCCACCTCGTGCGCGGCCGCCGCACGCGCCGCCGATCGCAAGGTGGTCAAGCGCGCCAACACCACCCTTAGCGTAGACCTGCACTGCCACGTGCACACGCCCGCCGCCGACGACATGGCCAGGACCGAAAAGCACGGCGACGCGCTCGCGCGCTACGGCAACAAGCGCACCGAGCAGCACCAGCGGAAGCTGCGCGCGCAGCTCGACCGCAAGCTCACCTCGATCGAGCAGCGCCTGAAAGACATGGACGCGATGGGCATCGACGTGCAGGCGATCTCGACTTCACCCCTGCAGTACTACTACGGCGTCGACGCCGAGGTGGGACGGCAGACGTCGCGTGCGATCAACGAGCGCCTCGCCGAAGTCGCCGCATCGAACCCTGACCGTTTCGTCGCGCTCGGCACCGCGCCGATGCAGGACCCGAAGGCCGCGGTGAGCGAGCTCGAGTTCTGCATGAAGAAGCTCGGCTTTCGCGGGATGGAGATCGGCACCAACGTCGGCGGCGTCGAGATCGCCGACAAGCGCTACGAGCGCTTCTGGCGCAAGGCCGAGGAGCTGGGCGCGGTGATCTTCCTGCACCCGATCGGTTTCACCCATCCGTCGCGCCTCACCCAGCACTTCCTGACCAACATCATCGGCAACCCGCTCGACACCACCGTGGCGCTGGCGCACATCGTGTTCGGCGGGGTGCTCGAGCGCTATCCCAAGCTCAAGATCGTCGCCGCCCACGGCGGCGGCTACATGGGCCACTATCCCGCGCGCATGGACCACGGCTACAAGGTGCGTCCCGAGTGCCACGACCACATCAGCCGGCCGCCGTCGTACTACCTGAAGAAGATCTACTACGACACCATGGTGTTCGACGACAAACAGCTCGAGCACCTCGTCAACCTGTGGGGCGCCGACCACGTGGTCATCGGGACCGATTACCCATATGACATGGGGTACTACAAGCCGGTCGATTTCGTCGAGAAGACCGCGTCGCTGTCGCGGGCGGAGAAGGATCGGATCATCGGGGGCAATGCGGCGAAGCTGCTGGGGCTTCGGAAGAAGAAGTGATGGGTGAAGCGGTGACGGATGAAACGGTGACGGATAAAGCGGTGACGAAAAGCCGTGCGTAGGCAACTCCCGTCATTGTTCTATCCGTCACCGTCCTACCCGTCACCGCACTATTCGTCACTTTTTACGGCTCGATGCGCAGCAATCGAGCCGCAGTGGTGGACAGCATCGCCACTTTCTCTTCGTCACTGAAGTCCGGCGACGTGAGAATGTGGTCCACCGCCTTGTCCTCCCACGGATACGGATAGTCGGTCCCCATCACGATGCGGTTGGAGCCGACGTTCGCGGCGAGGTGGCGCAGCGCTTCGTGGGTGAAGATGAGCGCGTCGTAGTACAGGTCTTTCAGGTACTCGGTCGGCTTCTTCCTGAGCTGGCGGTTGCAGCGGTTGGGGAAGGTCACGCAGCCGTGGTCCGAACGGTCCATGTACGACGCGAGATAGCCGCCGCCGTGGGCCGAGCAGAGCTTCAATCCCGGGAACATGTCGAGCGTGCCCTCGAAGATGAGGTGCGAGAGCGCGATCGTGGTGTCGAGCGGGTTGCCGATGACGTTGTCGAGCACGCCGTTGCCCTTGAGGCGCCGCGCGAGATCGGGCGTGCCCTGCGGGTGGATGAAGACGAGCACGTCGAGCTCCTCGCACTTCTTCCAGAACGGATGGAACTTCGGGTCGGCGAACTCGTCGTCGCCCACGCTCGCGCCCACTGCCGCACCGCGCAGGCCCAGCTTCTTGACCGCGTGCTCGAGCTGCTGGACCGCGAGGTCGGGAAACTGCAGCGCGACCGATGCGAACGCGACGAAGCGATCCGGGTGCTGTCCGCAGAGCTCGGCGAGCCCTTCGTTGTTGAGCCGCACGCACTCGGTGACACTGTCGCGGTCGGCCTTGTACCAGAACGGGTTGATCGACAGCGCCTCGACGTCGATGCCCTGCTCGTCCATCGTGCGGATGCGGTCTTCCGGGACGATCACGATTCTTTTCTCGTGGTGATCGGCCGCGTTCATACCGACCGCCGCCATGCCGGCGGGAATGATGCAGTGCGCGTGGACGTCGATCGTCTTCACGCGCTTGCCCTTGACCACGACTTCGCGACGCTTGCCCGCGCTCTGCGCGCCCGCGCCCGCCGCGCCGCCCGCGGCCGCCAGCTTCGATTCGTGCGCGGCGTCGAGCAGGTCGCAGCCGGTGAAGACCACCGGCGGCAGCGCGCCGCCGCTCCGTGTCACGTTGTTATTGCCCAGCATGTCTTTCCTCCTGTGATTACTGCGTGAGTTTCGCCGACCATTCCCACGGCGGCACGGGCGTCGCCTCCTGCCACAGTCCGCGGCGGTCCGACTGCGCCTGCGCCTGCAAGGTCTCGAGCTCGACGTCGCGCCGCTTGCGCTTCGCCGTCCAGGCGAGGCCGCGTTTCACCTGTTCCTCGCTCGCATCGACGCCGTCGCATTCGGCCTCGCCGATGATGCGGCGGCCGGTGTCTATGCCGAGCTCGTCGAGCTTCACCGTGCGGTCCGCGCAGAGCGCGGCGAGCGAATCGCGCGCTTCCGCGCCATACGGCTGACCGATCTCCGGCGCGTCGATGCTCCGCAGATCGAGGTTCAGCACCTGCCGATCGACGCGCACCGAGAGCGTGTCTCCGTCGGGCACGCCGACGACGACGCCGGTGATCTGCGCGTGCGCGGCGCCGGCGAACGCGAGCGCGAGCAGCGCTGCGAGCGTCTTCGTCACTTCTTCAGGAACGGGCCGACTTTGTCGACGAACTCGACCGGGTTGTCGAGCGTGATGTGGTGATCGCTGTTCGAGATCTCGACGAATTCCACCCGGGACGAGCGCGCTTTCGCCTGCTCGTAGATCTCCTGCGTGATGCGCGGGCTGCGGTCCGCCTTGACCAGGAGCGCCGGGATCCTGATGTCGTCCCACAGCGGCATGCCGTCTTTCGGCTCGCGCGTCGAATACACCGCGCGGTCGAACTTGTAGCGCCACTTGCCTTCGTCGGTCTCCTTGATGCTGCGCTCGCCGATGTAGCGCACCACTTCGGCCGGCGCGAGCGCTTCGCCCGGACGCAGCTTGTAGCGCGAGACCATCTCCTCCCGACTGTCGTAATCGCGAGGCGGCTTGGAGCCGACGTCGCGCAGGAGCGCGATGCGCTCGGGCGGAAGATTCACCGACGTGTCGACGACGACGAGCTTCTTCACGCGTCCCGGATAGGTCGCCGAGTAGACCAGCGACACCATGCCGCCCATCGAGTGCCCGATCAGGACGAAGTCCTTGAGGTCGAGCGCTTCGACGAACGCGTTCACGTCGGCCGCATAGTCCTCGTAGAAGTACTTGGGCGGATCGACGTGCTCGCTGTCGCCGTGACCGCGCAGGTCGAGCGACAGCACGTGGTAGTCGCGCCTGAACGCCGGCGCGACGTAATCGAACCAGTGTGCGTGAGCGGCGCCGCCGTGGATGCACAGCATGACCGGCTTGCCGGCGGTGCCGTAATCGATGTAGTGGAGCTTGACCTTGCCGGCCTGGACGAAGTGGCTGGTGTAGGCAGCGGGCGTGACGGTGCTTGCTTGGGCTTCGGTGGACGGTTGCACTTCGCTGGGCCTTTTGCGGAAAGCGGAAATTCTAGCGTCTCCGCGGGCCCGTGAGCGTTGAAGTCAAAATGGATTCCCGATCGCTCCGCGCTGCCGCGCGGTCGGGAATGACGGGCATCCGTCGTTCCCGCGTAAGCGGGAACCCATTTGACTTTCACTTTTTCTTCGCCCGCGTCCTCGCCGCCTTCTTCGCCGCCGCCGAGCGATCCGCCGCGCTGCGCTTCTTCGCCGCTTTGCGCGCGTGCCGCGACAGCGCCTTCTTCGACGCGGCCTTGTGCGGCATGCGCTTCAAGGCCTTCTTCACCGCCCGTGCGCGTTTCTTCGAAGCGCGCTTCGCCGGGCGCTTCTTGCCCTGTCCGACCGCGTAGTCGCGCTTGGCGCGCTTTCTCGTCTTCCTGGACGCCGTGCCTTTCTTCGGCGGCGGCAGGTCGACGCCCGCCCGGCGGGCTTTGGACAGGCCGATCGCGATCGCCTGCTCGGTCGAGCGCGCGCCGTGCTTGCCTGCTCTTACGTGATCGATCTCTTCCTTCACGAACTCGCCGGCCTGGGTGCTCGGCGCCTTGCCTTCGCGCTTGTCTTTCCGCGCGCGTTCCAGCGTCTTTCTCTCGGGCATCGCGAACCTCCTTACTCCACGGCAACTCCCGCCGACCTCGCATGCGCCACGAGCACATCGCGCGCCGCCAGCATGTCGTCCAGCTTGCCGAACGCGTTGGTGTAATGCCCCTTGAAGCCGCGGCCTTCGACCAGCTTGAACATCTCGCCGAAATCGAGATCGCCGTCGCCGGGCTTCAGGTGCACCTCGTGGCCGTTGCGGAAGCAGTCCGCGAGCCTGACCTCCCCGACCAGCGAGAAATCGAGCGCTTCGGCGAAGCCGCGCACGCCGTCGGGGACGAGATGCGCGTGGTTGACCGTGAACGAGAGCCTCAGCGCGTTCGAATCGAGCAGCGGCCAGTAGTACCGCCACTCCTCCAGGGTGTGCGCGAGGTAGTGCACCTCGGCGTCGGCGGGCTCCTTGTTCAGGTTCTCGAGCAGCAGCCGCACGTTCTTCTTCTCGGCGTACTCGGCGATGCGCTTCAGGCGCTCGAGGCCGGCTTTCATGCGCGCCTCCTTGTCCTTGCCGAAGTGGTAGCCCGCGTGCACGACGATCCATTCGGCCTGAAGCTCGTGATAGATGTCGACGTACGCCTTGAGATAGTTGTCGACGCCGTCGGAGGCGTACGGCGCGTACTCGGCGACGTTCACCGCCGAGGAGGTGTGCAGCCCGAGATGGATGTCGTGCCGCTCGCGCATCGCGCATACCCCCTTGACGCGTGCGGCGTCGAACGAGGTGATCGCGTTGGCCGCGGTGTCGAGCTGGATGTCGAGGTAGCGCACGCCGGTCCTGGCGGCCCACTCGACGCCGTCCTCGATGCGGATGTTGCGGGAAAGATCGATGCCGATGCGATCGCGTAGCGTCACGGCGCCCTCCCTTCTCTCACGGAGACGCTACGGTAACAAAAAACCCGGCGGGCGCCGGGTTTGTCGTCGGGCGGTCAGGCCGCCTGCTGGTCGATGCGCGTGGTGCTGATCCCGTCGCCGTCGTCGGTCCAGGTGATGACCGCCGGGTGATTCACTGCGTCAGGCAGTGTGAGCTGGCCGTAAAAGCCCTGGCCGCGCGCGTCGTCGACGCATTCGTCGAGCGTCGGGAAGAGCTTGATCGCGGTGAAGAGCAGCGCGTCGTGCGTGTCGATCTGCCAGTACCAGAGGTAGCGGGACGAATTGCGCTCGTTCAGCGCCGCGGTTTTGAAGCACCACGTTGCCATGTAATCCCCTTCAAAAGCTTATAGTTATGTCGAGGCTGCTTACGGCGGCGTGAGTATAGTACGGCACCCGGGCAGCGGCAACCGCAAAAAGGACGGTGCAGCATGGACAAGGTCACGACGGCGGCCGGCGTGTACACGGTCTACCGGGGCTCCGAAGCGCCGCCCAGGCGCGAGCCCTACGATCCCGACAAATGGTATTTCGAGCCCGAGGCGTACGTGGGCTACACCATCTTTTCCGACGCTTACGACACTCCCGAGGACGCCCGCCGCGCGGCGGCGGAAACGGGGGAGCGGGAGGAGCGCCTCAAGAACGAAATTGGTGGCGGAGGCTGATTCGTCATTCCCGAACCGGCGACAGCCGGGACTATCGGGAATCCATTTTGACTTTGACGCTTTGGAAAATGGATTCCCGCCTGCGCGGGAATGACGCCCGCGACGCCTGCGCGGGAATGACGCCCCTCCGCCTTCGCGGGAATGACGCTCCTACGCCTTCGCGGGAATGACGCTCGTTACGCCTTCGCGGGAATGACGCCCCCTACGCCTTCGCAGGAATGACGAACCGTTACCTCGCGAGGAATCTCCGCACCGCCTCGACGAACCCTCGCGGGTTGTCGAGCGTGACGTGGTGGTCGGCGTCGGCCACCACCGCGACCTCGACCTGCGGCGCGCGGCGGCGGATCTCTTCGAGCGCCTCGTCGTCGATGCGGTCGCTCTTGTCCCCTTTCACCAGCAGCGCCGGCACCTTCACGTGGTCCCAGCACGGCATGGCGTCGAGCCGCTCGAAGATCGAATACAGGCTGCGGTCGAACTTGTGCGTCCACGTGCCGTCGGGCTGCTCGCGGCCGCTGTGCATCGCGATGTAGCGGATCACCTCGGGCGGCGCGATCTGCGTCCCCGGCGGCTCGAGCCGATAGCGCCGCACGAGGTCGTCCTGCGTCGCGTAGGCGCTCGGCGGACGCGTGCCGAAGTCGCGCAGCCGCGCCACGTTCTCCGCGCTCATGTGCATGCGCGAGTCCACCACGACCAGCCGCCCCAGCCTCCCGCTGTAATTCGCCGCGTAGACCAGCGACACGATGCCGCCCATCGAATGGCCGACGAGCGTGAAGTCCCTGAGGTCGAGCGCTTCGGCGAATGCCGCGATGTCGTCGGCGTAGTCGCGATACGCATACGCGGGCGGGTCGGCGCGCTCGCTGTCGCCGTGGCCGCGCAGATCGACCGCGCGCACGTGATGATCGGCGGTGAAGCCGCCCGCGACGAAGTCGAACCAGTGGCCGTGCGCCGCGCCGCCGTGGACGAAGAGCAGCGGCTTTGCACCCTCGGTGCCGTAATCGAGGTAGTGCAGCTTCAGGCGTCCCGTCGGCGCGTAGCGGCTCGCGGACGGGGCGGATTCGGGGAGCGATGCGGGTGACGCGTGTCGCGCGCGGGACGTGTCGGCCATTCGGAATTCACGCAGGATCGAGGTGCGGATTATAAGAGCAGGATCGCGGAGGTGATCGGGGCGATTCAGAAGTGCAGGCCGAGGGAGACGCGCACCATGTGGTCGGCCGTGAAGTTGACGTGCGGATCGCTCGCGACGCGCACGAAGTAGCGGTCGTAATCGAGGGTCACCGACACCCCGGTGCCGCGCACCCTGATCTCGTCCTCGGCCGAGGCGCGGCCGTTCTTGTGGAAGACGTCGATCGTAAGCCGCGTGCGCTCGTCGGGCTTGATGCGCGCGACCACGTGCGCGATGCGCTGCCCGGTGTGCAGCCGGTCGTCCTTGATCTCGTAGGCGGAGAGCACGGTCCTGGGGATCGCGCGCGTGCCGAAGCCGAACAGGATCGCGTCGTTCGGATCGAAGTTGAGGTTGAAGTAATCCTTGAGGTTGGTGCGGCCGAAACCGAGCAGGCCGAACCAGCGCTCGCCGATCTCGGCGTTGACGCTGCCGCCGAGGAAACCGCGCGTCGCGTATTGCAGCGACGGCGTGAGATGCCCGAACGGCAGCGCGATCGTGTCCTCGTACCCCAGCCGTAGCTGGCGGAACTCGCCCGCCTGCTGGTAATAGCCGATCCACGCGGTGTGCGTGGACAAGTTGCCGCGCAGGTTGACGTCGTACGCGTCGGGCTGCGAGCTCGTGTGGTAGAACGACGGCGTCAGCTTGTAGGCGATCGCCGTCTCATCGGCGGTCTTGAGGTCGACGCGGTTCTGCGAAGGCGCGACGCCCTGCGCCTGCGCGCCGGCGGCGAGCAGGAATAGCACGCACGCGATCAGCGTCTTCATGGCCGCCTATGGTACGCCGACGGAGGCCGCCGGCATCGGAATCGACTAGGGTTTCACATCCGCACGCGCGCGCTGCGCCGCGCCGAGTATCCACGGCAGCTCCGCCGGCTCCAGCGGCTTGACCACGTGGTGGTCGAAACCCGCGGCGTGCGAGCGCGCCTTGTCCGCCGCCTGTCCCCAGCCGGTCACTGCGATCAGCACCGAGGCATTGCCGCTCGCGCGGATGCGCCGCGCGAGGTCGTAGCCGTCCATGCCCGGCAAGCCGATGTCGAGGAACGCGACGTCCGGCTGGAACGATTCCGCGGCGGCAAGCCCGCCGGGGCCGTCGTGCTCGACGCGGACCTCGTTGCCCATGTCGCGCAGGATCATCGCGAGGCTCGCCGCGAAGTCGCGATTGTCGTCCACCACGAGGACGCGCTGGCCGGGCGCGGGCGCGGCGTCGGGCTCGAGGAATGGATGCGACGGCCCCGTCGGCGAGCGCACCAGCGGCAGGCGCACCGTGAAGCGGCTGCCCTTGCTCAGGCCCGCGCTCTCGCCCTCGATCGTGCCGCCGTGCGCTTCGACGAGGTAACGCGCGAGCGCGAGCCCGACGCCGAGACCCGATTGCTCGCGGTCGATCGCGGTGTTCGCCTGCGTGAACATCTCGAACACCTCGTGGAGCGTCTCCCGGGTCATGCCGATGCCGTTGTCGGTGACGGTCACCGCCGCACGATCGCCCTCGATCGCGACCCGAAGCTCGATACGCCCGCCCGGCGGCGTGTACTTCGCCGCGTTGTTGAGCAGGTTGGAGAACACCTGCGCGAGCCGGGTCGCATCGCCGCGCAGGAAGACCGGCCCGTCGACGGCCTCGACCTCGAGCGTGTGCTCGCGCGCGTCGATCACCGGCCGCGCGATCTCGACCGCGTTGTCGACGACCGCGCCGAGCTCGACGGTCTCGTCGCGCAGCACCAGCTTGCCGGTGGTGATGCGCGAGACGTCGAGCAGATCGTCGACGAGGCGCACGAGCTGCTTCACCTGCCGCGCCATCATGGCGCGCGCCTGCGCCGCGAGCTGCGGCTTGTCGCCCGCCCTCTCGAGCAGGTGCAGACCGTTGCTGATCGGTGCGAGCGGGTTGCGCAGCTCGTGCGCGAGCATCGCGAGGAACTGGTCCTTCATGCGGTCGGCCCTGAGCAGCGCTTCCGAGCGGCGCCCGACCTCGCCCAGCATGTTGTTGAAGGCGTCGACCAGATAGCCGGTCTCGTCCTCGGTCGTGCGCGTGACGCGCCGCGAGTAATCGCGGGTGACCATCACGTCCTGCGCAACGCCGGTGATGTCCAGAATCGGCTTGGTGATCGCGCGCTGCAGGAACGCCGAGATCAGCAGCGCCGCGCCCAGGCTCAGAGCCGACACCGCGGCGAGGATGCCGAGGTAGTTGCGCACGCGCTCGACGAGCTCGTAACGCTCGCGCAAGTACACCGTGCCGCGCGTGCGGCCGCTCTCGACGATGGGCTGGAACAGCGCGATCTCCTTGCCCTGCACGCGCACGCCGGGGAACAGCGCTTTCGGCGGGATGGCCGCGGTGTGGCCATCCCCCACGTACTCGGCGAACAGCACGCCGCTCTCGTCGTAGATCGCCGCTTCGAGGATCGCCGGACGCACTTTCAGCAGGGCGAGCGTGTCGCGCGCCGCGGCGCGATCGTCGAACGCGAGCGCCGCGACGCTGGAGCGCCCGAGGATGTCCGCCTGCGTGGTGAGATCGGAGGCGACACGGTCGTAGTAATCGGTCGAGTCGTACGCGACGAGCACCGCCACCGCGACGACGAGCGCGACCAGCGTCGTCGCCAGCATCAGCACGAGCAGCTTGAAGCGTACCGACTGCCGGAAGGCCCTGAACATCAGTAGCTGCCCCGCACCGTGCGTGCGACCGCGAGCAGCCGCGAAGAGAGGCGCAGGCCGCGCTTTTCCGCCGAGTCGATCGACGCGTCGAAGCGCACGCGCTCCTGGACCACGACGAAGTTGATGACCGCGCCGTAGTCGAGCGCGCCGTCGGCCTCGGTCACCACGAGCGCATGCCGCGGCGCCTTCTGCAGGATCTCGCGCGTGCGAGCGCCTTCGCTGCCCGCGATATAGACGACCTGCGCCAGCGGGATCGCGTCGGCGGCGGAGACGCGCCTCACCTCGATCGTCCGACCGGCGACGCTGCGCCCCGCGGTGATCGCGCGCAGGCTGTCGGCGACCGCGTCGCCGCCGACGACCGCCATCACGAACGGCGCGTCGGCGCGCGCGTACGCCGAGTCGGGCCACGTCACGAACTCGGTGAAGCGGAACAGGAACGCCGCCTTCACGCGCTGCTCGAGCGCGCGATCGACCTCGCTCTGCGCGGCCGCGGGCATCACCCGGGAAAGCGCGAGCAGCGCGGCGAGCGCAGTACGGCGGTTCATGGCCGCAGTGCGACCCTGAAGCAGTGGTTATGCGTCATTGCCGCAAGACCACTTTGAAGAAGATGCCGCGTCCGTATTCGGCGCGGTTCGCGGCCGGCCCCCACTCGGGATGCCTGCGGTCGAAGAGGTTCTGCAGGAGCAGCGACAGCTCGACGTTCGGGGTCGCTTTCCAGCCGAGGCGCGCGTCGACCGCGGTGTACGAAGGCACCTGCGGGTTGGGAAGCTCGCTCACGTAGCGCGCCATGATGTCGAGCTCGTAGCGCTTCGCCAGGTCGAACGCGGAGCGCAGGGTGATCCAGCGGTGAGGATCGTTGCCGAGGCCGGCCGTGGTCACGGTGCTGGTGCTGCCCGGCTCGGCGCGCAGCGACTGGCGCATCTCGACCCAGCCCGCGTCGATCTTCCACGACGGCGTCACGCGATAGGCGCCCCATGCCTCGATGCCCTTGGTGGTGCCTTCCATGCGGTTATCGAAGACGCCGCCGCCGGGCGTGAGCTCGAAGCTGCGCAGCCGCTGATGGTCGTGATAGAAGGCCGTCATCGAGTATGACAGCGCGCGTGTCTCCTGCGCGCGATAGCCGATCTCGTAGACGTTGGAGACTTCGGAGCGGAACTGCGGCCCGCCTCCGAGCACGAAAGGCGGCGAGGTCGGCGCGAAGAGCTCGCGGTCGATGCGCGAGGGCGCGCGCACCGCGCGCGAGGCGGCGCTCCACAGCAGGCGCTCGGGCGAGATCTGCCACGCGACGCGCGCGTTGGGCAGCCACTCGAGCCCGCTGTAGTCGTTGTGCTCGGCCTTGACGCCCAGGGTGAGCGCGAGCGACGGCACGATGCGCCATTCGTTCTGCGCGAAAGCGCTGTACCAGGTCAGGCCGCGCGTCGGCGGCAGAAAACCCAGGAACGGCGTGAGGTTGTCGATGTGGTCGTGGGCGTAGCGATAGCTGGCGCCCCAGAGGAAGCGGTGCGAGTGTCCGAGATTCAGCCCGTGCTGAAACTCGGCGTTGAAGATGTCGAGCTCCTCGCGAATGGTGCCGGGCTGGTCGCGCTCGACGCGGTCGTAATAGGCCTGGGCCTGGAGGGTCGAGCCGTCTTCGCGGACGTGGTTCCAGCGCGCGATCAGGTTGGCGCCGCCGAGATCGCGCGAGCCGCCGGGCGCCTGCTGGATGTTGCTCTGGTAGGCGTCGCCCTGAACGGTGAAGCCGTTGCTCGCCGTGCCCCAGTCGGCGCGAAAGCCCGCCTGCTGGCGCGCCGACTCGTCCATGATGCCCGCGCCGTTGCCCTGCTTGCTGTGCGTCTGGTCGAAATACTTCGCATAGGCGCGGTAGTGGCCGCCGCCGCCCAGCGTTCCGCCGTAGCGCGTGGTCACCGCGCGCTGGCGGTTGCCGCCGCCTGCCGAGACCATCAGCCCCTGGGTGTCGGCGGCGGCTTTGGTGATGACGTTGATCACGCCGTTCACCGCGTTCTGGCCCCACAGCGTGCCGCCGGGGCCGCTGATCACCTCGATGCGCTGCACGTCCTCGAGCACCACGTCCTGCACTTCCCAGAAGACGCCTGAGAACAGCGGGCTGTAGACGATGCGACCGTCGATCAGCACCAGCAGGCGGTTGGCGAGCGTGTTGTTGAAGCCGCGGGCGGTGATCGCGTACTGGTTGGCGTCGGCGCGCGCGACCTGGAGATTGGGCGCGAGGCGCAGCGCTTCGGGCAGCGTGGTCGCGCCCGAACGGCGGATGTCCTCACCGGTGATGACGTAGATCGACGCGGCGGCGGAAGCGAGCGCTTCCTCGCGTTTCGACACCGAGGTGATGACCACGTCGGAGAGCTGCTCGAGGCTCAGCTCCTCGATGCGCACCGAAGCGTCCGCCGTCGCGGCGAGCAGCGCCGCGGCGCCGAAGCCGGCGAGTTTCAGGGACGACATGTTTCGGCACACCCGTTGCACTGTTGTTCTCCAGTTATAGGTACACAGGGGATGCAAATGCAAGCCACCGCGAGCTTCAGATTCACCACCGCCGGCGACGGCGCGTGGCACTGGACGGCCGCGCACGCGGACGGCGCCGAAACGATGTCGCCGTGCCAGTTCGGCTCTATCGAGGACTGCATGGCCGATGCCGCCGAGCACGGCTACGCCAACTACCACCCGACCGAGGCCGCTTACTAGCGATTCGGTTCCTCTCAGGACTTTCCCGCGCCGCCCGCGCGCTTCATGAACAGGATGAGCGCCGCCGGCACGTGTACCAGTCCGAGCCCGATCGCGAAATACAGGAACGCCAGGAGCGGCGTCTCGGCGACCTGCGTCGCGATGTAGCCGAGCGCGCCGCCGACCGCGAGCAGCCCGCCGCGGGCGAGCGCAGCGGCCGCAGGCACGGCGGTGAAGCGCCCGATGTCGCGCTGCGCGTAAACCGTGAGCGGCAACAGCACGGCCGCGAGAAACAGGGCGGTCCCGAACGTCATGCGGCGCGGTACGCAAGCCGCGTGCCTTGAGCCTACTTGCCGCCGCCGATCACCCGCTTCCATTTCGCATAATCCGCACGGATCTGCTCCGCCAGCCCCCGCGGCGTCGACGGCGCCGCGATGAGTCCCTGCGCGAGCAGCGGCCGCGTGAGATCGGCGTCGGCGAGCGTGTCGCGCAACAGGCCGCCGAGCCGCATGACGATGGGCTGGGGTGTCCTGGCGGGGGCGAGCAGGCCGAACCAGAACGCGGCGTCGTAGCCTTTGACGCCGGCTTCGGACATCGACGGAACGTCGGGCAGTCCGGGATCGCGGCCGGCGCTCGTCACCGCGAGCACTTTCACGCGGCTCCTCATGCCCTTGGCGGTGGTCGAGCTCGCGAAGGCGAGCGAGAGCTCGCCGCCGAGCAGCGCGGGCAGGATGTCGTTGCCGCCCTTGTACGGCACGTGGGTGAGCGTGATGCCGGTCAGGTTCTGCAGCAGCGCGCCCGACAAGTGCCCCGCCGAGCCGACGCCCTGGCTGCCGAAGTCGATCGTGCCGGGCCTGGACTTGGCCAGCGCGACGAGCTGGGCGACCGAGCTCGCGGCGAAGTCCGGGCGCGCGACGAGCGCGTTGCAGAACGTGAAAGCGCGGCCGATCGGGGCGAAGGCGCTTGCGTCGTAGCCGATATTCTTCTCGAGGATCTGGCTCACGGTCAGCGCGCCGGCGCTCGACCAGAACAGCGTGTAGCCGTCGGGCGCGGCGCGGGCAGCGATCTGACCGGCGACCGCGCCCGCGGCGCCGCTGCGGTTCTCGATCACGATCGTCGTGCCCAGCGCCTGCCCGATGCGGGCGGCGATGACGCGCGCCGAAGCATCGGCGCTGCCGCCGGCGGTGAACCCGACGAGGAGCCGGATGGGTTTGGTGGGATAACCGGGCTCGGCCGCGTGCACGGCGCCGCCGAGCGCGAGCAGCGCCGCTGCTGCGATTGTTCTCATCGTTCGTTCAGTCGTTGATCGAGCTTTGGTTGCGCTCGGGAGTGAGGATGCGGATCGGTGCGCCTCGCGCGAACGTGCCGATGTTCTCGACGCAATCGGCGTAGGCGATCTCGTAGAACTCTTCGACGTTATGGCCCTGGTGCGGGGTCAACACCACGTTGGGCAGCGCGCGCAGCGGATGATCGTCCGGCAGCGGCTCCTCCGCGTAGACGTCGAGGCCGGCGCCCGCGATCCCCTGCCTTTCCAGCGTCTCGATGAGCGCCGCTTCGTCGATCAGCCCGCCGCGCGCGGTGTTGACGAGGATGGCGCCCGGCTTCATGAGCCGAAGCTCGCGCGCACCGACGATGCCGCGCGAGCGCTCGGAGAGCACGAGGTGCAGCGACACCACGTCGCTGCGCGCGAAGAGCTCGTCCTTGTCGACGCGCGTGACGCCCAGCGCCGCGGCGTCCTCGCTCTTCAGGTTCCGGCTCCAGGCGATGACGTTCATCGAGAGCGCCTTGGCGACCGGCAGCACGCGCTTCGCCTGCCGTCCCAAGCCGACCAGACCCAGCGTGCGGCCCATCAGCGTGATGCCGACGGTGGTCTGCCAGCCACCGAAGCGCATGCGCTGCGCTTCGTGCGGGATGTGGCGCGCGACCGCGAGGATGAGACCCCACGTGAGCTCAGCGGTGGCGTTGCGATACGTGCCCCTGAGCTCGGTGTAGGAGACGACGATGCCGCGCTCGTTCGCTGCCGCGACGTCGAGCGTGCGGTTGTAGAGCCCGGTCGCCGCGATCATCTTCAGATTCGGCAGGCTTTCGATCAGCTCGCGCGGAAAGCGCATGCGCTCGCGCAGCAGGCACACCACGTCGAACGGCGCGAGCACGCGCGCGGCATCGCCCGGCGGGATGGGCCGATCGAACACCGTGATCTCGCACGGATGCGGCAGCACCGACCAGTCCGCGGCGGTCTGCGAGCGCCGCAGGTAGTCGTCCAGCACAGCGATTTTCATGGGGTCAGACCCCGGCTTTTCGGGGTTGACCCCGGTTTAGCTTCAGAGCTTCAGCTTTTTGACGAGGTCCCGCCACTTCGCGTACTCGTTGCGCACGTCGCGCGCGAACTCGTCCGGCGGATTGACGATGACTTCGGCGCCTTCGGCGTTCATCCGCCGGACGACCTCGGCCGCCTCCATCGCGCGCTTCGCTTCGGCATAGAGCCTGTCGACGAGCGCCCGCTTCGTTCCCGCGGGCGCGAACAGCCCGAACCACGCGCGCACCTCGTAGCCGGGCGCGACGCCGCTCTCGGCGACCGTCGGCAGCTCGGGCAGGAGCTTGCTGCGCTTCGCACCCGTGATCGCGATCGCCTTCAGGCGGCCGGACTTCACCAGCGGCAGCGCGGAGGTCGGAAAACCGAGGATCCAGTTCACGTCGCCGGAGACCACCGCCGGATACGCCTCGCCCACACCTTTGAACGGCACGTGCAGCATCTGCGTGCCCGTCAGCGACAGGAACAGCTCCGCGCCGAGGTGCAGGATCCCGCCGACGCCGGAGGAGCCGAAGGAGACCCCGCCGGGTTTCGATTTCGCGAGCGCGACGAGCTCTTTCACGTTCGACACCGGCAGCGACGGCGTGGTGAGCAGCAGATAAGGCGCGCCGTTCAGCGCGGTTATAGCGGTCAGGTCGCGGATCGGATCGTAGCCCTGCGGACGGATCGCCGCGTTGGTCACGACGCCGCTGCTCGTGACGAGCAGCGTGTAGCCGTCGGGCGCGGCTTTGGCGACGAGCCCGATACCGATGCTGCCGCCGGCCCCGGTGCGGTTGTCGACGACGAACGGCTGGCCCCACGTCGCGTTGTAATGCGACGCCGCGATGCGCGCGACCGCATCGACACCGCCGCCCGGCGAGACCGGGACGATGATGCGAACGGGGCGGTTGGGGTAAGCCTGCTGGGCGGGTTGGGCGGCAAAGCTTGCAGCCGTTGTCATTGCGAGGAGCGAAGCGGCGACGCAATCTCGTGTCGCACGGAAGAGTTTTTTCTGGATCATGTTCTCGTCAGTATGTCCGGGAGAGCCTGCGCCGCCTCGATGCCTTTCGGCAGCTCGTCGGCCTCGAAGTCACCCGGTCTGTGTTGCGGATAAACGTGGATATTTCGGGTTCAGACCCTGGTTTTCAGATGAACCTTACGCGACACCGGCGCGCGGTGCACATTTTCGCCGATACTATCCGGAACAAAGGGCAGCGGCGATCTGCCCGTCACGGAGGAGGAAGCGATGTACGCAAGCGTCCGTATTGCCGCACCATGTCTCCTGGCTGCCGGTCTTTGCGGTGCGATGCCGCACGCGACGGCGCAGACCTATCCATCCAGGCCGATCGAAGTCACCGTGCACACGTCGCCCGGCAGCGGCGGCGACGTGCTCTCGCGCGCGGCGGCGGAGATCATCCGCCGCGACAAGATCCTGCCGCAGCCGCTGCAGGTGGTGAACCGCGTCGGCGGCGCCGGCGCGGTCGGCTTCAACTACTTCAAAGGCAAGCGCGGCGATCCGTACTCGGTGTTGTCGGTGACCGGCACGATCCTCGCGATGGCGTACCGTCCGGACATCAGCATCACGCTCGACAACTACACGCCGATCGCACTGATGGTCATCGATCCGCAGACGATCATGGTGCCCGCGAACTCGCCGTACAAGACGTTCAAGGATCTCGCCGAAGCGGCGCGCAAGGCGCCCGATACTCTGGTGGGCGCGACCACGTCGCCGACCGGCACCGGCCGCATGCTGGTGTACCTCATCGAAAAAGCGGTGCCCGGCGCGAAGTTCCGTACGGTGTTCTTCAAGGGCGGCGGCGACGCGGTGACCTCGACCGCGGGCGGTCACACCACGTTCACCACCGAGAACCTCTCCGAAGGCGCGGGCTTCGTCGAAGCGAAGACGCTGCGCGTGCTCGCGGTGACGTCCGAGAAGCGCCTGCCGCAGCAGCCCGACGTGCCGACGCTGAAAGAGCTCGGCTATCCGATCACCGCCGGCACCATTCGCGGCTTCACGTTCACCGCCGGCGTGCCGAAGGAAGCGGTCTCGACGATGGAAGCCGCCTTCGCGAAAGTGCACGCGTCGCCCGAATGGCAGGAGCTCGTCAAGCGCAACATCTACGAAGACCGCTTCATGGGCAGCGCCGAGTTCACGCGCTTCCTGCAGCAGCGCATGCAGGAGTACCGCGAGTTCTACGACGCGATCGGGCTGAGCAAGACCAAATGAAACCCCGCTACGCCTACGTCGGCGGCTTCACCACCGAAAAACGCAAAGCCCAAGGCAAAGGCGTCGCGGTCTATCGCATCGACGATGCCGGCAAGTGGTCGTTCGTGCACGCCTGCGACGCGATCCATAACCCACACTACGTCTGCCTCGATCGCACCCAGCGCTTTCTCTATTCGGCGCACGGCGACAGTTCGGAGACCGCGGCCTATTCGATCGACGACGCCACGGGCAGGCTCACCTTCCTCAACATGCAGGAGACCGGCGGCGACAACTCGTCGACCGTCACCGTCGACGCATCGAACCGCTGGGTCGTGCTGTCGAACGGTCCCGGTGTCGCGGTATTTCCGCGCAACGACGACGGAACGCTCGCGCCGCGCAGCGATCTCCATCTCGCCGAAGGCGGCGACGGCCCGTGGCGCGACCATCAGCACGGGCCGCATCCGCACCAGGCGATCTTCGATCCGACGGGCCAATGGGTCGTCGTGCCCGACAAGGGACTCGACCGCGTCTTCGTGTTTCGCTTCGACGCTCGCAGCGGCAGGCTCGGGCGCGATCCGTTCTCGGTGAAGTGCCGCTACGGCGCGATCCCGCGGCACATCGCGTTCCATCCTCACGCGCCGTTCGCGTACGTGGTCAACGAGCAGGACTCGACGGTGAACGCTTATCGCTGGGATGCGAAGCGCGGAACGCTCGAGCCTTTCCAGCGCGTGCCGACGACGCCGACGTCCTACGTTGCGGACAACACCGGCGCGGAGATCGCGATCGCGCCTTCGGGCAGATTCGTCTACGCGTCCAACCGCGGTCACGACAGCATCGCGATCTTCGCGGTGCAGGACGACGGCGCGATAGAGACCGTCGGCTGGGAATCGACCCAGGGGAAGAAACCGCGCTTCTTCGGGCCCGATCCCGACTGGAAGCACCTTTATGCGGCCAACGAGAACGGCCACACCATCGTCGAGTTCGACGTCAACCACGAGACCGGCAGGCTCACGCCGACCGGCCAGATCATAGAAACAGGAAGTCCCGCGTGCATTGCTTTCAAGACCAATTGATCGTGCGCCACGAGATCGCCACGGCCGCGTCGCGGCCTCGCGATGACGTCATTGCGAGGAGCAACGCGACGAAGCAATCCCGAGGCGCTCGAAGCGCCGCGGCGCTGCTGGCCGCGCTTTGCGCAACCGGCGCTCTCGCCGCTGAACCGGCCTACCCCACCAAACCCCTGCGCGTCCTCGTCGGCTTCAGCCCCGGCGGCGGCACCGACGTCGCGATCCGCATCATCGGCAAGAAGCTGTCGGAGCTGTGGAACCAGCAGATCGTCGTCGACAACCGCCCCGGCGCGGGCGGTCTCCTCGCCTTCGACATCGTCGCCAAGGCGAACCCCGACGGTTACACCCTGCTCGCCACCAGCCCGAGCTTCGCGATACAGCCCGGCCTCGCGCTGAAGCTTCCCTACGATCCGATCCGCGACTTCGCGCCGGTCACCGAAGCGTCCGCGTCACCGTACGTCCTGGTGATCAATCCGAACGTCCAGGCATCGAACGTGAAGGAGCTCATCGCGCTCGCCAAGGCCCAGCCGGGCAAGCTCAATTACGCGTCGGGCGGCATCGGCAGCGCGCAGCACCTCGTCACCGAGCTCTTCCGAATGAAGGCGGGCGTGGACATCGTGCACGTGCCTTACAAAGGCGCGGTGAGCGTGCCCGATCTCATCGCCGGCCGCGTGCAGATCCTCATGAGCGGCGTGCCGCAGTCGCTCTCGCACATCCAGGCGGGACGCCTGCGCGCGCTCGGCGTCACCACGCCGAAGCGCTCGCCGGTGCTGCCGAACGTCCCGACCATCGCCGAAGCCGGCGTGCCGGGCTACGCGGTGACCGTGTGGTACGGCGTCTTCACCACCGGGCGCACGCCGCAGCCCATCGTGCACAAGCTCAACGCCGGTTTCGTGCAGGCGATACAGTCCGCCGACGTGAAGCAGCAATTGGGCGCGATGGGACTCGAGGCCGTCGGCAATCCGTCGGCGGAATTCGCCGCCAGCGTGAAGAGCGAGATCAAGCAGTGGGCGGACGTGATCAAGCGCGCCGGCATAAAACCCGAATAGAGACGGTCATCGCGAGGAGCGAAGCGACGACGCGATCTCTTGGCGCACGGACGCTCCGTGATTGCTTCGTCGCTACCGCTCCTCGCAATGACAAGACACTGACATGAACATCCGCAAGCTGTCCAACGCCCTCGGCGCCGAAGTCACCGGCATCGATCTTTCGCGCATCACCGACCGCGACTTCGACGCGATCCGCGAGGCGTGGCACGAGCACCTCCTCCTCGTCTTCCGCGACCAGCAGCTCGAATACGCCGACTACATCCGCTTCGGCGAGCGCTTCGGCGAGCTCGAGAAGTACCTGCACTCGAGCAAGGACTACACGCATCCGGGGCATCCCGAGATCTACTTCCTCACCAACCACGAGGTGAACGGGAAGCCTTCGGAGACGCGCGACGTCGGGCGCGAATGGCACACCGACCAGTCGTACACCGCGCGGCCGCTGAAAGCGACCATGCTCTACTGCCGCGAGATCCCCGATACGGGCGGCGACACCCTGTTCGCGAACATGTATCTCGCGTACGACCGGCTCTCGCCCAGGTTGCGAGAGATCCTCGAAGGGCTCGAGGCGGTGCACGACTTCTCGCTGCGCCTCGGCAAGCTCGCGACTTACCTCGACGCCGAGAAGATCGCGGCGCGCAGGAAGAAAGCGCCGCCGGTCGCGCATCCGGTCGTGCGCGTGCATCCCGACACCGGAAGAAAATCGCTGTTCGTCAGCGAAGCGGTGACCAGCCACTTCGTCGGCATGACCGCCGACGAAAGTCGCGGCTTGCTCGAGCATCTCTTCGCGCACTCGGTGCGGCCGGAATTCGTCTACCGCAATCGCTGGCGCGTGGACGACGTCGCGATCTGGGACAACCGCTGCACGCTGCATTACGCGGTGAAGGATTTCGAGCACACCAGCCCGCGTCACATGGTGAGGATGGCGGTGCTGGGGACGCCGCTCGGCCGCATCGTGGAACAGGACGCGGCGTAAGCGAGGACCACCCTCGAAGCTCACACGCTCGTCGCGCGGCGCCGACGCAGGTATGATCCCGACAAAGCCCGTCGCAGCGGCGAAGGCGGGCGAATAAAGAAATACCGGAGGAGGAATCGCCGTCTCGCGGCGTTCTGCCGCGTCGCGCGCAACGTGCATCGCGAGTTGCGTGCGTCCCTGCGCTCTCAGCGCTCTCCTCTGCTCGCCCGACGGCCGTGCGCTCGACGCGCGGCCTGCTGCACAACAACTCGACGAGGAGATTTGGCAATGGGTAGTCGTGGTGGCTGGTTCGGTGCTCTCACTCTCGCGGCGGTTGCGCTCGCCGCCATTCCCGCGTCTTACGCACAGCGTTTCCCGACGCGTCCGATCGAGCTCGTGGTTCCGTTCGCGCCGGGAGGCGGCAGCGGCATCACCGGCGAGATGATGAAGAAGATCATCGGCGACGAGAAGCTCTCGCCGCAGCCGATCTCCATCACCTACAAGCCCGGCGCTTCGGGACAGGTGGGCTGGACCTATCTCGCGACCAAGAAGGGCAACGCGCACGTGATCGCGACGTCCACGCAGTCGTTCAGCTACGGCTTCGTGCACAAGCAGATGCAGGTGGCGCCGAGCGACTTCACGCCGATCGCGCTCATGCTGATCGACACCCAGCTCATGACGGCGTCGCCCGCGTCGGGCTACAAGACGATGAAGGACGTGCTCGAGGCGTCGCGCAAGAAGCCCGGCTCGGTGAAGGTGGGCGGCACCGGCTCGGCGGGCTCCGATGCCAATCTCGCCCTGATGATCGAGAACGCCGCCAAGGTGAAGCTCAACTACATCCCGTTCAAGAGCGGCGGCGAGGTCAACGCCGCGATCCTCGGCGGCCACGTCGACGTCGCGCTCGGCAATCCGAACGAGCTAGCGGGCTACGTCGCGGCGGGCAAGCTCGTGCCGCTCGCGGTGTTCTCGGACCAGCGCGTGGCGGGCCTGAAGGACGTGCCGACCATGAAGGAGGTCGGCTACAACGTGGTGTCGCGCTCGGCGCGCGGCGTGGTCGCGCCCGCGGGCATCTCCAAGCAGGAGGAGCAGGTCCTGGTCGAGATGATGAAGAAGATCACGCAGTCCAAGCAGTGGGCCGAGTACGCCGACAAGAACATGATGACCGTGAAGTTTCTCGGCGGCGCCGATTACGCGAAGTACCTCGCGGACGAGCGCGAGACGCTCACCGCGCTCCTGAAGTCGATCGGCAAGCTCTGAGCAGCCCGCAAGGACCGGGAGGCGCCGCGCGGCGCTTCCCGCTCACTTTCCCAGGATCGCCATGAACAAAGCTGAAGCACTTTCGGGTGCGGTCTTCGCCGCGATCGGCGGTTTCATGCTGCTGCACGCGCTGAAGCTCGCCTATATCGTCGACGACATTCCCGGTCCCGGTTTCCTGCCGCGCTGGATCGCCGCCGGCCTCATCGCCACCGGCTCGGTGCTCGTCCTCAAGGCGCTGCGCCCCAAAGACACGGAGCCGACGGCGTGGCCCGGCGCGGCCGGATGGCTGCGGGTCATCCTCGTCCTCGCGGCGCTCGGCCTTGCCTTCGTGGCGCTGACGACGCTGGGCTTCCTGGTGACGACCACGCTCTTCGTCGGCGTCGTCATCTTCGGGCTCGGCGTGCGATCGAAAGTCATGCTCGCCACGGTGCCGCTGCTCGCGGCGATCGTCCTCTACGTCGTGTTCGCGGTATGCCTGAGCGTGCCCCTGCCCAAGGGCGTGCTCGAAGGATTCGCATTCATCTGATGTCTCGGCCGGCGCATGCCGGCCCGCCGCCGGAGGTTTGATGGACTTGCTCAGCAATCTCGCCCTGGGGTTCGGCGTCGCGTTCTCGCCGCTGAACATGCTCGTCGTGACGCTCGGCGTCATCATCGGCACGCTCATCGGCGCGCTGCCCGGTATCGGCCCGGTCGCGGGACTCTCGATCCTGATACCGCTCGCCTTCGGCATGGACCCGACGGCGGCGATGATCCTGATGTGCGGCATCTACGCCGGCTGCATGTACGGCGGCACGATCACCTCGGTCCTCATGAACGTGCCCGGCGAATCGTCCTCGCTCATGACCTGCCTCGACGGCAACGCGATGGCGCGCCAGGGACGCGCGGGCCCGGCGCTCACGATCGCGGCCATCGGGTCGTTCATCGCGGGAACGTTCAGCGTGGTCATGCTCACGCTGCTCGCGCCGCCCATCTCGCAGGCCGCGTTGAGCTTCGGCCCGCCCGAGTACTTCGCGCTCATGCTGCTCGGTCTCTCCGCGATCAGCGGCCTCACCGGCAAAGCGCGCGCGAAAGGCTACGCGATGGCGCTGCTCGGCCTCGGCCTCGCGGTGGTCGGGCTCGATCCCATCGACGGCAGCCAGCGCTACACCTTCGGCAACCTCGAGCTGATGGACGGCGTCGGTTTCCTGCCGGTCGCGGTGGGCCTCTTCGGCATCGGCGCGGTGCTGGCGATGGTCGAGGATCCGGTGGACGGCCAGATCATGAAGACCACGCTGCGCGAGATGCTGATCACGAAAAAGGACCTGAAGGACAGCGCGGCGCCGATCGGCCGCGGCAGCATCATCGGCTTCCTGGTCGGCGTGCTGCCGGGCGCCGGCGCGACCATCTCGACCTTCCTCGCCTACGCCGCGGAAAAGCGGATCTCGAAGACGCCGGAGCGATTCGGCAAGGGCGCGATCGAAGGGGTCGCCGCGCCCGAAGCGGCGAACAACGCGTCGACCGGCGGCGCGATGATTCCGCTGCTCACGCTCGGCATCCCGGGCTCGGGCACCACCGCGGTGCTGCTCGGCGTGCTGACGCTTTTCAACCTGCAGCCCGGGCCGCTGCTGTTCGCGAAGAACACCGAATTCGTGTGGGGCCTCATCGCGTCGATGTACATCGGCAACGTGATGCTGCTGGTGCTCAACATCGCGTTCGTCCCGGCATTCGTCGCGGTGCTGCGCGTGCCCTACAAGGTCCTCGCCGCGCTGATCGCGATCTTCTGCGTGGTCGGCGTGTTCAGCGTCAACTACAGCCTGCAGGACCTGTGGCTCATGCTCGCGTTCGGGGTGATCGGCTACGTCACGCTCAAGATGGGCTTCCCGCAGGCGCCGCTGCTGCTCGCGCTGGTTCTGGGCGGCATGCTCGAAGTCTCGCTGCGCCAGTCGCTCAAGATGTCGCACGGCGACATGTCGATCTTCTTCACCCGCCCGATCGCCGCCGTCATCCTCGGAGTCGTCGCGGTCATCGCCGCGTGGCCGCTGCTCGCCCGCCTCGCTCGAAAACGGCCGCTGGAGGCGCCGCTCGGGACCTGAGCGCTGCGCCCGCGAAGCGGGCGATCGCGATCTGTGCCATACATAGGACGCTTCGCTGCTTCTCGCCACGAGGAGGATGCACGTGCCTGCAAGCCCGCTCTGTCGTCTGCTCGCTTTCGCGCCGCTGGTCGTCGCCGTACCCTCGTACGCACAGACCGCGCCGCCGAAACAGGTGCGCCTCATGGTCGGCTTCGCCGCCGGGGGCGCGAGCGACATCACCGCGCGCATGATCGCGCCGAAGCTCGCCGAAGCTTTTCAAACGCCGTTCATCGTCGAGAACCGCGGCGGCTCGGGCGGGCTCATCGCCACCGAAGCGGTGTCGAAAGCGCCGCCGGACGGCTCGATGCTGCTCCTCATGCCCGCCGCCGACGCGGTGCAGCCCGCGGTGCGCTCCAGGCTGCCTTACGACCTCGAGCGCGATTTCACGCCGGTCGCGCGCATTGTCACCGGGCCGTGGTTCCTCGTCGTCCATCCGTCGGTGCCCGCCCGATCGGTGAGAGAGCTCGTCGCGCTCGCGCGTGCGCAGCCGAAAAAGCTCAACTACGCGACCTCGGGCGTGGGAAGCTCCGCGCACCTGTCGGCGCTCGTCTTCAGCGCGCTCGCGAACATCGAGATGGTGCACGTGCCTTACAAAGGCACGTCGGACGGCGTCACCGCGACCGCCGCCGGCGAGACCGACATGATCTTCGCGAGCATCCCCGCGTCCAAGCCGCTGCTCGCCGCGAAGAAAATCCGCGTGCTCGGCGTCTCCACGCGCAACCGCACCGAGCTCGCGCCCGAGCAGCCGACGCTGCACGAGGCCGGCGTGCCCGGCTACGACCGCTCGGGCTGGTACGGCCTCCTCGCGCCGGCGGGCGTGCCGCGCGATTACGTGACGCGTCTCAACGCGACGATCGCCAGGGTCGTCGATACGCGGGAGATGAAGGAAGCGTTCAACCGCCAGGGCCTCGAGCCGGCAACCACCACGCCGGAGGCGTTCGGGCGCTTCATCCGCGCCGAAGTCGCGCAGAACGTGAAGGTGGTGAAGAGCGCCGGAATACGCATCGACTGAGGGATCGTCATTCCCGCGAAGGCGACGCAACCAGCGTCATCCCCGCCTAGGCGGGGATCCATTTTGACTTTAAAAAGCGCTTGAATATGGATTCCCGATAGTCCCGCTACCGCGGCTCGGGAATGACGGGGGGTGGCACGACTGTTGCCACACGCATGCCGTATCGCCACAATCGGAGGCAACACCATGAGCACTACCGCACTGCTGCTGGTCATTCTCATCCTGCTGCTGCTCGGCGGCGGCGGTTACGGTTACCGGGCGGGCTGGGGCGCGGGCCCGGTCGGCGGCATCGGCCTCGTCGTCGTCATCCTGGTCGTCCTGGTCCTGATGGGCGTCGTATAGAAAGGATTTTTTGCAGCGCATAGCGATACTGACCAGCGGCGGCGACGCACCGGGCATGAACGCCGCGGTGCGAGCCGCCACGCGCGCGGCGCTCGCGCGCGGCTGGGAAGTCTTCGGGGTCAAGAACGGGTACGCGGGACTGCTCGCGAACACCATCGACCCGCTGCATGCGCGCGATGTCGGCGGCATCATCCAGCGCGGCGGCACGGTGCTCGGCAGCGCGCGCGCCCCCGAGTTCGCGCAGGAGGAAGGCCGCTCCAGGGCGCTGCGCAACCTCGCCGCGCGTGACATCGAAGCGCTGATCGTCATCGGCGGCAACGGCTCGCAGACCGGCTCGCACAGCCTGCACGCCGCGGGCTTTCCGGTCGTCGGCATCGCCTCGACGATCGACAACGACCTCTACGGCACCGACGTCACCATCGGCGTCGACACCGCGGTCAACATCACCCTCGAAGCGATCGACCGGCTGCGCACCACCGGCTCGTCGCACCAGCGCGCGTTTCTCGTCGAGACCATGGGCCGCAACTGCGGCTACATCGCGCTGATGACCGGCATCGCGGGCGGCGCGGAAGTGATCATGACGCCTGAAGCGGAAGTCGAGCCGCAGGTCGTCGTCGAGCGCCTCGGCGCCGCGTACCGCCGCGGCAAGACGCACGCGCTGGTCGTCGTCGCCGAAGGCTCCAAGCACAACGCCTCCGAGCTGATGGATTACTTCAAGGCGCATCGCGCGGCGATCGGCTTCGGGCTGCGCCTCACCACGCTCGGCCACGTGGTGCGCGGCGGCGTCCCTACCGCCGCCGATCGCGTGCTCGCCACGCGATTGGGCGCGGCCGCGGTCGATCAGCTCGCGGCAGGCAACAGCGGCGTGCTGATGGGTCTGCTCTGCAACGCGATCACCGCAACAAAGCTCGCCGAAGTCGCCGGCCGCACCAAGCCCATCGACACCGAGCTGCTCGAGCTCGCCCGCGTCCTCGCACAGTAGGGTCTACGCCGTTGGTCGGCGCTACGTCCTATGCGTCTGCCGGCGCTACGTTCTATCCGATGAACTCGGTGCGCGGCGTGTTGCCGGGCTGTATCGTCATCAGCAGCCCGGGCTCGCCGCCCGCGCCGCGCTCGAGATTGATGAACCGCCGCGGCACGTAAGGCGGAACCGCGCAGACGTCGAGCGGGTCGAGGTCGACGTGGTGCTCCTCCTTGAGCCCCCAGATGACGCGCCAGCGGCCGCGGATGGCGATGAACGTCTCGTTGGTGTCGTGATTGTGGAGCATCGGTCCATTGCCGGGCTCGGCTTCCACGTACGACATCTGAAAACCTTCGTCGACGGGGATGGCCGACATCGGGTCCTTGCCGCCCTCGACGATGAGACCGTGCCCGATGACCAGGAAGTTCTTGCGCAGGTGGCCCGGGAGCTGGCTGTCCGGGTAGCGGTCCGGCGGATACTTCAGCGTCTTGAAGCGTGCGACGCGCTCGGACATCTCGTCGGCCGAGAGCTCCTTGATGGGCATCGTCGGTGCGGTTGCGACAGTCATGGCGCTCCTCCTCTTTCCCGGTCGTGTCCGGGCCATTCTCGGACCCTTCGCAGTTCGCGCGCAAGCCCGCCGGCCCGCCGTGCTATCGTCATGAACAGCGGTGACGTGCCGTCACGGGGTTCATGTCACCGTTTCATGTCACCGATTCTTGTCACGGCTTTACAAGGGAGCACCGCTAAAAACCCATCAGCAAGGAGGGAGCACAGTGAGATTCGCAGCAACCGCAGCGTCCGCAGCCCTGATCCTCGCAACCCCCGTCCTCGCCGCGCAGAAAGCGGGGAAAGACAACGACCCGTCGGGCTATCCGACCAAGCCGATCCGCGTGCTCGTGCCGCAGGCGCCGGGCGGCAGCAACGACATCCTCGCGCGCTATATCGGCGCGGGCGTCGCGGAACGGCTCGGCAAACAGGTCGTCGTCGACAATCGCGCGGGCGCGGAAGGCATGATGGCGACCGAGACCGTCGCGCGCGCCAATCCCGACGGTTATACCCTGCTGATGGCGTCGACCGCGTTCACGATGAATCCCGCGGTCATCAAGAAGATGCCGTACGACCCGGTGAAGGACTTCGACTGGGTCGCGATGTTCGGCCGCGCGCCGGTGATCGTCACCGTCACGCCCTCGCTGCCGGTCAACAACCTGCAGGACCTCATCAACCTCGGCAAAGCTAAGCCGAACTATCTCACGCTCGCCTCAGCCGGCGGCTTCATGCACTTCGCTTCCGCGATGTTCCGCAGCCAGGCGGGGTTCAAAGGTGAGATCGCTTTGTACAAAGGCGGCGCCCCCGCGCTGATCGACGTCATGTCCGGTCAGGCGCACGTCGCGACTGCGACCGCGGTGACCGCGAGCCCGCAGATACGCTCGGGCAAGATCAAGCCGCTCGCGGTGACGAGCACCAAGCGCGTCGCGGCGTTTCCCGACATCCCGACGACCGCAGAATCCGGTCTGCCCGGCTACGACGCCACGATCTGGTGGGGTTGGGCCGCGACCGCGGGAACGCCGCCGGAGATATTGAACAAGCTCAATCGCGAGATCGGCTCGATCCTCCAGTCGCCCGAGACGGCGAAGCGCTTCGCCGCCGAGAGCGCGGAAGTCGAAACCAGAACGCCGCTCGAGATGAAGAAGTTCATCCCCGGCGACCTCGCGAAGTGGGAGAAGGTCGCGAAGGATGCCGGGATGACGAAGAACTGACGGTCGCGCCAGCGACCGTCATCCCGGACGCGTGTGCGCCAGCGCACGCGATCCTGGATCCATCTTGACTCGTTGGTCCCGGCTTGACGTCCAAATGGATTCCCGCCTTCGCGGGAATGACGGCGACTCCGCGACGCTCGCGGCAATCGTCATAGCGAAGCAGCGCGCCCCAACTCTTCAATACGCGGTGCGCAGCTGCAAAATTGATGATCGGCCATGCTGTTGTTCCTGTCTTTTGGTAAGGTCGATATCGACTTGCCGAGTCGAGCAGGCAGTCAATCATGACAGCCATTTCAAGGTCAAACTTCGTGACACTTCCACGACCTCTGCTGTTCACGCCCATCGAGTTGCGCAGCGTCACCGCGCGCAACCGCGTCGTCGTCTCGCCGATGTGTCAGTACTCGTCGGAAGAAGGCGGGCCGACCGACTATCACCTCGTGCATCTCGGCAAGTTCGCGATGGGCGGCGCGGGCATCGTGTTCTGCGAGGAGACGTCGGTCGAGGAGCGCGGGCGCAAGTCGCATCACTGCGCGGGCATCTACGCCGACCGCCACATCGCGCAATACCGGCGCATCAACGACTTTCTGCGCAACCAGGGCGCGATCCCCGCGATACAGATCGGCCACTCCGGACGCAAAGGCTCGGGCTGCCAGCCGTGGACGGGGTATCGGCCTTTGAATGAGGACGATGCGAAGCACGGCGAAGCGCCGTGGCAGACCGTCTCAGCGAGCACAGTGCCGGCGAGCGAGACGGCGCCGGCGCCGCATGCGCTCGCGACGAGCGAGATCCGGGAAGTGGTCGGGCACTGGCGCGAGGCGGCGTCGCGCGCGATCGACGCGGGTTACGACATCCTCGAGATCCACGCGGCGCACGGCTACCTCATCCACCAGTTCCTGTCGCCGATGTCGAACCTGCGCAGCGACGCGTACGGCGGCGACCTGCAGGGCCGCATGCGGCTGTGCCTCGAGATCGTCGAGGCGGTGCGCGCGGTGTGGCCGCAGCACCTGCCGGTGTTCATGCGCGTCTCCGCGGTCGACGGGCACAACAGCCGCTGGAGCGTCGACGACACCGTCGCGCTGGTGCGCGAAGCGAAAGCGCGAGGCATCGAAGTCGTGACGACGTCGTCCGGCGGCATCAGCGGCCCCGGCACCGCGACGCTGGTTCCGCGCGCGCCGGGCTACCACGTGCCGTACTCGATGCGCGTGAAACGCGAAGCCGATGTGAAAACGATCGCGGTGGGGCTCATCACCGAAGCGCGGCACGCCGAAGAGATCCTTCAGCAGGGGCAGGCTGACCTGATCGCGCTCGCGCGCGAGCTGCTCTGGAATCCGAACTGGCCGGCGCACGCCGCGAAAGAGCTCGGCGTGGACGATTACCTCGACCTGCTGCCGCTCTGTTATTCGTGGTGGCTGAAGCGGCGTGAGGAGATCCGCGCGCTCAGCTGAGCGGGCGTCACGGGATCGCCACGCCGGCTTCGCCGGCTCGCGATGACGGTCATTGCGAGGAGCGCGAGCGACGAAGCAATCGCGAGACGCTCGTCACTGGGCTTTGATTCCCGCGTCGCGCACGACTTTCCCCCATCGCGCCAGGTCGCTCTCGATCAGCGCGCGGAATTCCTGCGGCGAAGTGGTCGCCGCGTCGAGCATCAGGCCTTTGTAGCGTTCCACGACCGACGGATGACCCGCCGCCGTGACGAATTCGTCGTGCACCCGCGCGAGCACGGGTTTGGGCAGGCGTGCGGGCGCGATGACGCCGAACCAGTGGGTCAGCACCATACCGCGAACGCCGCTCTCTTCGAACGTCGGCACTTCGGGATGCGAAGGATGGCGTTTCGGCGTCGTCACCCCGATGGGACGCAGCCGTCCGCTCTGCACGAACGACACCGCCGCCGGCATCGAGGTGAACACCGCGTTCATCTCGCCGGCGACCGTCGCGCTCACCGCGGGCCCCGCGCCTTTGTACGGAACGTGATTCAGCCGTATGCCCGCGCCGCGCATCAGGAGCTCGGCCATGAGATGCGTGCCGCTGCCGTTGCCCGCCGAGCCGATCCTGAGCGTGTCCGGCTGCGATTTCGCCAGCGCGACGAGCTCGCTCACGGTCTTCGCCGGCACCGCAGGAAACACGAACAGCCACTGCGGCGCGCGCGCGACGAGCGTCACCGGGTCGAAATCGCGCAGCGGATCGTACGGCACTTTGCCGTACACGGCCGGGTTGATCGTGTGCGGCATGTCCTGGAGGAGCAGCGTATAGCCGTCGGGCGTCGACTTGGCGCAGAGGTCGGTACCGATGGTGCCGCCCGCGCCGGGGCGGTTGTCGACCACGAAGGTCTGCCCCATCGTCTCCGACAGGCGCTGCGCGTAAAGGCGCGCGATGATGTCCGAGCTGCCGCCGGGCGCATAGGGGACGATGAGCCGCACCGGCTTCACCGGGTAGCTCGCACCGACTGCCGGTAGACACGCGAAAGCGGCGATCGCCGCGGCTGCGAGACGCACGTTCATCGGGAAATCCCCTACGTGGTGTCAGCCGCATGTTGCCATACCAATGGCCGGTACTCGCGCGCTTCGTTCGTCCTAGAATGGACTTTCGACGCTCGAAAGGGGGACGTCACATGCCCAAGAACATCATCTTCTGTGCCGACGGCACTTGGGGCGGGCCGGCCGAGCGGCCGGGACTGTCGAGGCTCGATCTCGACGACCGCGACGCCGACCAGGACCGCAGCGACATCACCAACGTGCTCAAGCTGTACTCGCGGCTGAAAGGCGAGGCGACCGACGCCTCGACGCCGCTCTCGAACGAGCAGGAGCGCATCCTGCGCGAAGGCGGCAAGGTGGTGCAGGTCGCGAAATACCTCCACGGCGTCGGCGATTCGTCGAACATCCTGCTGCGGGTGCTGGGCGGCACGTTCGGCTTCGGCATCATCGCGCGCATCGTGCGCGGCTACACCTTCATCTCGCGCTGGTACGAGCCAGGCGACGCGATCCACATCGTCGGCTTCAGCCGCGGCGCGTACACCGCGCGGGCGCTCGCGGGCATGATCGCCAAGGTGGGCCTGCTCAACCGCGCCGCGTACGAGCCCAACAACGAGATGGAGGCGTATCGCCTCGGCGTGCTCGCCTGGTCGCGCGCGAGGACCGTCTCGCTCACCGGGGCCAATCGCCTGACCGCGCTCGCGAACAGCGTGATCGGCGTCGCGCAGGGTTTCTTCGGCAACCAGCTGCCGTCGAACGCGCTGATCCCGGACGTGAAGCTCAAGTCGGTCGCGGTGTGGGACACCGTCGGCTCGCTCGGCATCCCGACCTACGCGGGCGACCACCGCTACGACGTCTTCCGCTTCACCGACGAGAACCTGAGCGACAGGGTGGAGTTCGGATTCCACGCGATGGCGATCGACGAGCGCCGCATCGATTTCCCGGTGACGCGCTGGAACGACCGTGCGGGGATCACGCAGGCGTGGTTCGTCGGCGCGCACTCCGATGTGGGCGGCGGCAACAAACCGGCGGAAAGCGGGCTCTCCAACGTCGCGCTGCAGTGGATGATCCGCAAGCTCTCGGGCGCCGGCGTGAAGTTCGCCGACGGCGCGGCGGACCACATCGAGGTGCCCGCGGACTTCCCGGCGATCCAGAAACCGTGGGAGTCGCTGCCGTTCTCCAAGCTCGGCAAATCGGATCGCGCGGTGCTCGCCGCCGACCTCCTGCACCCGAGCGTGAAGGCGCGCTGGGAAAAGGCGAACCCGCAATACCGGCCGACTTCGATGGGGCCGTTCATCGCGGGTGGATTGGGCGCCGCGAAGTTCGATCAGTAGCTGCGCAAAACCAGGGTCAGACCCCGATGAAACCGGGGTCTGACCCTATCCTTTGTAGACCACCGGCGCGAGCGTGTTCTGGTCGATGAGCACGTCGATCACCGCCGGCTTGCCGCTGTCGAACGCGCGCTGGATCGCGCCTTCGAGATCGCCCGGTTTCTTCACCTGCTCGCCGTAAGCGCCGAACACCTTCGCCAGCGCGCCGAAGTCCGGGTTCCTGTAATCGACCGCGAAGAACCGCCCGCCGTAGTGCTCGTTCTGGAACGCGCGCTCGTTGCCCAGGCCCTGGTCGTTGAACACGACGTACACGACCGGGATGTTCTCGCGGATCGCGGTCTCGAGCTCGCCGATGTTCATCATCGCGCCCATGTCGCCCGAGGCGCACAGCACCGGCCGGTCGGGTTGCGCGAGCTTCGCGCCGAGCGCAATGGGAAACGATCCGCCCACCGACGCCCAGTCGTCGATGCACATGAAGGTTCCGGGCTCGTAGCTTTTGAAGTAGCTGCGCACGTGCTTGCCGCCGTTGCCGGCATCGACGACGCAGATGCCGTTCTTCGGCAGCACTTTGCGGATGGCGTGCGCGACCCATTGCGACTGGATCGGCTCGGCGTCGGGCTTGAGCTCTTTCTGCAGAGCGGCTTCACCCTCCGCACGCGCCCTGGCGACGTCGACCCACGCTTTCGTAACACCTTTGACGCGGCCGAGAAGCCCGTCGATGAAGCTCTTCGTCGAGCCCGTCACGCCGAGCGTCACCGGGAACACGATGCCGATCTGTCCCGGCGCGCTGGTGTGATGCACGAGCTTCGCCTTCTCGCTGAAGATGCCGTACTTGTACATCGTCGAGAACACGTCCATGTGCGCGCCGATCGCGACGATGAGGTCGGCTTGCGGCACGGTCCTGTTCGCGCTCTGGAAACCGTTGCGTCCCAGCGGCCCCAGCGCCAGCGCGTGCGACGACGGGAACGCGTCGGGCGAATACTGGAGCGCGGCGACCGGGATGCCGGTCGCTTCGGCGAGCTTCGCCATCGCGTCGGTCGCCGATTCGTTGATGAGGCCGCGGCCGACGAGGAACACCGGCCGCTCGGCTTTCGATAGCAGCTCCGCGACCTGGTCGATCTGCGCGGGATCGCAGACCGCGAGCGACGTGTTGCGATAGCGCGCGGGATCGGTGGGCTCGGGCTTCACCGGCTCGAGCAGAACCTCGCTCGACGCGTCGATGTGCGTGGGACCGTAAGGCTCGGTGAGCGCGATGCGGAACGCCTTGCGCACGAACTCCTGGGTCTTCTCCGGCGTGGGGATCGTCTGCGCCCACTTGGTGATGGGGCGCATGAAGCTCGTCTGGTCGATGTCCTGCGTCGCGTCGCGGTCGCGCATCAGGCTTTCCTGCACGCCGCAGATGCTGATCACCGGGACGTTGCCTTTGAGCGCCGCGGCGATGCCGGTCGCGAGGTTCGTCAGGCCCGGGCCTTCGGTCGCGGTGACGACCGCGGGCGCCCGGCGCGCGCGCGCAAAGCCGTACGCCATGAACGCCGCGCCCTGCTCGTGGCGCGTCAGGATGAAGCGGATCTCCTTGGTTTCGCGCAGCGCGTCGAGGACCGCGAGGTTCTGCGTGCCGGGTATGCCGAAGACGTGGTCGATGCCTTCGCGCAGGAGCGCGTCGACGAGCGCTCGCGCGGCCGTCGTCGTTCCGGTCTTGTGTTCTGCGGTGTCCATCGCGCCCCCCTCAATTCGACTGTCGAGGGCGTGAGTTTAAAAGCTTTTACCGCCAAGGACGCAAAGGACGCAAAGGAAAACCAAGGAAAAATCGTTCGTGCTCTTCCCTGGCGTCCTTTGCGGTCAATTGCCTTTCAGCCTGCGCACAGGGGTCTCGCAAGCGCCTGCAGCACGTCACCCGACTTCGCGTCCTGCACGAAGCTCGCGACGAAGAGATTCGCGCGCTCCCAGCGCTTGTCGATCGTGAACGCGTGCGACATCGCGCCTTTAGCGAACGGACCGGCGAGATCGCGCACCACGAAGTCGTGCTCGAGCCGTTTGCCGCCGTTCTCGCCCGCGCGAACGAAAGTGGCGAGCCGGTTCTCGTACAACGCCAGCCACGCGCGCGCGTCGCCCGCTTCGGTCGACGACCACGTCCCGCTCACGTTCACGCGCTCGGCCGCCGGCGCGAGCTCGAGCCTGATCGCGGCGCGCGGCTTGTCGCGATTGACCTCGGCGACGCGACGCGCGAAGTCGTCGTCACCCGAGCGCCGATAGTCCTTGCCGTTCAGCACGAGCTGAGGGGTGTAGACCACCCGCGCGCGGTTGCGGTCGTTGAGCGCCTGCTGGCGCCGGCTGAAGCGCGCCTGGCCGAATTTGTCGACCCAGCCGAGGCGGTCCCAGTAGTCGACGTGGAACGCGAGCACGACGAGCTTGTCCGGTTTGAGGCCGTTCGCCGGCAGCCCGCTCACCCAGCGGTCGGCCGGCGGGCAACTGTTGCAGCCTTCGGACGTGTAGAGCTCGAGCAGCGGCACGCGGCGCTCGGCGCTGGCGGCGGTGCATAGTGCATACGCGAGCGACGGCAGCGCGAGGAGCAGGGCTGTGGCGATGAGTGTGCGCATGAGGGGCCTCCGCCGATTTGGTCGGAGGAGACGCGTCGGCCTTACAACAACCGTCATTCCCGACCCGCGCCAGCGGAGGGGATCGGGAATCCATTCTCAAATCCAAACGTCAAAATGGATTCCCGCCTTCGCGGGAATGACGCTGCGCGTCACCTTCGCGGGAATGACGATCCGTCAATCGATCCGGATATTCCCCGCCTTCACCACTTTTTGCCACTTCGCGATGTCCGCGGCGACGAAGCGAGCGAACTCTTCGGGCGAGTTGTGCCCGGGCTCCATGCCGTCCGCGCGCAACCGCTCGATCACGTCGGCACGCTTGAGGATGCGTCCGATCGATTCGTTGAGCTTGGTCACGATCGCGTGCGGCGTCCTGGGCGGCGCCCACATCCCGAACCACGTGAACGCGGTATAGCCCGGCACGACTTCGTTGATTGCGGGCAGGTCGGGCAGGATCGACGAGCGCGCTTCGCTCGTCACCGCGAGACCGCGGATGCGGCCCGCGTTCATGTGCGGCGTCAGCACCAGCGGTCCGCCGAGGTAGAACTGGATGCGCCCCGACAGCAGATCGAGGATCGCCGGCGCATCGCCCTTGTACGGCACGTGGACCATCTGGGTGCCGGTCATCTGCCGCAGGTGCTCGGTCGCAAGATGCGGCACGCCGCCGGTGCCCGACGAGCCGAACGACAGCGCGCCCGGCTTCGCCTTGGCGAGCGCGATGAACTCCTTGATGTCTTTCGCCGGCACCGTCGGATGCACCGCGAGCACGAACGGCCCGCGCGTGATCAGCGTCACGTGCTGCATGCCGGTCATCGGATCGTACGTGAGCTTGTAGAGCGCCGCGCTCGACGCATAGCTCGAGGCGCCGATGTTGATCGTGTAGCCGTCGGGATTCGCACGCGCGACGATCTCGGTGCCGATCGTGCCGCCCGCACCCGCGCGGTTGTCGATGACGAACTGCTGGCCGAATTCTTCGGTAAGCCGCGGGGCCATGAGCCGTGCGACTACGTCGGTCGCACCACCCGGCGCGAAAGGCACCACCACGCGCACCGGCCGCGCCGGCCACTCCGCCGCCCCCGCCGTCGTTGCGCACAGCAACCCTGCCATTGCCATAACCGATCCGATCCGCATGCTATGCAATCTCCTCCGTCTTGTTATCCACCCAGCAACGCCTTCTTGATTCCGCTATCGACCGGATCGTCGCCCAGCCATATTTTCATGAGCGCGCGATAGAAGTCCTCGCCCGGGATCGGCGCGCCCTGCGCCGCGCCGTTGAGCGTCACCTGCGTCCCCGTTGCGGGAACGAAATCGAGGGTGACGAGGCTGCCGTTTTTCGCCTGCCCGATGCCGGTCATGATCCTGTTCAGCGCTTCGATCCCGGGCTTGAGCTTCTCCACCTCCGCCGCGGTGTGGTTCTGGCGAATGCCGTCGTTCAATGCCTCGATGAGCTGCGGCGCGGTGACGTCCCGCAGCATCGCCATGCTGATGCGCTTCGGACCGGGGCTGGCCAGCGCCTGCGCGGCGGTGGTCTGCTTTGCGGTGAGGTACAGGGCGCAGACGTACACCTTGAAGAACGCCCGCTGTCGCAGCCCCGCGCCGTTCAGCACGAGCTCCTGGCCGCCGACGGCGGCGGTGTCCGGCACTTTCACACCGGCGACTTCGGCCGCTGCGCAGCACAGCGGAAACAGGAGCATTGCGAAAACGAGCCGAGCGGTCATCGTGTCCCCTCCTTTGAGTCCGACAGATCATACGACATCGGTTCCAGCGCATCGATACACGCACTGGTCCGCTCCGCAATATGCGAAGATGATGCAAACAGGAGGAGGATGCGATGACCCGGTTCGGCAGTGCGATCTTCGTTCTTGCAGCAGCGGTAGCGAGCCCGTCGCTCGCTCAGACCTACCCCGCGAAAACCGTGCGCCTCATCAACGCGTATGCGCCCGGCGGCGCGAGCGACGTGGTGGCACGCGCGTTCGCGAACAAGCTCACCGACTACCTCGGTCAGCAGGTGGTGGTGGAGAACCGCGTCGGCGCAGGCGGCAACGTCGCCGCGGACTACGTCGCGCGCAGCGCCCCCGACGGTTACACGCTCCTGATGAGCACGATCTTCCTCGCGACCAACATCAGCCTGTACTCGAAGCTCACGTGGGATCCGCAGAAGGACTTCGCACCGATCTCCATGGTCACCGCTTCGCCGCTCATCCTGTGCGTGCACCCTTCGCTTCCGGTCAAGACCACCCAGGAGCTGATCGCGCTGGCGAAGAAGCGCCCCGGCGAGCTCAACTTTCCGTCCGCGGGCAACGGCTCCTCGATGCACCTTTCCGGCGAGCTCTTCAACCTGATGGCCGGCATCAAGACCCAGCACGTGCCGTACAAGGGATCTGCGCCGGGCGTGCTCGACGTCGTCAGCGGCCGCATACAGTTCATGCTGAACCCGATGCCCGAGCCGATGCCTTTCATTCAGGCCGGCAAGCTGCGCGCGCTCGCGACGTCGACCGCCAAGCGCATCCAGGCGCTGCCCGACATCCCGCCGGTGGCCGAAGCGCTGCCGGGCTTCGAGACGATCACGTGGCAAGGGCCGGTCGCTCCGGCGGGCACGCCGAAGCCGATCATCGACCGGCTCCACAACGAGTTCGTCAGGGCGCTCAAGGACGCCGAGTTCGCCGGCAAGATGCGCGGCATGGGCCTCGAGCTCTACGGCACCTCGCCGGCCGAGTTCACCCAGCTCGTGAAGAGCGAGACCGAGAAGTGGGGCAAGGTGATCCGCGCGACGGGAGCGCGGCTGGATTGACCTGCGGGGTCCGACCCCGGTTTCTTTGGGGTCGGACCCCGGTTTTAACTGCGGACGCTCCGCGATTGCTTCGTCGCGTCGCTCCTCGCAATGACGTCATCGCGAGGCGGCTCCGATAGGAACGCCGTGGCGATCCCGTGACGCACGTCCCTACTCCAGCCGGATGTGCGCGAGCTTCACCACATGCGCGACGCGCTTCATCTCGTCGCGGATGTGCGCCGCGTATTCCTCCGGCGTGCTGCCCACCGGCTCGAAGCCGCGCGCGGCGAGCGCGTCCCTGATATCGCCCTGCAGCGCCGCGGCGATGTCCTTCGAGAGACGTGACACGATGGGACGCGGCGTCTTCGCGGGCACCAGCACGCCGAACGCGGTGCTCGATTCGTAGCCCGGCACACCGGCCTCGATCATCGTCGGGATCTCCGGCACCAGCGCCGAGCGCTTGCGCGTGCCGACCGCGAGCGCCTTGAGCTTGCCCGCGCGCACCGACGGCAGCACGATCGGCAGGTTGTCGAACATGATCTGCACGCGGCCGCTCAGCACGTCGGCGAGCGACTGGCTGCTGCCCTTGTAAGGTATATGGGTGAGCTGGATGCCGGCGATCGCCTTGAACTGCTCGGTCGAGAGATGCGACACCGAGCCGTTGCCGCCGGTGCCGTAGTTGAGCTGGTTCGGCTTCTCCTTCGCCAGCGCGATCAGCTCCTTCACCGTCGACACCCCGATACCCGGATTCACCGTCAGCATGAACGGGCTGATCGTAATCAGGCTCACCGGCGCGAAATCGCGCAGCGCGTCGTACGGCGTCTTCTGGAGATTGGGATTGATCGTGAGCGGACCCGGCGATCCCAGCAGCAGCGTGTAACCGTCCGGCGGCGCCTTGGCGACGATGTCCGCACCGATCACGCCGCCCGCACCGCCGCGATTGTCGACGACCACCGGCTTGCCGAGGCTTTCGGACAGCTTCACCGCCAATGCGCGGCCGGTGATGTCGGTGCCGCCGCCGGGCGCGAACGGCACGATGAAACGGATCGGCTTGGCCGGATAACTCTCTGCCGCAAACGCCCCACACGCCAAGCTGAAGACCGCTATACCTGATGCGATGTTTTTCATCTGCACGCTTCCTCCTCCCCGCGAGCATAACCGCTCGTTCGCGCACCAAGCGAGCGCGGCCCGCACTCGAACAGTGCGCCCCATCGCGCACCGCACACTCGCGAGTCCGTATCAAAACAACGACTTGAGTACACGTGCGCGGTGGCATGGGTCGTGCTGAATACCGGCTTGCATACAACGACCGATAACGATGCCTCTTCCTTACAGTCTCGATCTCACGCGGCTGCAAAGCGCCTACGCCACCGGCGCGCTCACGCCGACGCGTGTCGTCGAAGACGTGCTCGCGGACGTCGACGCGACGCGCGCTTCGAACCCGGTGTGGATAGACGTCGCGCCGCGCGAGGTTCTGCTCGCGCACGCGGGCGAGATCGAAGCACGGCGCGCGCGCGGCGAGCCCCTGCCGCTGTACGGCGTGCCTTTCGCGGCCAAGGACAACATCGATGTCGCCGGGCGGCCGACCACCGCAGCCTGTCCCGCGTTCGCCTATGCGGCGCGCGCCAGCGCGCACTCGGTGCAACGTCTCGAAGCGGCCGGCGCGCTGTGTATCGGCAAGACCAATCTGGATCAGTTCGCGACCGGCCTCGTCGGCACGCGCTCGCCGTACGGCGCGTGCGTGAATCCGTTCGACGCGCGCTACATCTCGGGCGGCTCGAGCTCCGGATCGGCGGTCGCGGTCGCGGCCGGCCAGGTGAGCTTCGCGCTGGGCACCGACACCGCAGGCTCGGGCCGCGTGCCCGCCGGTTTCTGCAACATCGTCGGCTGGAAGCCGACACGCGGCCTGCTCAGCACCCGCGGTGTCGTGCCTGCCTGCCGCACGCTCGACTGCGTTTCGATCTTCGCGCTGACCGTCGGCGACGCGCGCGTCGTGTTCGACCTCGCGCGCGGGCATGACAAACAGGATCCCTACAGCCGCGCCGACGCGCCGCTCGATGAGCGGCCGCTCGCGCGCTGGCGCTGCGGCGTGCCGCGAGCATCGCAGCTCGAGTTCTGCGGCGATGCGCTCGCGCGGGACGCTTTCGAGCGCGCCCTCGAGCGCCTCGCGGCGATCGGCGCCGAGCTCGTCGAGATCGATTACACCCCTTTCCTCGAGACCGCGCGCCTGCTGTACGAAGGTCCGTGGGTGGCCGAGCGGCTCGCCGCCATCGGCCGCTTCTTCGACGAGCACCCGGACGACCTGCACCCCGTCACGCGCGCGATCGTCGGATCGGGACGCAAGCACAGCGCCGTCGATGCCTTCGCGGCGCAATACACGCTGCAGGCTTTGAAGACGCGGTGTGCGGCCAAGCTCGCCGCGGTCGATGCGCTCGCCGTCCCCACCGCGCCGACGATCTACACGCACGCGCAGGTCGAAGCCGAGCCGATCCGGCTGAACACCAACCTCGGCTGGTACACCAACTTCGTCAACCTGCTCGACCTCGCGGCGATCGCGGTGCCCACCGGATTCCGCGCCGACGGCCTGCCCGCGGGCGTCACCCTGATCGGGCCGGCGCTCGAGGATTACACGCTGTCGCGGCTCGCGGACCGGCTGCACCGTGCGAGCGAAACGCGCCTCGGCGCGACGCGGTTCACCTTGCCCGATGCGGCGCCCGGCGACACCGCGCCGCGCAAGCGCGCGGTCGCGCTCGCCGTCGTCGGCGCGCACCTGTCCGGCATGCCGCTGAACCATCAGCTCACCTTGCGCGGTGCGCGACTCATCGAGTCGTGCGCCACGTCGGCCCAATACCGGCTGTACGCGCTGCCCGGGACGACGCCGCCCAAGCCGGGGCTCGCGCGCGTGGGCAGCGAACGCGGCGCCGCCATCGAAGTGGAGCTGTGGAGCGTGCCGGTCGAGGCGTTCGGCTCGTTCGTCGCCGACGTGCCGCCGCCGCTCGCGATCGGCAGCGTCACGCTGGCCGACGGCCGCACGGTGAAAGGGTTCGTGTGCGAAGGCTATGCGCTCGACGGCGCCCGCGACATCTCGGGCTACGGCGGTTGGCGCAACTACGTCGCGCAAAGCTCATGACTTTTGTTTGTGTCCTTCGGGGAGATCGATCATGAATCGTCGCAAGTTCATCCAGTCACTCGGCGCCGGCGCCGCCTCCGGTCTGCTGCCGTTCAAAGCCTATGCGCAATCGCGGCAGGAAACGCTGCTGGCGCTGATGGAGTTCGGACCGAACAGCCTCGACATCCACACCGTCGGCGCGAACCGTCCCGCGTACGGCGTGTCGTGGAATTGCTACGACCGGCTGCTCACCTACGGCAAGAAGAAGCTCTCCAGCGGCACGCCGAGCTACGACTTCGCCAAGCTCGAGCCCGAGCTCGCCGAGAGCTGGGAGTTCGCCAAGGACGGCATGTCGGTCACGTTCAAGCTGCGGCGCGATGCGAAGTTCCACGACGGCACGCCGGTGACCGCGAAGGACGTCAAATGGTCGTTCGACCGCGCGGTGACGGTGGGCGGCTTCCCCACGTTCCAGATGAAAGCGGGCTCGCTCGAAAAGCCCGAGCAGTTCGTCGTCGTCGACGATCACACCTTCCGCATCAACTTCGTCCGCCGCGACAAGATGGCGATGCCCGACATCGCGGTGCCGGTGCCGTCGATCTTCAACTCGGCTCTGGTGAAGAAGCACACGACGCCCGACGATCCGTGGGGGCTCAACTGGACCAAGAGCAACGTCGCGGGCGGCGGCGCGTTCAAGGTCGAATCGTGGAAGCCGGGACAGGAGACGGTGTTCACGCGCTACGACGACTGGAAGTCGGGTCCGCTGCCGAAGATGCGCCGCATCATCCTGCGCGAAGTGCCTTCGGCCGGCAACCGGCGCGCGCTGCTCGAGCGCGGCGACGCCGATATCTCGTTCGACCTGCCGCCCAAGGACTTCAACGAGTTCGCCAAGACCGACAAGATCAACGAGTCGAGCGTGCCGATCGAGAACTCGATGTGGTACGTCGGCATGAACGTCACCAGGCCGCCGTTCAACAATCCCAAGGTGCGCCAGGCGGTCGCCTACGCGATCCCGTACGACAAGATCATGTCGGCCGCTTTCTACAACCGCGCGACCAGGCTCTACGGCGCGAAGACGCCCAAGCCGGCGAACGCCGACTGGCCGCAGGCGACGCCGTACACGACCGACCTCGCGAAGGCCAAGCAACTCATGCAGGAAGCCGGTGTGGGCACGATCGAGACGACGCTCTCCTACGACCTCGGGCAGGCGACGGTGTCGGAGCCGATCGCGATCCTGCTCCAGGAGTCGCTCGCGGCGATCGGCATCAAGGTCACCATCAACAAGATTCCCGGGGCGAACTGGCGCGCGGCGATGCTGAAGAAGGACATGCCGCTGCTGATCAACCGCTTCGGCGGCTGGCTGAACTACGCCGATTACTTCTTCTTCTGGAACTACCACGGCCAGAACGCGGTGTTCAACACGCCCTCGTACGTGAACCCCGCGATGGACAAGCTGATCGACGCCGCGCGCTTCGAGAGCGATCCGAAGAAGTACGAAGCCTTCGTCAGGGGTTTCATCGAGCTCGCGAACACCGACGTCCCGCGCATCCCGATCGCGCAGCCGTGGCTCGACGTGGCGATGCAGCGGAACATCACCGGGTATCAGTACTGGTTCCACCTCCAGCCGGACTTCAGGCAGATCGCGAAGATCTGATGAGCCGATGATCAAGCTCGTCTTCAGGCGCCTGCTCGAAGCGCTGCCCAGCGTGATCGGCGTGATCGTCGTCACCTTCCTGCTCACGCGCGCGCTCCCCGGCGATCCGGCGGCGTACTTCGCCGGGCCGTCGGCGACGACCGAGGCGATCGAGCAGGTGCGCGAGAAGCTCGGGCTCAACCGCAGCCTCACCGAGCAGTTCGTGGTCTACGTGCGCGATCTCGCGCGCGGCGAGCTCGGCGTGTCCCTGAACACCGGCCAGCCGGTGGCGACCGAGATCGCCAACCGGCTGCCGGCCTCGGTCGAGCTCACGCTCGCCGGCCTCTTGTTCGCCGCGCTGGTCGCCATACCGCTGGGCGTGCTGGCGGCGACGCGTCCCGGCTCGTGGGTCGATCACGTGTGCCGCCTCGTGACGACCGCCGGCGTATCGCTGCCGACCTTCTTCACCGGGCTCCTGCTCGTCTACGTCTTCTATTACCTGCTCGGATGGGCGCCGTCGCCGGTCGGCCGGCTCGATCCCTACACGACCGCGCCGCCCGCGATCACGCGTTTCTATCTGATCGACAGCCTGCTCGCGGGCGATCTCGCGACGTTCCGGGCGGCTTTGATGCAGCTCATGCTGCCGGCGTTCACGCTCGGTCTCTTCGCGCTCGCGCCGCTCGCCCGCATGACCCGCGCGGCGATGCTCGGCGTGCTCTCTTCGGACTTCGTGCGCGCCGCGCGCGCCGCGGGCCTGTCGCGCGGCACCGTGGTGTACCGCTACGCCTTCCGCAACGCGCTGCTCCCGGTGGTGACCACGCTCGGCATGGTGTTCTCGTTCCTGCTCGGCGCGAACATCCTGGTCGAGAAAGTGTTCGCGTGGCCGGGCATCGGCTCGTTCGCGATCGAAGCGCTCACCGCGTCCGATTACGCGCCCGTGCAGGGCTTCGTGCTCGCGATGGCGCTGCTCTACGTCGCGCTCAACCTGGTGATCGACGTCTTCTACGGCGTGATCGACCCGAGAATGGAAACCGCATGAGCCTCGCGACCGCTCCGCGAACGCCGCTCGCCGCGATGCTCGCCCACGCGCGCTACGTGATGAGCGAGAACGTGCTGACATTCTCCGCCTTCGCGCTGTTCTTCCTGTTCGTGGCGTGCGCCGCGGTCGGGCCGTGGATCGTTCCATACGATCCGCTCGCGACCGACGCGGCCGCCGCGCTGCAGCGGCCGTCGAGCGCGCACTGGTTCGGCACCGATCAGCTCGGGCGCGACATCCTGTCGCGCGTCGTCGCCGCGGCGCGGCTCGACTTCGGCATCGCGATCTCCGCGGTGGCGCTGTCGTTCGTGGTCGGCAGCGTGCTCGGATCGCTGGCCGGCTTCTACGGCGGCGTGGCCGACCGGCTGCTGGCGCGCGTCGTCGACACCATCATGGCTTTCCCGCTGTTCGTGCTCGCGATGGGCATCGTCGCGGCGCTGGGCAACACGGTCTTCAACATCGTGCTGGCGACGGCGATCATCAACCTGCCGTTCTACGCGCGCTTCTCGCGCGCCGAGATCAACGTGCGGCGCGAGGCAGGTTACGTCGAAGCGGCGCGGCTCGCGGGCGCGGGCGACCTGCGGATCGTCGCGGTGCACCTCTTTCCCAACATCCTGCCGCCGATGATGGTGCAGATCTCGCTCAACATGGGCTGGGCCATCCTGAACGCGGCCGGTCTGTCGTTCATCGGCCTGGGCGTGCGGCCCCCTGCGCCGGAATGGGGGATCATGGTCGCCGAAGGCGCGAGCTTCATCATCTCGGGCGAGTGGTGGGTGTCGCTGTTCCCCGGCGCCGCGCTGATGCTCGCGGTGTTCTGCTTCAACCTGCTCGGCGACGGATTGCGCGACCTCATCGACCCACGGAGGCGCACGTGAGCACGCCGCTGCTCGCGGTCGAAGACCTCGGGGTCGAGTTCAGGACGCGCAGCGGCACGGTGCGCGCGCTGGAGCACGTGAACCTCGAGGTCCACAAAGGCGAGACCGTCGGCATCGTCGGCGAATCGGGCTCGGGCAAATCGGTGCTGTCGTACGCGGTGCTCGGCATCCTCGACGCCGCCGGCAAGGTGACGAGCGGCCGCGCGGTCTTCGGCGGGCTCGACATGGTCGCCGCCACCGAGAGCGAGCGCGCCGAGCAGCGCGGCCGCGAAGTCTCGATGATCTTCCAGAACCCTCGCGCCGCGCTGAATCCGATCCGCCGCGTCGGCGACCAGATCGCCGACGTGCTGAAGCGCCACACCGCCACGCGGCGCGCGGACCTGAGACAGCGCGCGATCGAATGCCTCGCACAGGTGCGCATCCCCGACCCGGAACGCCGCTACAACGCCTACCCTTACGAGCTTTCGGGCGGCATGTGCCAGCGCGTCATGATCGCGCTCGCGCTCGCGTGCAACCCGGCGCTGCTCGTCGCGGACGAGCCGACGACCGGCCTCGACGTGACGACGCAGGCCGCGGTGATGGACCTGATCGTCGAGCTCGCCCGGGCCCGGCACATGGCGACGGTCCTCATCACGCACGATCTCGGGCTCGCCGCGTCGTACTGCGAGCGCATCGTGGTGATGCACGCCGGCCACGTCGTCGAAGCCGCGCCGACGCGCGAGGTGTTCGCCTCGCCGCGCCATCCCTATACCGCGCGCCTGATCGCCGCCTCGCCCCACGGCCGCAGCCAGCTCGCGGAGCTGGTGTCGGTCGCGGGCCATCTGCCCGACCTGCGCCGGAGCGATCTGCCGCCCTGCCGTTTCAGCGAGCGCTGCGAGAGCCGGCGCGCCGAGTGCGCCGAGCGGCCGCTGCCCGTGCACACCACCGGCGACGCGCACCGCGTCTATTGCCATTACCCGAGAATCGCCGCATGAGCGTGCTCCTCGAAGCGGTCCAGCTTTCCAAGCGCTTCCCGGTGAAGCGCGGCAGCCGCAGCCTCGTGCAGCTCGTGCGGCCGCCGGTGCAGCCGCCGGAGAAAGCGCGGTGGCTGCACGCCGTCGACGGCGTGAGCTTCACCATCGCCGAAGGCGAGAGCGTCGGCCTCGTCGGCGAGTCGGGCTGCGGCAAGTCGACGCTGGTGCGGATGCTCACGCGGCTCATCGATCCGACCGACGGCAACATCCTGTTCGCCGGACGCTCGATCGCGGTCACGCCGGCGCACGCTTTCGCGAAGACGCCGCAGCGCGCGCAGATCCAGATGGTGTTCCAGGATCCGACCGAAAGCCTCAACCCGCGCTTCACCGCGTTCGATGCGATCGCCGAGCCGCTGCGTCTCCTGGGCGGGCGCATCAACAGGCACGCGCTGCACGTGCGCGTCCGCCAGCTCGCGTCGCTCACCGGTCTTGCGCCCGAGCTCCTGTCGCGCTTCCCTCATCAGCTCTCCGGCGGGCAGAAAGCGCGCGTCGGGATCGCCCGCGCGATCGCGTTGAACCCGCGCCTGCTCGTGCTCGACGAGCCGACGTCGGCGCTCGACGTGTCGGTGCAGGCGCTCATCCTCAAGCTGCTGGCGGAGCTGCGCGAGAAGCTCGGCATGAGCTATCTCTTCGTCTCGCACGATCTGAACGTGGTGCGTCTCCTGTGCGACCGCGTGCTCGTGATGTATCTCGGCAAGGTCGTCGAATCGGGCCCGGCGCAGGAGATTTTCGACCGGCCGCAGCATCCCTATACCCGGGCGCTGGTGTCCTCGGTGCCGCGCATCGACGGCGGGAGCGGCGTGCGAGTGCGCGCCGACGGCGAGCCGCGCAGCCCCATCGATCCTTCGCCCAAGGTGTGCCGCTACGCCGGGCGCTGCCCTTCGCAGGTCGCGCAGTGCACCGAGGAAGCGCCGGTGCTCGGTCACTACACCGACCTGCACAGCGTCGCGTGCCATCTCGTGCCGAAACAGGAGAAGGCGCCGGTTGCGGAGCCGCCGCTGCTCGAAGCCGTGAATGCGTCCTGAGCGATGACCGACCTCGCGAGCAAGAGCCGCGCGATCGCGGTCTACGAGCGCATCAAGCGCGACATCTTCGATTTCTCGCTGCTGCCGGGCGATCGCTTCACCGAGACCGAAGTCGCCGAGCGCGCGGGCGTGTCGCGCACGCCGGTGCGCGAAGCGCTGTACCGGCTGGAGCGCGAAGGCTACATCCAGGTGTCGTCACGCAACGGCTGGAGCGTCAAGCCGTTCGACTTCGCGGCGTTCGAGAACCTCTACGACGTGCGCGTCATCCTCGAGCTCGCAGCGGTGCGCAAGGTCTGCGACCTGCCGCACACGCCCGGGCTCGACATACTCTGCGCGACCTGGCTCGTACCCGCCGGAGAGCGGTTGCGCGACCCGCAGGCGGTGTGCGCGCTCGACGAAGCGTTCCACGAGAGACTCGTCGCCGCGGCGGGCAACCCCGAGCTCGCGCGCATCCACGGCGACGTCTCGGAGCGCATCCGCATCATCCGCCGCCTCGACTTCACGCAGACCACGCGCATCGACGCCACGTACGAAGAGCATGCCGGGATCCTGCGCAACGTGATGCGGCGCCGGGTCGACCAGGCGCACCTGCTGCTGCGCAGCCATATCGATGCCAGCAAGGCGGTGGTGCGCCAGATCACCCTGCACCGCCTGCACTCGGCGCGCACCGCGCTCGCGCGCGGCGGAGACGAAGACGACGCCCGTCAGCTCGCCGCCGGCCAGAGGTGATCCATCCCGTAGAGCCCGATCAGCTCCTTCACACGCTCCCGCGGCGGCTTGCCGGTGTAGTAACCGCCGCGCGCCGGCGCGAGGCCGCTGGAGCGTTTGAGATCGACCATCGTCTCGGCCATCTTGATCGTCGCGCCGAGGGCGTCGACGATCGGCACGTCGTCGACGCGGGTGATGCCGTGCTTCATGAGCAGCGCGCACAGCGGCGCTTCGCCCGGGATGATCACGTCGACCCCGTCTCTGATCATCGCGCGCGCCGCGTCGTGGAAGCGCTGCAGCAACTCCGCCGGCGCCTCGTACGCTTTGAGCACGTCGTCGAAGGTGAAGCCGACGAAGCGCGCGCCCGCGAACTTGTCCTGAAGGCCGATGCGCGCGGCGTTTTCGTGGATGACCGGGATCATGCCCTCGATGAAGATCAGCGCGCCCATGCGCTCGCCGAGCATGCGCGCGATCAGCATCGAGCTCTCGCCGTAGCCGACGACGGGGATGTCGACGAGGCTGCGCGCCTCGCGCAGCGCGGGCTCGGGAATCGACATGATGGCGTAGGCGTCGAAACCGGCTTCCTCCGCCGCGATCGCGCCGAGCACGAACTGCTGCCCGTGCAGGTACTGCATGTAGTTGTGGCTGATGTCGGTGCCGGGGTAGTGGGTGCGGTAGGTCCTGGCGTGCATGCCGTGCATCACGACCTCGGTGTCGGGGCGCGCGACCTTGCCGAAATGCTCCTGGAGGCGCGCGGCGTACGCCGGCAGCTGCTCGAGAACCGTAAAGCTCTGGTGCCAGATGCGCATTGCCATTCGATTACTCCACTCTCGCGCCCGATTCCTTCACGACCTTCGCCCACTTCGCCACTTCGTTCCTGAAGAACGCGCCGAACTCCGCGGCGCTCGTGCCCGCGGGCTCCGCGCCGAGCGCGAGGAAGCGCTCGCGCGTCTCGGGCAGCTTCACGATCTTGACGATCTCGGTGTTGAGGCGGTCGACGATCGCCTGCGGCGTCCCTGCCGGCGCGAAGATGCCGAACCACGCGTTCGCGTCGTAACCGGGAACGCCCGCTTCGGCGATCGTCGGTATGTCTGGCGCGGCCGCCGAGCGTTTGGCGGTCGTCACACCGAGCGCGCGCAGCTTGCCGGCGCGCGCGAGCGGCAGCACGGTCACGATGTTCTCGAACATGAAGATGGTCTCGCCGGAGAGGATCGCGGTCGTGGCCGGCGCGGCGCCTTTGTACGGCACGTGCTGGAGCTTGACCTTCGCCATCGAAGCGAACATCTCGACGAAAAGATGCGCGCCCGAGCCGCTGCCGGCCGAGCCGAAATTGAGCTCGCCGGGTTTGCCGCGCGCGAGCGCGATGAACTCCTTGACGCTCTTCGCCGGCAGCGACGGGTGCACCACGAACACGAACGGCGTGCCGGTGACCTGCGTCACCGGGACGAAATCGCGCAGCGGGTCGTACGCGAGCTTGCGATAGAGGCTCGGGTTGACCGACGTCGACACCGTGCCCATGAAGAGCGTGTAGCCGTCCTTCGGCGACTTCGCGACGATCTCCGCGCCGATGTTGCTCGCCGCGCCCGCGCGGTTGTCGACGATGACCGGGTAGGCCAGCGACTCGGCGAGCTTGTCGCTGATCGTGCGCGCGACCACGTCGGTCGCGCCGCCGGGCGGGAAGCCGACGACGATGCGGACGGGCTTGGAGGGATAACTTTGCGCGTATGCGTGCGCAACACAGAAAACCGTCGTCGCGAGGAGCGAAGCGACGTGGCGACCTCGTGGCGCACGCAAAGATCGGGCGTTCCGGGATTGCTTCGTCACACTGTTCCTCGCAATGACATCGCGGCATGCTCGCCGGCGAAGCGGCCGAATACCGCCCCTTTGAGCACCGAAGTCGCGCCGACGTAGTTCTTGTAATAGAGCCCGACCACCTCGCCCGCGGCATACAACCCCGGCATCGGGTCGCCCTGCTGGTTGAGCACGCGCGCATGTCGATCGACCTTGAGCCCGCCGAAGGTGAGCACGTTGGACGAGATGATCGGGTAGGCGTGGAACGGCGGCTCGTTCAGCGGGTGCGCCCAGTTGGATTTCGGCGGCGACAGCCCGGTCGTCGCCAGGCCGTCGAGCGCGAGCGGCTGGAACGGCGCTTCGCGGCACGCCGCGTTGTATTCGGCGATGGTCGCTTCGAGCGCTTGCGAAGGTATGCCGAGCTTCGTCGCGAGCTCGCCGGGCGTCTGTCCGACGATCGGCGGCTGGTCGGTGCGCAGGCCGAGCCTGTAGTCGGGGATGCGCGTGTGGCGCGCATCGAGCACCGCATACGCGATGCCGTTCTTCTGGTCGTAGATCTCGCGCGTGATGCGCTCGTAGCACGCGTCGATGGTCGACTGCGCTTCGTCGACGAAGCGGCGGCCGTCGCTGTTGACGAGGATGCCGTAGGAGAAGATGAACACCGAAGGCTCGGCGACGCCCGAGCGCGGATCGATCGGCTCGGCGTGATAGCTGCCGTAGTCGCCGCACGGCGCGGCGCCGATCGCCAGGGCCATCGCGATGCCTTCGCCCCTGTTGTAGTAGCCGCCGCGGCACACCGGGCGCAGGAACAGGGAGCGCCGGCCGATGTAGCGCGTCTGCATCTCGGGGTTGCCTTCGAAGCCGCCGCAGCCGAGCACGACCGAGCGCGCGGCAAAGGCCCGCCGCTGAGCGCCGGGTCCGATCGCCCGCACGCCTGCGATGCGCCCCGCGTCATCCTGGATGAGGCTGGTCGCCGCGGTGTCGTAGACGAACGTCGCGCCGAGCTTTTCCGCTGCGGCCGCGAGCGCTTCGACCAGCGCGAGGCCGCCGCCGATCGGCAGCAGGCGCGGCTGCGATCGCGTGAGGAACTGCGTCGGCAGGAAATCGAACTTCAGGCCGAAGGTCTTGAGCCACTGCACCGTCGGACCCGCGGCTTCGGCGAAGGCCGACACGATCTCCGGATCCGCGAAACCGAGCGACTTCAGGAGCGGCGGCCATGTCTCGCGCTCGCCCGCGGCGGCGTGCACCAGCGACGGATCGAGATAGCCGCCGCCGTTGTTCGCGAACATCTCCTCGAAGTCGTCGGTGACCTCGGCCTCGCTCTTCATCCGCAGGTACGCTTCGGTGTAGCGGGTTTGCCCGCCACGTTCTTCGCGTGGGCTGCGCTCGAGGAGGGTCACCGTCGCGCCGCCCTGCAAAGCGGCGACGGCGGCCGCCAGCCCGGCGATACCGCAACCGACCACCACGACATCGGATCGTGCTTGCGACACGGGTCCCCCTCAAATGGGGTCAGGTCCACATTTCAGCTTGAAATGTGGACCTGACCCCAATTACTGTTGATGCGCCCGCAGCGTCCACAGCTCACTTTCGCAGGCGGCCCGCCTTCGGTCGTCGGCACGACGAGCGTCGCGCCGCATTCCATACAGGCGATCGTCTCGCGCGGGACCGGTGCTGCTTCGACAGGCGCCGGCGGCTCTGGTGCAGGCGCGGGCGGGGGCTGCTCGACGACCGGGGGCGGCACGACGGGCTCAGGCGTCTCTTTCCAAACCGGCTCGACGCGTGCGCCTCCGAGCAGCGCATACGCGTCGTCGACGCTGATCTCGGGCTCGGCCGGCGCCCGCGGCGGCTCGGCGCGAGGCGCTGCGGGAGCGGCGACGGGCTCGAACGCAAAATCGTCCGGCGCGAGCGGCTCCGGGGCAGTGCGCTCCGTGCTCGGTGCCGCGGCGTCCCTGAAGGCTTCACCGAAAGCGCGGATCATCTGCGCGCGCTCGACTTCGTCACGGCTCGTGCCTTCGCCGCCGGAAGTCTTGTACGTGAAGATCTGCGACTCGCTGAACGTGACGCGGTCGCCGACGGCGACCGCACGCTCGCGAGGCGTCACGCCGTAGACTTCGCCGCTGAACGAACCGTCGGGCCTGCGCGCGATCGACGAGATCAGGACACCGCCGTCGGCGGTCCGAAGCACGGCGCGCACCGCCTGGTCGGTGCGTGCGACGCTGCCGGCGGTCGGCAAAGCATCGGTGCCGGCCGGTCGATGAAGGAAGTCCGCCATCGGCAGCGAGTTAGACAGCGCCTTTCGCTTCGCGCAGGCTGCCGCCGCTCGCGCCGATCGCCTGCAACAGCTTCGACGGCTTCCAGCGGTCGCCGTAACGCTGGTGCCATTCGTTGACCTGGGCGAGGATCGCCTTCGCGCCCATGGCGTTGTCGGCCCAGAACATGAGCCCGCCGCGATAGCGCGGGAAACCGAAGCCGTGCAGCCACATGACGTCGATGTCGCTCGCGCGATACGCCTTGCCTTCCTCGAGGATCTTGCACGCTTCGTTGACCGACGCGAGCAGCAGGCGCTTCAGGATCTCGTCGTCGCTGAACTCGCGCTGCGGGACGTTGAACTCCTTCGCCACGTCGGCGATGACGCTCTTCACCACTTCGTCCGGGTGCGGCGTGCGGTCGCCTTTCTCGTAGCGGTACCAGCCCGCGCCGGTCTTCTGGCCCTTGCGGCCCATCTCGACGAGGCGGTCGGGCACGTGGAGCTTGCGGTAATTGGGATCGGCGGCGGCACGGCGCTTCCGCGTGTCGTAGCTGATGTCCAGACCCGACAGGTCGCTCACCGCGAACGGCCCCATCGGATAGCCGAAATTCACCATCACCTTGTCGACCTGCTCGGGCAGCACGCCCTCTTCGAGCATGAGGAACATCTCGGTGACGAACGGCGCGCGGCTGCGGTTCGCCGCGAAGCCGTCGCACGAGCCCGCGACCGCGCTGATCTTGCCGATGTCGCGGCCCATCTTCATCGCCCCGGCGATGGTCTCGATCGACGTCTTGGTGCCGCGCACGACCTCGCACAGCTTCATCACGTTGGCCGGCGCGAAGAAGTGCGCGCCGCCGACGTCCTGCGGGCGCTTGGTCTCGTTCGCCATGATGTCGATGTCGATGGCGGAGGAGTTGGTGAGGATCATCGCGCCGGGCTTCATCACGCGGTCGAGCTTCTGGAACACGTCTTTCTTGACGTCGATGCGCTCGAACACCGCTTCGATGACGACGTCCGCGTCGCCGATATCGTCATAGCTCGTCACCGGCTGAATGAGCGGCAGGCGCTCGTCGACCTGCGCCTGGGTGAGGCTGCCGCGTTTCACGCTCACCCCGTAGTTGTTGCGCACGCGCTCCAGCCCCTTGTCGAGCGCTTCGCGCGTGACTTCGAGGACCTTCACCGGGATGCCGTGGTCGGCGAACGACATCGCGATGCCGCCGCCCATGGTGCCGGCGCCGACGATCGCGGCGGACTTCACTTTCGCGGGCTTCAGATCCTTGGGCGCGCCGGGGATCTTGGCGACCTCGCGCTCCGCGAAGAACGCGTAGCGCAGCGCTTTGGCTTCGTCCGAGTTCTCGAGCTCCGCGAACTTCGCGCGCTCGAACGCAACACCTTCGTCGAACGACTGGGTCGTCGCCGCTTCCACGCAGTCGATGCAGTAGTACGGCGCTTTCTGATTGCGCGCCTTGCGGGCGATCGACCTCCTCATCGCCTCGAACATGCCGGCGTCGCCCCTGGCTTCTTCGAGGCGGTCGGTCTTGTCGCGCACGCGCGGCAGCGGGCGCTTGTCGGCGAGGCTCTTCGCGTACTTGATCGCCTCAGAGCGCAGGTTCTTCTCGTCGACGATCTCGTCGACGATGCCGAGCTTCTTCGCTTCCGGCGCGGGCACGTGGCGGCCGCTGACGATCATCTCCATCGCGGCTTTCGGTCCGATCAGCCGCGGCAGACGCTGCGTGCCGCCGCCGCCCGGCAGCACGCCGATCAACACCTCGGGGAGCCCCACTTTCGCGCTCGGAACCGCGACCCGGTAATTGCACGCCAGCGCGTGCTCGAGGCCGCCGCCCAGTGCAAAGCCGTGGATCGCCGCGACGACGGGCTTTTTACTCTCGTCGAGCGCCTTGGTGCTCGCGCCGGTCGTCACCGAGCGCGCCTTGCCGAACTGGCGGATGTCCGCGCCGGCGATGAAGCTGCGGCCGGCGCCGATCAGGACGATCGCCTTGACGTTCGCGTCGGCGTTCGCCTTCTCCACGCCTTCGATGATCCCTTCGCGCACGCCCGGCCCGAGCGCGTTCACCGGCGGGTTGTCGATCGAGATGACGGCGACCCCGTCTTCGACTTCGTAATGGACGACTTGTGCTTCGCTCATGTTCGCGCTCCTTCAGCCACTGCCATGCTATTTTCGGAGCACCGATTCTAACGCCGCAGAAATCCGGGTCAGAGTCACATTTGTTTCCGGTAATGTGACTCTGACCCGGATTTGGTGGTAAGGAGAGAACAGTGGACGGTGACGTGTTATTGCCGACCGACGCGATGCGCGCGTGGGTGCGGGATCTGTGGCTCGCGGCAGGCTGCGAGGCGGACGAAGCGCAGCGCGTCGCCGAGCATCTCGTCGGCGCCAATCTCGCGGGGCACGACTCGCACGGCGTCGCGATGGTGCTGCCGTACGTGCGCTCGCTCAAGGCGGACGAGCTCCAGCTCAACCGCGAGATCACCGTCGTCACCGACACCGGCACGCTGCTGGTCGTCGACGGCAACCGCGGCATCGGGCAGTCGATGGCGCACCAGACGATGGAGCTCGCCATCGAGCGCGCGCGGAAGAACGGCATTGCGATGATCGGCCTGCGCAACACCCACCATATCGGCCGCGTCGGCCACTGGGCGGAGGAAGCGATCGCCGCCGGCCTGGCGTCGATCCACTTCACCAACGTGGTGAGCCGGCCGCTGGTTTCGCCCCACGGCGGCGGCCAGAGCCGCTTCGGCACCAACCCGCTCACGGTCGGCCTGCCGCGCAAGGACGGTCCGCCGATCCTGCTCGATTTCGCCACCAGCGCGATCGCCGTCGGCAAGGTGCGCGTCGCGTACAACCGCAAGGCGCAGGCGCCGGTCGGCGCGCTGATCGATCACCAAGGCAAGGCCACGACGAACCCGGCGGTGATGTACGAAGAGCCGCTGGGCGCATTGCTCACGGCCGCGGGACACAAGGGCTATGCGCTCGCGATGGTGTGCGACCTGCTCGGCGCCGCGATCTTCGGCGGCACTACGCCCGAGCCTTCCCGCCTGCGTCCGCCCGGTCTCTACAACAACATGCTCGCGATCGTCTTCGACCCGTCGCGCTTCGGCGCGGCCGAGCACTACGAGCGCGAAGCGCGCGAGTTCATCGACTACGTGCAGTCGGCGCGGCGCACCGATCCGAACGCGCCGATCGAGATTCCGGGCGACGCGGAGCGGCGCTATCGGAGGGAGCGCGCACAGGCGCTGCCGGTCGATCCCGGCACGCTGCGCACGCTCGACGAAGCGGCGAAGGCGATCAACGAGCTGCGCGGATCGTCGCTGGCGCCGGCGTCGTCGCTGGCCGCTCGGTAAGCGTCGGATGCGCGATCATCCGCCGGCCGCTCTTTCGATCTCCAGAGAGGACCTTGCCGAGCTGCCCATCCGCCGCTTCGAGGGCGACATCCGGCTGGTAACGGCCGCCGAAGACCTCGACGCTGCGCTCCACGACATCCGCAGCGAACGCGTCGTGGGCTTCGATACCGAGACACGGCCTTCGTTTCGCAAGGGCGAGAGCCATCTGCCGTGCCTGGTGCAGGCGGCGACCGCTCGCGCGGTGTATCTCTTCAGGCCCGGGGCCGATACCGTTGCGGCACTCACCGAGCTTCTGGAGGAGCCTCGCATCGTCAAAGCCGGCGTCGCGCTCGCGCACGACCTGCGCTCGCTGGCGCTGGTGTTTCCGTTCGAGGCGAGGAACGTCGTCGAGCTGGGCGCGGTCGCGCGCCGCGCCGGCATCGAGCAATCGGGCGTGCGCAATCTTGCGGGGCTGCTCCTCGGCTACCGCATCCCGAAGGGGAATCGCACGTCGAACTGGGCGGCGCGACGGCTCACGCCGGCGCAGATCACCTATGCGGCGACCGACGCCTGGGTATGCCGTGAGCTGTTCCTGAAATTCGAGAGTGCCGGGCTGTTCTAAACCGGGTCGGAGTCACATTTCAATCCGGCTTCGCGTTCGCGAACTTCACCACCTTCGCCCACTGCGCGATCTGGGCGCGGTTGAAGCGGTCGAGCTCCTCCGGTGTCGAGGTGACGAGCTCGGCGCCGAGCGTCGAGATGCGCTCCTTCACGTCGGCGGCGGCGAGGCCGCGCACGATCTCGGCGTTGAGCCTGGTCACGATGTCGCGCGGCGTCGCCGCCGGCACCACGACACCGAACCAGCCGACCGCGTCGAAGCCGGGCAGGCCGGATTCGGCGATCGTCGGAATGTCAGGCAGCACCGCCGAGCGGTTCAGGCTCGTCACCGCCACGCCGCGCACGCGCCCCGATTTAACATGCGTGCTCACCACGGTGATGTTCTCGAAGCTCAGGGCGATATGCCCCGCGATCACGTCCTGTATCGCCTGCGCGCTGCCTTTGTACGGCACGTGCTGCATGTTCACGCCGGCGCGCATCTTGAACATCTCGCCCGAGAGGTGGTTCGGTGTGCCCGAGCCCGGCGACGAAAAGGTGAGCTTGCCCGGCTGCGCCTTGGCGAGCGCGATCAGGTCTTTCACGGTCTTCACCGGCATCGACGGATGTACCGAGAGCACGTAGCAAGTGCGCGCGACGAGCGAGACGTTCGCGAAGTCCTTCACCGGGTCGAACGGGATCTTGGGATAGAGGCTGATCGCGACCGAGTTCGGCGCGGTCGTCGCGAGGAGCAGCGTATGACCATCCGGTGGCGCTTTGGCCGCGACCTCGGTGCCGATGAGACCGCCCGCGCCGGGACGATTGTCGACCACGGCCTGCTGGTGGAGGCTTTCGCTCAGCTTCTGCCCGACGGTGCGCGCGAGCAGGTCGGCGGTGCCGCCCGCGGTCCACGGAACGATGATGCGCAGCGGTTTGGCGGGATAGGTCTGGGCGAGCGCACTGCTCGCGACCGAAACCAGGAACGCACACGCGATGCGCGCGCGGACGTTCCGCGATGGCTTCTTCGCTCCCGCTCCTCGCAATGACGTGGCGGTCACTTGAGCGTCTGCCGCGAGAGCGTCTCGGCGATGAGGATCGGCTTCTCGCCGCCTTCGATCTCGCCGGTGACGCCCCAGGTGAGCAGGATGGTCTTGTCGTCGATGTCCTTGATGTCGAGCAGCTTGTAGCGCCCGCGGATCTTCGAGCCTACCGGCACGATGCCGGTGTAGCGGATCTTGTTGACGCCGTAGTTGATGCCCATCCTGGTCGGCGGCAGCTCGACGTCGGCGTTGCGCGCGATCGACGAGAGCTGGCAGAACGAGAGGTTGCCGTGCGCGATGGTCTTCTTGAACGGCGACTCTTTGGCGCAGCGCTCGACGTCGACGTGTATCCACTGGTAATCGCCCGACGCCTCGGCGAACTTGTTTATGAGATCCTGCGTGATCGCGATCCACTTGCCGACCGCGACTTCCTTGCCGACGTAGCCCCTCAGCTCGTCGACGGTCCTGATGACGACCTTGTCCGACATGACTGTGCTCCTCGCGCCCGAAAAAATGCGCTCCAGGTTTTTACGACTTTCCAGCGCATAATTTACAACAGCCGCGTGACGACAAAAGGGACATGACGTACCGCACGCTGTTTCCCTTCGCTTGCAACGACGAGCATACGAGCCATCCTCCGTTCTCGTTGACGCGGCATCTCGCCCTGACCGACCTTCGCGCCGAGCTCTGGGTGATGCGCCGCGGTCCCGCGGCACGTGCGGATTTCGTGCGCACGCCGATACCCGGCATCGCCCATTCATGCCTGTTCCGGCTGAACAAGGCGTTGCACCCGGGCGGCGACTGGCCCAGATCGATCCTCGAGTCCTCGTATGTCAGGGCGTTTCGCGAAGGCGACGCGGCTCACGTCTATCGCGGCTGCAGCACCGCATTGATGCGCGCGCTGCGCCAACGGGGTTGCGTCGTTTTCCTCGAGCGCATCAACACCATGGACCACACCGCGAAACGCCTCATCGAAGACGCGTACGCCCGCAGGGGATGGCCTCTCGAGCACACTTACACCGACGGCGTGCTCGCGGCGCAGCAGGCGCAGGCCGAGGCCGCGGATTTCATCTTCAGCCCCAGCCCGGCAGTGACCGAGTCGCTGCTCGACTGCGACGTTCCGGCGCGCCGGATATTGAGCTGCAGCTACGGCTGGGATCCCGCGCGGTATCGCGCGACGACACGCGCGCTGCCCCAGATCGACGGCGTGACCGTGCTGTTCGTCGGCGGCATCGGCGTGCGCAAGGGCGCTCATCTGCTGCTCGACGCATGGAGCCGCGCGCGCATCCGCGGCCGGCTCGTGTTGCTCGGGCGCATGGAGCCCACGGTCGAGAAGCATTGCGCGCATCATCTCGCGCGCGACGACGTCATCCATCTCTCCTACACGCGCGACACGGGCTCGGTCTACCGTGCGGCGGACGTGTTCGCTTTTCCGACGCTGGAGGAAGGCAGCCCGCTCGTGAGCTACGAAGCGATGGGCCATGGGCTGCCGGCATTGATCTCGCCGATCGGCGCCGGCAGCGTCATCCGGGACGGCAAGGAGGGCCTGGTCGTCGACCCTCACGACGAGGATGCGTGGGTCGAGGCGCTGCGCAAGCTCGCGGGCGATGCGGACTTGCGGCGCGATATGGGCGACGCGGCGCGCGCCAGGGCGGCCGATTACACGTGGGACAAAGTCGCCGCGCGAAGATATCGCCTCATCAAGGAGGCGCTGGGCTCGAGGAAGAACGCTTGACGAAGTAGCACACGCCCCGGCTTTGCTCTATCCGCTCGACGCGCTTGTGCAGCGAGAGGAAATCGTGGATCGCCCGCGAGCAGCCGTCCCAGACGTAGTAATCGTCGACGATCACAAGTCCGCCCGGCTGGACGTGGGGATACAGCCCGGTCAGGCACTGCAGGGTGGAGTCGTACCAGTCGGCGTCGAGGCGCAGCACCGCGATCGGCTCCGAGGGCACGAAACCCGGGACGGTATCGCTGAACCAGCCGCCGACGATGCGAGCGGCTCCGGCCGCCGACATGCGCATCGCGCTCTCGGCGTGGACGCGCTCGGCGCGGCAATTGTCGAAGTACGCCGGTCCCGCAGCGTCGCGCTGCCAGGCCAGCGCGACCTCCCCGTCGATCTCCTGCGCCGGCGGCAGGCCTTCGAAGCTGTCGAACAGGTAATGCACGCGGCCGGGCAGGACGTCGGACATGCCCGCGCTCATGCCGCCTCGCCACACGCCGCATTCGACGATGCATCCGGCCGCGGGCGCTTTGCGCCTGCACAGCATGAGATTGCTGACGAAGACCGCTTCGGAGAGCATCGTCAGATCGCGATACTTCCGGTAGATGTCGTGCGCCGACTGCTCCTCGATCGCCTCGCGTAGCTTGGTGGCGACTTTCGCGGCGAGTAGTTTGACCGGAACCACGTCAGCGCTTTCTGGCGGAAGCCACCGGGTCGAATGGCTGGAAGAATTCAGGATCGAACCCGGAGTACCGGCGAGCACGCAGACGAACCCGTGCCTGTCGGACGCGTTCGACGATCGACCGTACAAGTCTTTTCATTACGCTTGGAGTATGACGCCGCGCCATCGACATGAACGCGCCCGTGTTGCCGGAAGCCCCGGTCCTCGTATCCCGCTCATCGGTCTGCGTCGCGTGACGGCGCCACGCGGCGGCAAAGTCGCTCTGCTGCGGCGGATGCGACAGGGGCTCGACATCCGCGATTCTCCGGGCGATCGTAAGAAGGTAAACAGGCGTGCTGTTGGTCAACGTAACGCGGCCGCCCGACAGCAGGGGGTTGTTCACCAGGTACCATCGAGGCCTCGCTCTGACTTCGGCGGCGACCAGATGAGTCAGCTCGAAACCATTGCTGCCCGCGAATACGCTGCAAAGCAGCTCCGGCGAGAACTGATAGAACCCGTGGCCCATGAAGTTGTTCGCGGGCGCGATGCCCAGATAATGTCCGCCGACCCGGATCATCTCCATGCAATTCCTGATCGCCGTGGGAAAGTCGAACACGTGCTCCAGGGATCCGCCGTCCACGACCACCGAATACTGTCGCTTCAAATGCTGCGGTAGCGGCTCGTTGAGATCGTGAATGTGCGTCGCCCCTTCGTAGCCGGAGTGATCGAAGGAATGTATTTCTTCTGCACCCAGCATTCGAAACAACCCGTCCGCGTAGCCCTCGTCGCGTTTGAGAATGGCGTCGGCCGACGAATCGGAACACTCGAACCCGAATTTCGTCAGGCTGGCTCCGAGCTCTCGTGAGGTCACATAAAAACGTTGCCGGCCGATCGTCGCGGTCCCGGTGAAGTCGACGCCGAGGCTGCGCGCGTACAAGACGAACTGCGTACCGATCGCGTCCAGTCCCAAGATGTCCTCAACTTCCCCGTCGGATGGCCAGGACGCGGCCGTCCGCGGGCAGCAGCGCCGGATCGATCCTCACGTGCGCCGGCGCGATTCGTATCGACAGCGCGAGGCGCCGGCTTCGCCCACCGGACTTCGACCGATGCGCCAGTCGCTGGTCGAACAGGACGAACATGCCCTCGTCCACCGGGAGCTCGCGCGCCCGCGCGAGCTCGGATGCGCTCACTCGGGCGAGGCGCGGGAACTGCGAGCCGGACGGCGCGGGAACGTGCTCCAGGTCCGAACGGTGCGAGCCGGGGATGACTTCGAGACAGCAGTCGTGTGCGCGATCGATGGCGACCCACGCGGTCAGGGTCAGCGGCGGATCCAGCCGCCAGAAGTGGCTGTCCTGATGCCACAGCACGTCCCTGGCGGCGGCGCCTTTGGAGAAGAAGAGCGATCTCCAGACGACGAGGTCGGCCCCGAGTATCGGCGCGACCTGCCCGAGAATCGCCGGATGCGTGCAGAGCTGGGCGACCAGCGGCGAATCGAGGTGACGATTGACGTACGGATCGGCCGGATCGGGTCCGCTCACGCCGAACACCGTGCGCGTGAGCTGCAGCGCCACGAAGTTCATCTGCGCCGGCGTGCCGAGGACGAACGGACCGGCGTAGCCGTCCGCCTCGAAGCATGCGTTCATGACGCCACGCGCGCGAATGCGTGGACGCGCGTCAGGTTGACGAGCAGGATGAGCGGGATCCGGTCGGGCTGCGCATCGCCGTCGGCGAGCAGCCGCGCGTAATCGACATGCGGCAGCCGCACGTTCGAGGTGCGGATCGTCTCGACGCATCGCGCGCGATCGACGCGACGCGCGACGATGCCCATGTAGTCGCTCTTCGGACGATCGCGCAGCGCCTGCGGCAAAGCGTCGCCGAGCGCGTCCACGAGCAGGTGCTTGATGTGATACGGGTCGCTCTTGATCGCGCACGGCAGCGAGATCAGAAACTCCACGAGCCGGCGGTCGGCGAACGGGTGGCGCAGGTCGATGCCGCGGCTCGCCGCCTCGATCTCCTTCTGCTCGAAGCCGATCAGCGCGCGCGGCAGCAGCGGCCGGAGCTGCCGCACTTTCCAGCGATGGGCGGGCCATCGCCAGCGCTCCATATCCTCGCTCACGATCCGCGCCTGGAGCTCTCCGCAGAAGTACCGCGCCACCGATTGCATGTAGGTCTGCCGCCGGTAACGGCGCGGCCGACACGCGGGCGGGACGAGCTCGCCCGCGAGCGCCCGGAGCGCGCGCCGCGCACCGACGCGACGACAGTAAGCGGCCAACCGGCGGACTTCGCCGTGCAGCACCATGTCGCCCCACTCCCCGCCTCGCGGGCCGAGCACGCCGTCGCCATCGTGGCCGTCCACGGCCGCGGTGATCCCGCGCTCGGAGACACGATCCAGCGCCGGCTCGAACAGGCCGTACGGAAGCCGGTTGTACGGGATGCCGTAGAACCCGAGCTCGGCGTCGACGTCCCACGGCGCCGTCTCGCCGCGCGCCATGTCGATCGGCGCTCCGATGCTGTTTCCGACCGCGGCCGCGTAATGCTGTTCGTGGCTTTGCGCGAGACCGTCGAAATGCACGTGCACGAGATGGGGCGCCCGCCCGGCAATCGCGCGCGCGGTCACCGCGATCGCCGCAGAGTCCACGCCTCCGCTGAAGAGCAGCGCGCCGTCCGGCGCGCAGCAGCGTTTGACCGCATCGGCGAATCGCAAGCGAAGCTCGCCGAGCGCTTCGTGCCGGTTCCCGCGATACGTGCCGACGAGACGTTGCGGCGACCAGAACCGGCTGGTGCGCATCACGAGGCCGGGAAACGTGATCTCGAGCGTCGATCCGGGCACGACGCGGTGAATCCCGGCCCAGCCGGTGCCGGCGTCGATCGGAATGAAGCCCGCCCGGGCGCTCAGCGCCTCGAGGTCCGGTTGCGGCCGGGCCAGCGCGACGAGCGGCGCGATTTCGGTTGCGAGCCACACGGCGCCCTCGACGATGCGATAGAACAAGGGCGCGAGGCCCAGGGGATCGCGCATCGCGCGCAGCGTGTGGCCGTCCCACTCGATCGCGGCGTAACGCCCGTCGGCGTCGCACAGCTCGCGCAGCGGTACAGGCAGGCCGCCGTGCACGAGCCTGATCGAAGCGCTGTCCGACTCGACCGCCGGTCCGTCGTCAGGCGCGACAAATGCGGCGATCTCGAGTCCCCGCGACTGATATCGGACCGCGCTTCCGCGGTGCCAGCGCACGTGCTCGGCGACGCGCTCCAGCACGCCGGATTCGGCCCCCAGACACGCTACGAAGCCGCCGCGCATGCCGTTGCCGCAGTCAGGAGGTGGGCGGCGGCGCGACCTGGCGCAACCGCACGCGCCGCACCAGGACGGCGTGCGCAGCGCGCTGCGCTCGATACAACAGCGTCAGCAGGAGTTCGGTCCAGCGCGGGCTGAGAGCCAACCCGACGCGCGCCACCGCGAGCACGAGCGCGGACACGAGCCTCGCATGCAGCGAGCGGCGCCGCGCGGCCGCGGGCGCCACCCACGCGCCGTCGCGCAGCACCGCCCGCACCGGACCCAGCACGTTCGCCAGCACGACCGGCGGGTCCGCGACCACCGTCGCATCGCCTCGCGCGAGCAGATAGCCGGCCGCGGCGCCGAAGCGCCCGCGGTGTATGACGCGATGGACGATGACCTCGCCCCGCAGGAGGTAGGCGATTATTTCGCCTGGTTCGTAGACGCCGTGGCGTTTCGGCTCGATGCGGATGCGGGACCCCGGGGGCAGCGTGGCTCCCATGCTGGCGCCGGTGACGGTGGATTCGAGAAAACGCTCCGCGGGCTCGAACCGGGAGGCGACCGCGTGTATGCGCGCAGCGTCGGCGCGCAGCAGCGCGCCTACCGCGTGGGCGAGGTCACGACTCGCCATTGCCGCGCCGCTCCTTGTGCGCCGCGCGCTGGGCGAGCTCGACGGCGAGCGCGACCTCGTCGTCGGTGAAGCCCGCTTCGAGGCGGCCGCTGCGATCGGTGGGATAGGAAATGCCCTCGGTCGCTTCCCTGCCCATGACCTGCCCGAACGCCTGCGCGGCGATCTTCATGGTCGCCCCCATGCGCAGCAGCTCGCGCGGATTGTCCTTGATCATGCGGCGCAGCCACTCGTTCGCGAAGCGCACGTGGATGATCTCGTCGGCGAGCTGCGAATCGAAGAAATCGGCGAGCTCGGTGTCGCCCGCCGCCTGCGCCTGCTGCGCGACCCATGCAACCGCGTCGAGGCCGCCGGCCTCGAACGTGCGGTTCTGTATGGTGAGCCGGCCGAGCAGCGTGTCGGCCTTGTTGATGATGCGGTACTGGAAGTTGAGCACCGGGAACTGACCGACGCGGCCGCCCAGGTGCTCGAGCAGGCGGCGGAACATGCGCGTATGGCGCGCTTCGTCGGCGCACTGCCGCGCCAGCCACATGCGCAGCTCCCACGGCGTATCGGGAAAATCGCTGATGCAGCGGGCGGAGCATTCGAGACCGTTCACTTCCTCGTTCATCTGGCGATGCGTGAACTCGACCTGGTGCAGAGGATCGTCCGCGGGCAGGTTGACGCAGTCGCGCCAGCGCTCCTTCACGACGTAGCGCGCGTCGCGCGCGGGGCCTTCCGCGAACAATTGCGGGTCGAGCACGGACCCGGTGTCGTGCGCGCCGGCTGGCGCGGCGTCAGTCGAGGGCGAATCCGGCATGGCGGCGGTCATCGGTGTTGACCGGAATCTCGTGCTCCATCTTCATGCCGGGCGGCGTGAGCGCCACGGTCCACGCCTTCACCGCGCTCATCGCGGCGATCGCCTTCAGCAGCGCGCGCGGATCGCGCGTCTTGAGGTTCTCCAGCCATTCGTTCGCGAAGCGCACGTGCTGGATCTCGTCGGCGACGACCGCGTCCATGATCGCGGCGGTATCAGGATCGCCCCACTCCGCCCACACGATCACCGATTCCCTGAACACGTCGAGCGAGCCGCCCTCGAAGAGATGGTTCTGGACCGCGAGCCTGCCGGCGAGGCTGTCGAACATGCACACGACACCCCATTCCTGATTGATGATGGGGAACTCGCCCTTGTAGCCGCCGAGCTCGGCCAGGCGCCGCAGGAAAAGACGCGCGTGGCGCGTCTCGTCCCAGCACTGGCGCGCGAGCTCGAGCCGGATCTCCCACGACGCGTCGGGAAAATCGACGAGCGACTGCGCGGCGATCTCGAGGCTCTGGATCTCCTCGTTCACGTCCCCGTGCAGCATCTCGCGGCGATGGCCGGCGGATCCTTCCGGAAACTTCGCCATGTCGGCCTGATCGATGACCACGCGGAAACACGGCTCGCGCGCCGGGCTCGCGCGGAGCCTGACGCCGCCGCGCACTTCGATGAAACCGATGGCGCTCGTGTCCACGCGATCCCTCAGGCGGCCGTCGCTTCTTGCCGCGCCGGCGGCGCGACGATATCGCCGAGCGCGAGCTCGCGCAGGCGCAGCTCGTCGAGCCACGCGCGGTCGGCAAGGCGCACCGCCGGCAGCTCGTCGCGCAGCGTCCGGCTCTCGCCGGCCATGCGCTCGATGTCGGCGAGGATGCGCTCGACGATGCGCAGCGTCGGCGCGTCGAGCAGCGGGTCGACACGGGTCATGTAATCGCGCAGCCGCCGCTCGAGACCGGGAAGCGCGCAATCGTAGAAGCCCGCGATGCGCTTGGTCGTATCGGTGGTGGCGGCGAGATCGGCGAGCAACCGCACGTAGCCTTCGGTCGGCGACAGGCTGTGCTGGAGCGGCAGGCGCAGCTCGTGCGTCCGCTTGCCGAGACTGTCGGCGTGCTGGGCGGTATCCCAGATATGGGTGCCGAACACCAGCTTCACCTCGGTCTCCGGAGTCGTCGGGACCCAGCCCGCCAGCATCTCCATGAACCGGACCTCGATCCAGCGGAAGGTCGCGACGTGATCGCCGCGCGCTTTGACGCTCAGTTGCATACGCCCCCCACGATGTTTTCGATGAGCGCTGACGTCTCATCGGTGGAGCCGAGCTCCACACGGTAGCACTTCAGCGCCGACAGCAGGCGCGTGATCGACAGGAACTTCATGAGATCGCGCCCCGGCGACAGCCCCCAGGACGGAATCGTTTCACTCACCACCGACTTCATGCGTGTGAGGTCGGCGAGCTGCGGGCGAATCGGCTCGATCGCGGCACGCGCCGCGAAGCGCTCGAACAGGAAGGCGTAACGCAGCGGCAGCGGGCCGCCCACCGACCCCGGAAACAGATCGCCGACGCGAACGAGCGTGCGCGAGGTGCCGTCGGGACCGCCGACCCGGAGATGGCGGCAGGTGCGCAAACGCGGCTCGAGCGATCGCGCGAACGGACCGTCGCGCAGTCGCGCCGCCTTCGGCAACGGCAGGAGCTCGCGGCTCGCGAGACGAATGGCCGCGACGTCGTCGCCGAGAAATGCGTGACCGCGCGCAGCCAGGCCAAGCGAAGTCGTCGATTTACCCGCGGAGCTTGCGCCGATGAGCAGCACGCCGGAGCCGGCTATGCCGACCGAAGCCGCGTGCAGGAACAACACGCCCCGCTGAACGCTTTGCACGAGCGCCATGACGCAGTCGGTCACGAAATCGGGAGGCGCCGCCTCGCGATCGATGAGCAGCGTACGATCGTCCTCGAACGTGAGGATGCGCCCGACGTCACCTTCGAGGTGTCGCAGCATCCGGAACGGCGTCAGGACGGCATCGAATGTGGCCGGCACGCGCGGGCCGTCGAAGGCGAGCCGTATCGCGGCTCCGGGCGGCCGGAACGTAGCGGTGCAGCGGATGTCCGCTTCGTCGCCGGCGGCTTCGACCGCACAATCGCCGTAGCGCGATTCGAAGTCGTCGAGCAACTCCGGAACGTCCGAGGCGATCTCGATACCCGCGTCGCCGATCCGGAAGGCGGCGCGGTGCGGTGGCCGCTGCCCTCGAGCGGCCTGCGCTGCCATCGGCCGGTCTCCGGCGGCGACCGTCATGGCCGGAAGCTCAGGACGTCGCTGCCGCGGCCGACGCCGCGGCGGGCGGCCGCAGAGCTTCTTCCTGGCGCAGGATCTCGGCGATCTCGACCTCGGTGAAACCTGCGAGGCGCCGATCGTCGACGTTCGCCAGGACCTCGAGGTGCTCGAAGCCGGTGAGATTGACGCCGACGGCGTTGACCGTGCCGGGCTCAGGTTCGAACGCCTGCGTAACCCGTCGCACGAAGGCGATCGCCGACGCGAGCTTGAGGAGCACGGTCGGGTCTTCCTTCGCCATACGCTTGAACCACGCATTGGCGTATCGCACGTGCTGGATCTCGTCGACGAGTATGCCGTCGATCAGGTCGGCCGTGACGGCGTCGCCTGCTTCGCGCCACATCCTGGAGACCTGCCGCAGCAGGTCGATCTCGCCGCCTTCGAACGTCCGGTTCTGGATCGCGAGCCGCGCCCAAACGGAGTCCACCATGCAGGTGATGCTCCATTCGTAATTCATCACCGGGAACTCGCCCTTGCGCCCGCCGATCTCGAGCAATCTCCTGTACAGCATGCGGGTGTGCCGCGATTCGTCCCAGCACTGTCGTGCGAGGCTCATCCGCAGGTCCCAGGGCGCGTCCGGAAAATCGGCCAGCGACTGGGCTGCCATCTCGAGGCTCTGCATTTCGTTGTGCATGTGCTTGTGAAGCCGCTGGCGTCGGGCGGCTTCGCACATGTCGGCATAGTCGGCGAGCTCGGCCGCGTTGTGAACCACGTTGAAGCACGGCTCGCGGGCGGGGTCCGCGCGCAGCGTGACTCCCTGTACGACCTTGGTATCGAACGCGATCATGATGGCGTTTGTCTGCCGTTACACGGGAACCGGCGCAAGCCGTCCCCGAAGCTTCAGCCTTCGGGGACGTTGCGGCCGAGCACTACGGTGAAGCCCTGGAAAAGCGGTGATGCTCTACGGGCAGCCCGCGGTGCAAGCGCCCCACCAGCATGACGCCACGCTGATTTCGGCGGCGGTCATCTGGAAGACCTTGAGGAGCTCTTCCTCGTCCAGCACCTTCGCCGAAGGCGCCTCGTACGCAGCCGGCGCGCTCTCGGGGGCTTTTGGCGCGGCAGCCGGCTTCTCGCCGGCAGCGCCGGAAACGCTCACGATCTCGAGCGCCTGCATGTCTTCCACGGCTTGCGCTGCGGCGCGTTCGGCTTGAGCCGGCGTAACGCCGGTGAATGCGCGCTGGAGAACCGCGGCGAGTTGCTCATGGGTTTGCTGTGTCGCAAGCTCCGTCCACAGCGCGGCGGCGGACTTGTTCAGCATGATGAACTTGCTGGTTTTCAGGTTGTAGAGCACAGCGCCGTCCTGGATGGGTGCCGCTTCCAGTCCTGCAGTAGCCACATAGGTCTTGACGGTCATTTTCGCTTCTCCCCTGTTGGAAACGCGCCATCAGAAAAATCTATCGAGGCCTCCCCGGGACAGCCTATTGGACCAGAGCCCAATGGCCGAGGATTACCCAAGGTAATCGTAGGATACGCCCCTACGTTTTATGACGCCAGCCTAGCGCTGAGCGCCGCTGCGAATCGCGGCGATCGCGTGGTGGAGCGGGAAGCTGATGCGGCGCGCCCAGCTATCGAGCAGACAGGCTTTGCGCCAGAGCTGCAGCGGCCGTGACGGCGCCGCGCCCACATAGCGGAGCTCCGCGTCGGTGGGAAGCACCCACCGGTCCACGAACCGCCGGCTGCCCGGCCCCAGCACCCGCGCCATCGCCGTCTCGACTTCGGGGGTTCGAAATCCGGCGAACACCCGGCACGCGAGGCTGAGAGCGCCGTAGAGCGCGCGAGCCGACTTCCACTCCCGGGCGCGCTCGGCCGCCTCGAGAACGACGCCTTCGTGCTGCCCGACCAGCAGCCATAGATCGACGTAGCGGAAGAGCCGTGCCTGGAATTGATCGATCGCCATGGACAGCGCGTGGTAAGCCAGCGCATCGACGTCCGAAAGGCGGGAAAGCACGCGGCCCTGCACCTGTACCGTCTGGCGGCGCCCCCATACTGCCGCATAGTCGATGCGATGGCGCGACTCCTGGATGAAGGCCTGATGAACGTCCACGGTCACCGCGCCCGCGGAAAACGCTCGTTCGTGATGGTCGGGGCTGAGCTCGGCGCCGTGCTGGTTATCGAGCCGGGCGAACCGGCCGTCCTCGAGCAGACGGCCTACCGTCTGGAACCGCGAACGAGGCACCAGGATGTCGATGTCCCTGAGCGGACGCAGGTGCGGCTCGGGATAGAGCCGATGCATGAAATCGACGCCCTTGAGCACGACGAACGGCTCGTCCGCGAGCAGGTCGCACAATCGCTCGAGAGTGTCGTGGAACGCGCGCACGCGTGCGGCGGCGATGCGCTCGCGTATGACCTGGGCATCGCGCGCGGCTTCGAGCACGGGCGTCAGCTCGCTTTCGCGGAAGAGCAGCGACAGGACGCCGTGCCAGGCGCACTGCTCCACGAACGCCGCGGCCTCCGCCGGCGTCTCGGGCGGCCACGGGCGATCCGTGACGAGCCGACAGACCGTCGGCCAGAAATCGGGCGGAAGGAGCGGCCTCATGGTGGGACATAATGTAGTCCGCAATCCTTGCGACATCGAGCCTCATGAGGCGGGATCCGTGACCGAGCAAGTGGCCAGGAGCGCCACGGCGATCGCCGTGCAGATTCGCAAGATGCTGGCGCACGCCGGCGAAGGCCGCCGGGCGCGCCTCGCCACGCTGCTGCTGCTCTCGCTGCTGGCGGCGGTCGCCGAGGGCGCAGGATTGTTCCTGCTGGTTCCGCTGCTGCGTGCGGTCGGCCTTACGGGCGGTGAAGACGGCGCATGGCTCGCGGCTCTGCTGGGCCCTTACGCGACACTCGAGACCGCCCTGGCGATGTTCATCGCGCTGATCCTCCTCGGGGGCGCGGTGATCAGGGTCAACGAGATCATGGCTGTCCGGCTGCGCATGGAATACTGCGACACGCTGCGGCGGCAATTGCACGACGCCGTCCTGCGCATGCGCTGGCCGGCTTTCCAGGAGCTTCGATCGTCCGACGTCATGCACGTCGTCATGGACGAAGTCACGCGGGCGGGGATCGCGCTCGACCTGTTCATCCAGATGATCACCGCGGCGCTCACGGCGTCGGTGCTGTTTGCCGTGGCGGTGTCGCTCTCGCCGCCTCTCGCGGTGGTCGCAGCGGCCGTCGCGACGATTTTCGCGGTGGCGTCGCGGTCGCTCGATCGCAGAAACCTCGAGCTCGGCGAGGCGTTCGGACGCTCGGTCAAGGCGCTGCAAGCGCGGCTCTTCGACGATCTGGCCGCGCTGCGCGTGATCAAGAGCTTCGGCGCCGAACGCAGGCGCACGCGCGAGTTCGCCGAGAAGCTGAGCGCTTTCGCCGATGCGCAGATGGGACTCACGCGCTCGGTCGCGACGGGCCGCGCGCTGGTGCGTGCAGGGGGCGCGATCGCGGCCGCAGTCGGTCTGGCGGTCGCGGTACGCACCTTCGACATGAGTGTCGCCGCGGCGATCGTGTTCGTGCTCGCGCTCGGGCGGCTCGCGATGGCGGGCCTGCGCCTGCAAGACCGGTGGTGGAGGTTTCTCAACATCCTGCCGGCCTACCGCGCCGTGGAGACCCTGCTCATGCGCGCCGGCGCAGTGCCCGAGCCGGCGCCGGACGCACAGCCGGCGCCTGCGTTACGCCGCGAGATCCGGCTCGAGCGGGTGAGCGTACGTCATGGCGGCGTGCAGGCTCCGGCGCTGCGCGACGTCAGCGCGGTCATTCCGGCCGGACGCACCACGGCGATCGTCGGCCCTTCCGGTGCAGGCAAGTCGACCCTGTCGGACGTCCTGCTCGGCCTGCTGACGCCGGAATCCGGCACTGTCACTATCGACGGCGTTCCCCTGGAAGCAGCCCGCATCCCGGCATGGCGCAACACCGTCGGCTACGTTCCGCAGGACGCCGGCCTGCTGAACGACAGCGTGCGCGCCAACCTGCTCCTCGCGCGACCGGAGGCCGACGACGCCGCGCTGTGGAACGTGCTCGAGCGCGCGGCGGTCGCGGAGGTCGTGCGCGCGCTTCCGCACGGGCTCGAGACGTCGATCGGCGAGCGGGGCGCCAAGCTCTCGGGCGGCGAGCGTCAGCGCATAGCGATCGCGCGCGCCCTGTTGCGCGACGCGCCGCTGCTGCTGCTCGACGAAGCGACCAGCGCGCTGGACGCGGAGAACGAGCGCAAGGTGCTCGAGCCGCTGCGCTGCAACTCCGAGCACCTGACCGTGATCGTGATCGCCCATCGCGCGGCGACCGTCGAAGCCGCGGATCACCTGCTCCTGCTCGATCGCGGTCGCCTCGTCGGCAGCGGATCGTGGGAAGAAGTGCGCGGTCTCGCCACGCCCGCGCTGGCGGAGCTGCAACTGGCGTGAGGCAAAGCGACCGAAGCTCGTCTCAGCGAATAGACCCGAGGTAGCGCAGTATCGCCGCGGCAATCTCCGCGGCTTTCGCCTCGTAGGCGCGGCCGTTGCCGTCGTGCTCGATCGTGACGAGCTCGGCGTTGGGAATGCGCTCGAGGATCCGCGGCCCCTGGGGCGCGAGATGTTTTTCCGCCGGAATCCGCAGCTCGATGACCAGCGTCTTCTTCACCTTGATGTCACGCATGCGGCCGCCGAGGTCGTAGGCGAAGATCGCCCGGTATTTCTCGGGCATGCCGCGCAGTTGCAGGACGTCGATGACCTGCTCTTTCCGGCTCTGAAGGATTTCGGGCGTGTAGCCCGCCTGGGCGTTCGCGTCGGTGCCCCACCACAGGCTGCTGATGTAGTTGAACTGCGTCGCCCATTCCCTGATCCGGTCGCTGCCGTCGGCGGCGGGCTCGAACCGCTTCAGCATCGGACGATCCCTCGCCCCCATCACCGAAAGCTGGTCGTGGTGCTCGGCCTGGATGCTGTGGGTCTGACCGCACAGGATCAAACCGCCGAGGCGCGACGGCCATTCGGCGCCGAGCTCGGTGCCGACCTTGTTGCCGGTGTGCAGGCCGAACAGGTGCGCCTTCTCGATCCCCAGCGCATCCATGAAATGCACGTAGCTGCGCGCGAGGTCGGGGATCTGCGCGCCCGGCGGCAGCGGATCGGACTCGCCCTCGCCCAGGCTGTCGATCGCGATCACGCGATAGTGCGCGCTCAGGAAGGACATGAGCTTGAGCAGGCTGCGCGACGAGCCCGTCGCGTGCAGCAGCAGGAGCGGCTCGCCCGCGCCCTCTTCGTAGTAGTGGAGCTGGCCTTCGGGTGTGTCTGCGTATCCGCGTCTCATGGGACGAGTCCCGCCCGCACGACCCTGCCTTGCAGCGATTGCTGGATGCCCGCGTTCACGTCTTCGAGCCTGAATTTGTGCGACACGAGCCGATCGAACGGATATTTCTCACGCGTCCTCACGAGAAACTCGAGCACCTTGGGCATGACCCACGGCTTGTAATTCGCCGAGCCGACGATGCTGAGCCCCTTGTGCACGACCGGCTCCATGTCGATCTGCGAGAACAATCCGCCGGTGACGAGGCCCATCGACAGGTAAGTCCCCGCGGGCGCCAGCATGTGCAGACCTTCCATGACGGACTCGGGGCGGCCGGTGACTTCGACCGCGAGGTCGGCGCCTTTACCGCCGGTGAGCTCGCGCACGCGCTGGGCGCGTGCATCCGCCGTGGGATAGTCGTTCATGTCGATCGTGTGATCGGCGCCGAACGCTTTGCTCAGTTTCAAGCGGTCCGTCACCTTGTCGACGACGATCACGCGCGCCGCGCCCATCTCGCGCGCGATGGCGGTCGTGCTGATGCCCAGACCGCCGGCGCCCTGCACGACCACGGTGCCTTCGAGCGGGATGCGCACCTGGTGCATGCCGTAGGTGACCGTGGACAGCGCACAGTTCACCGGCGCGACGCTCTCGTCCGGCAGCTCGTCGGGCACCTTGAACACCCACTGGTCGCCTTTCAGGTAATAGTACTCGGCGTAGGCGCCGCGAAAGTGCGGGAACTCCTCGCTCGTCTTCCTGAAGCGATGCTTGTGCGGGCACGACGCGGTGCCGGTGACGCACGCCTCGCATTTGCCGCACGGGTTGAAATAGCCGTAGATGACGCGGTCGCCTTCTTTCAGCGGCCGCCCGAGGTAGTCGGTGCTGACGTTGCGTCCCATCTTGTAGATGCGGCCGGTCATTTCGTGGCCCATGATGAGCGGCCGCTCCTTGCTCGGCTTCAGGCGCCCGACGTATTCGCCTTTGTACGAGTGCAGGTCGGAGCCGCAGATGCACGCCATGGTGATCCTGACGAGCATCGCATCGTCCTCGACCTCGGGAAGCGCGTACTCGCGCGGCTCGAGCGGCGTGTCGATCGCGGTCCACACCATTGCCCTACCGGTTTCTCTCGGCATGTCGCTTCCTTTCGTACGAGGGTTACAACCCCAGCAGCGTCTCGAGGTTCTTCGACAGGATCTTTTCTTTCTCCTCCTGCGAGACCGATTTCATGGCCTGCACCCAGCCGGCGGGACCCGGCTCGAAGTGCACGAAAGGCCAGTCGCTGCCGAGCACGACGCGGTCGGCGCCGACGCGGTCGAGCAGGAAACGCAGCGCTTCTTCGTTGCCGGTAACGGTGTCGTAATAGAGCTGGCGCTGGTATTCGCTCGGCTTCTTCGGCGTCGAGCGCTGGTCGGGCGGCGTCCTCTCCCACTCGCGGTCCATGCGGCCCATCGCGTAGCACAGCGGGCCGCCGCCGTGGGCGATGCAGACCTTGAGATCGGGACAGTCCTGCAGCACGCCGCCGCAGATCAGCACCGCGGCGACGATCGCGTCGTCGAGGATGACGCCGAGGCTGTTGAAGAGGCGATAGCGCGGCACGCGGTCGCGCAGGAAGTTGTTCTGAGGCTGCGGATGATAGAAGAGCACCGCGCCCATCTGCTCGGCGGCCTTGAAGAACGGACGGTACTTCGCCTCGTCCCACTGCTCGCCGTTGACGTTGGTGTCGAGCTCGGCGCCTTTGAGGCCGAGCCTGGTCACCGCGCGCTCGAGCTCGTCGATCGCGGAGGTGACGTCCTGCATCGGCAGCGTGGCGAGCCCGGAAAAGCGTTTCGGAAACTCGCGCACCGTACCCGCGATCTCGTCGTTCACCTCGCGCGCGAGCGCGCGTCCCTGGTCGGCGGGCAGGTCGTAGCCTGCGAACGGCACGTGGATCGAGAGCACCTGCACGTCGGTGCCCTGCGCGTCCATGTCCTTGATGCGCTCCTCGGGCGTGTAGCGCATCTTGGGCGTCGGCAGCGTGGTCTTCTTGCCGCGCGCCTCGACGAAGCCCATGCCGGGGCCGGGCGCGTGGCAGTAGCCGTACCAGTCTTTCTTCGCGTCCACCGCGTTCCACAACGCGCGCGGAAACATGTGGGCGTGGATGTCTATCGTTCGCATGAATGCAGCTCCTCCTTGTCGCCCGATATTACCGGAGGAGAAATCCGGGTCAGAGTCAGATTAATAATCCGAAATGTGACTCTGACCCGGATTTTGGCCCTTGTCGTCGACGAAGACGTCGAACACGACGAACAAATTCGGATCGAACGGCACGAGGCTCGCGTGGTTGGTGACGAGCAGCGACTCGTGATGGTCGTCGAACGCGATGTTGGCGGGATTGGTCCACGGCATCGGATTCGGCGATCCGCCGGGGTTGGAGGCCGGCCCCGAGTAGCGCGCTTCCTCGGTTCCGTTCGGACGCAGCACCGAGATCTGGCTCGAGCCCGCGAGCGCGACGTAGAGCTTGCCCGATTTGCCGAACGCGATGCCGTCCGGCCCCACCGGACCGAACGTGGACGGGTAGCGATGGAACTCTTCGAGGTCCGCGGCGACGGGCGCGTTCTTCACCGGCAGCCGGTAGATGACGCCGTCGAGCGTGCCGTTCTCCGCGGTGACCGACACGTAGAGATGCTTGCCCGTCTTGTCGAGGCGGATGCCGTTCACGCCGAACGGCAGGCCCGGGTCGCCCGCGAGACGCGGATCGGTGAACCACAACACCGGCGCGCCGCCGCCCTTCGGTATCCGATAGATCGCGGCCGCGAACGAATCGGTCACGTAGAGGTTGCCCGGATTGTCGAACGCGAGATCATTGAGCAGCGACGGACCGGTCGGCGTGAACGCGGAGTACACCGACTGATCGTTGTTCTTGTTGAGGCTCATGCTGATCACGCCGACGAACGGCTCGATCACGTACAGCTTGCCTCCGGGACCGAACGCGATGCACGAAGCGGCGCTGAAGCCCACGAACGGGTTCGTAAACGTGATCGCGAACGTCTCGAGCAGCACGCCGCTGTTCCGATCGTAAGCGTTGATCTCGGCCGAGCCGAGCGGCAGGCCGAACTGCGCCGGCCCCGAGACGTAGAAGCGATTGGCCTTCGCCGCGATGCCTTCCGGAAAGCCTGGCGACGGAACGATTGCGACGACCTTCGAATCGCCGAGCGCCTGGGCGGCGGCGGAAACCGGGATAAAGCTGAAAGAAAGCAATGCGGCCGCGAGGCCGAACAGCGTCTTCGCGTTCATGGCGGATCCCCCTTGGAATGGGACGTGAGGATGTTCTTCGTGTCCCGTAAAACCAGTGTGGCAGAGAACCGCCGCGGTACCCAAACGGCATAAAAAAACCGGGGCCGAAGCCCCGGCTCTTGCACCGTTTGCGTGCGCTAATTCAGATCAACATCCGCCCACGCACTTGCCCGCCGGGTCGAACTCCATCGTCTTGCCGCTCAGCGGCACGTGCACCGGCACCTTCACCAATTTGATGAACGTCTCGGTCTTGGAGCCGGGAACCGGCTTGCCGCCCTTGGTGCCGACCTCGTTCGCGTGCGAGGCGATCACCGAGTTGGGCTTGACCAGGTCGTTGATGACGTAAGCCGCTTCGCGCGGACCGGTGGTAAAACCGTCGCCGATGTTCATCACCGCGAGCCTGGCGCCGTACTGTCCGCGCACTACGCGCTCCTGGTCCGACGTGATGCCGGTGTCGCCGGACAGGTACGCGACGAGACCGTTGCTGAACGTCAGCACGTAGCCGGTCGCGTCGCCCGCGTAGCCGAAGATGCCGGCCGCGGACATGAGCTTGCCGAGCTCGCCGCCGATATACGAAGGATCGACGCCGTTGCTGTGCATCGCGGTGACCGTCGCGATGCGCACGCCGCCGACCGTCACGCTGCCGCCGAAGCGCGCGAGGATCGCATCGGCCGGATTGCCGCCCGCCGCGCGCAGCTTCGCCTGGAAGAAGGTCGGCATCTCGCTGCCGGTGACGATCTTCGACTTGTGCGCCATGGCGATGCTCACCGCGAGGGTGTTCGGCAGCGCCGAGACCGAGACATCGGGCTTGCCGCACTCTCCGGTGTTGACCGCGGGGATGTGCGCGTTGCCGACGTGATCGCCGTGCATGTGCGTGACGAGCACGACGTCGATCTTGCCGCCGAGCCTCGGATCCTGCGCGCCGGCGACGGTGCGGCCGGGGTCGTACAGCACGCGCGTGCCGTTCGGGTCCTCGAAGATCAGCGCGCGGTCCTGCGGACAGAACTCGCCATCGTGGCTGCCCAGCGGCGTGACCTTGACGTTGCCCCCCTGTGCGGCGAATGCGCCGGTCGCGGCGGCACAGGTCAATGCCGCCAGCCAGATCGTCCATCGTCTGTTCATCGATCTTCTCCTTGTTCTGCGGGAGCGCATAATTTACCCGAGGAAGTCCGCCAACGAGAGGAGCGCACATGCAGCAACTCACGAAAAACGTATTCGTCGAAACCGGCATCCGGGGCTGCAACCACGGCTTCGTCACGACGTCCGACGGCATCGTCATGATCGACAGCCCGCACAAGCCGAGCGACGCCCTCAAGCTCAAGGCGGAGATCGCGCGGCACGGCGGGAACCTGCGCTACATCATCAACACCGAGCCGCACGGCGATCACTGGACCGGCAATGCGTTCTTCGACGTGCCGGTCATCGCGCACGAAGGCGTGCGGCGCCGCATCCAGGAGACCGACATGGCCGAGCACGTCACGCGCGTCGCGACGTTCGGGCCGGACGAGCCGGCGCTGCTCCACGACTATCGTCCGAACGCCCCGGTGATCACGTTTCGCGAAGGCATGAAGCTGCACGTCGGCGACCACACCTTCGAGATGATCCACATGCCCGGACACACGATGTACCAGGCGGCGATCTGCATCAAGCAGGAAGGCGTGGCTTTCACCAGCGACAACATCTTCCACAAGTGCCACACGTGGCTGCAGGAGGCGAACCCCGACCTGTGGCTGGTCGCGCTGGAGAACCTGCGCAAGCTGCCCGAAGAAGTGTTCGTCCCCGGTCACGGCGCGGTGTGCGGCAAGGAATACCTCGACGAGCAGGCATCGTTCATCGAGGAATGGAAGGACTACGTGGGGGCGGCGATCTCGCGCGGCATGAGCAAGAACGACGCGATCGAGCGCCTCACCGACCTGACCGACCGCTACCCGATGGACGTCGGCCAGGACGGCATGGCGCCGGGGGTGATGAAGCGCAACGTCGCGAACCTGTACGACTATCTCACCGGGACGTGGGTCGCGCCTTAGGGTTTAAAGGCGTTTTGACCACAAAGGACACAAAGGACACGAAGGAAGGTCAAACGCGTTACTAGGACGCAGAGGAACATCCACAACGTCATTCCCGACCCGCGATAGCGGAGCGATCGGGAATCCATCTTGACTTCGACGTTTCGAAAATGGATTCCCGCCTGCGCGGCAATGACGACACTTCGATCAAGCCCTTCGCGTCTCCTTGATCAGCTCCGCCTTCACGCCCCGGTAGAGAATCGCCTTCTTCATCTCGGTATTGCGCAGCGCGCGCTCGAAGTCTTCGTCGCGCAGCCGCCCCACCGGCGCGGGCATGTGCTCGAAGTGCCCGTGATCGTCCCTGCCCTTCACGAGCGACACGAGCAGCTTGTCGCCGGAAGTCTGCTTCATCGACGGCGCCACGTAGCGGATCGCGATGCCCACGCGGCGCTGGTTCGTGGTGTTCGGTCCAGACGCGTGGAAGATGTGGCCGTGATGGAGCGATGTCTGCCCGGCGCGCAGGAGCACGTTCACGGCGCTCGCTTCATCCACTTCGACCGCGATCTCCTGGCCTCGCGTGAGCAGGTTGTCCCTGGCGAACGAGTCGACGTGCGGCACGTCGTTCTTCTTGTGGCTTCCGGGCACGAAGCGCATGCAGCCGTTCTCGATCGTCGCCGGTGTGAGCGTGTACCACGCGGTGACCTCGTCGGCGCCGTCGAGCCCCCAGTAGTTCAGATCCTGATGCCAGCTCACGTAGCTCTTGGAGCTCGGCTCCTTGATGAAGAAGCCCGCGCTCCACACGAGCACGTCGGGCCCGATGATCTGCGAGACGGCATCGAGCAGCCGCGGGTGGCGTACGAGCGCGGCGAACGACGGCAGCAGTTGCGCGGGGTAGCTGCGCAGCGCCGAAAGCCGCGCCTTGTCGCCGGCGACCTCGGCCTCGGCCGCTTCGAGATCGGCCAGCAGCGCGGCCGCCTCGCGCTCGCTCGTCACGTCGTACGGGAAGTAGTAACCGTCGCGCTCGTAGGCGGCGACGATCGGCGATGCCACGTCGTTCATCGATGCTCTCCTCGGTTCGCTCAGTTCGCTTTGGCGCCGGAATCCTTGACCGCCTGACGCCACTTCCGGATCTCGCGCAGCACGAACTCGCGCGCGTCCTTGCCGGTCCGGAATTCGGGATCGAAGCCATTGTCGACCAGGCGGGTCTTCACTTCGGGCGTCTCCATGACCGTGGTGAGCGCCGCCGCGAGCTTCTGCGCCACGGGCGCGGGAACACCGGCCGGCGCGGCCAGGAAGCGGAACGCCTCCGGATTCACGCTCGGGAAACCCGCCGACGCGAAGGTCGGCGTATTCGGCAACAGCACCGACGGCTTGTTCGTCACCGCGAGCGCGTACATCGTGCCCGCCTGGATCTGCGCGATCACCGAGCCTGCCACCGCGAACGTGAGATCGGCGTGGCCGCCGAGCATGTCCTGGATCGCCGCGCCCGCGCCTTTGTAAGGCACGTGCATGAGGCGGATCTTCGCGGCCGAATTCAGCATCTCTATGGTGAGATGGCTCGACGATCCGACGCCGGCGGAGGCGGCCCTGATCTTGCCGGGGTTCGCCTTCGCCGCCGCGATCAGCTCCTGGAGCGTGCGCACGCCGAGCCTGGACTGCGCGACCAGCACCGTCGGCGAGGTCGCGATGATCGCGACGAAATTGAAGTCGCGCTCCGCATCGTACGGAAGCTTCTCGGCGAATCCCGGATTGATCGCGAACGCGGTATCGAACACCGCGATCGTGTAACCGTCGGGCGGCGACTTCGCGACCATCTGCGTACCGACGATGCTGCCTGCGCCGCCGCGGTTGTCGACCACGATCTGCTGCCCAAGCACTTCGGTCAGCCGCGGCGTCAGCAGCCGCGCGAGCAGATCGGTGCCGCCGCCGGCGACGAAAGGCACGATCAATCGGATCGGGCGCGAGGGATAGCCGCTCTCCGCCGCCTGCGCGACGCCGATCGAGAGCAGCAACGCGAACGTCAGCATTCGAGCCAGCATTATCCCGCCCTTTCCGTCACTGCTTTATCCGTCACCGTTTCACCCGTCACCGCCTTACCCGTCACTTTTATTGAAAACCGTAGAGCTTCGCGGCGTTGTCGCAGACCACCTTGCGCTTGACGTCCGGCGGCAAAGCCCCGAGCTCGCGCTCGATGTATTCCCTCGAATCCGGCCAAACGCCGTCGGGATGCGGGAAATCCGAGCCCCACATCACCTTGTCAGCGCCGAGCTCGTCGATGAGCTTGATGCCGATCGGATCGGTCTGGTACGTCGCCCAGCACTGGCGCTTCCAGTACTCCGATGGCGGCATCGTGAGCGTGAGGTCCTTGAACTGGTCCTCCCACTCGGCGTCCATGCGCCACACCACGTACGGGATCCACCCGATACCCGATTCGCCGAGCACGAGCTTGATGCGCGGATAGCGCTCGAGCACGCCGGCGAAGATGATCGAGGTCAGCACGTTCGCCATGTTCACCTGGAACTGGCTGATGTGGCTCGCGAACGCGGCGCGCGCCACCGGGATGTCGACTTCGGGCGCGCCGGGCAGCTCCGCTCGCGTGGGATCGGAGCCGATCATCTGGATTTTCCGGATGTGCTCGGGCACGTAGCCGCCGACGGTGTGGAAGTGCAGCGGCAGGCCGGTGTCGTTGATGACTTCCCACAGCGGGTTCCAGTACGGATCCCACAGCGGCTTGAGATCGCTCGAGTTCGCGATGTCGAGGCCGCGCAGCGCGCCGCGAGCGGCGACGCGCTTCACTTCGGCGATCGCGTCTTCGATCGGATTGTTCGGAATCGACGCGAGCCCCGCGAAACGCTCGGGATGCGCCGAGCAGAAATCGGCGAGCCACGCGTTGTAGACGCGCATGACTTCGACCGCGGCCTGCGGATCGTTGAGACGTCCCGTCGCGCCCAGCACGCCATACAGCACTTCGGCCTGCACGCCGTCGCGGTCCTGGTCCTTGATGCGCAGGTCGGGATCGGTGAGGCGCCGGATGCCGCGCTTGCCGTCTTCGTAGAGACCGGTCTCGGCCATGCGGTCGGCGCGATGGATCTTGCCCGGCGTATATTGCCGCCCCGCCGAGCCCATGCCGTTCACGTGCCCCAGGTTCGCGCCGGACTTGGTCCTCCACATCCGGCCGCTCGGCGTCTCGGCGACGAACGGCATGCGATCGCGCATCTCGCGCGATGCGTTCTCCACGAACAGCTCGGGCGGCAGCCAGCACAAGTCCACATGACAGTCCGCCGAAATCACGTCGTAGTGCATGTTGGCGTCTCCTCCTTCGCGTGGCGCGAGAACCCATTTAACCGCCAAGGACGCAAAGGACGCAAAGGAAAAGCGAAACCGATACCGAGAAGCAGCCTGCGCGTTCGCGCAATGCCGTCATTCCCGCGAAGGCGGGAATCCATGTTGTGGTCGTCAAAGCCAGATGGTTTCCCGACAGCTCCCGCTATCGCGGTTCGGGAATGACGTTCTTTGTCTTTCCTTGGCGTCCTTTGCGTCCTTTGCGGTTCAAATTGCTTTACTGCTCTGTCTTGATCCCCGCCGCTTTCACGATCTTCCCGAACTTCGCCAGATCCCGCTTCAGCCGCTCGTGATACGCCTCGGGCGTGCCGCCGGTGATCTCGGAGCCGTCGTTCTTCATCGCGGTCTGCACTTCCGGAAGCTGCAGCACCGCGTTGAGCTCCTTGTTCAGCCGCTCGGTCGCCGCGCGAGGCGTCTTCGGCGGGGCGCCGATGCCGGTCCAGGTCGAGTTCTCGTAACCGGTCAGCCCCGACTCGGCGATCGTCGGCAGCTCGGGGAGGATCGACATGCGCTTCGCACCCGTCGTCGCGAGCGCGCGGACCTTTCCGCTCTTGACGTGCGGCACGCTCGGCACCGCGCTGTTGAAGAGGATCTGGATGTGCCCGCCGATCAGGTCCGCCGTCGACGGCCCCGAGCCCTTGTACGGCACGTGAGACATCTTCACCTGCGCCATCTGCGAGAAGAGCTCGCCCGACATGTGACCGAAGCCGCCGATGCCTGCAGAGCCGAAAGTGAGCTCGCCCGGGCGGCGCTTCGCCAGCGCGATCAGCTCTTTCACCGAATGCACCGGCAGCGACGGATGCACGATCAGCACGCCGGGCGTCGTGGCGACGTGGATGATGGGCGCGAAGTCGAGCACGTCGTAGGAGAGCTTGTAGAGATACGGGTTGATCACCCACGTGCCGACCGTCGCGAGCACGATGCTGTAACCGTCGGCCGGCGAGCGCGCGGTGAGCTCCATGCCGATGCTGCCGTTGGCGCCGCCGCGGTTGTCGATGATGACCTGTTGGCCGAGCTTCGGCCCCAGCTTCTCGAACAGCAGCCGCGCCTGGATGTCGGCGGTGCCGCCCGGCGGGAACGGCACGATGCAACGAATAGGTTTCGCGGGGTATGTCTGTGCGGCGGCTCCGACGCTCAGGATTGCGAACGCCACGGCCGTTGTTGCTTGTGCGGTTCTCAACGGGCTCCTCCGAACATATCGTTGTCGGTTATTCTGTTGCGATGCCGCTGACCATCATAACGAGAATCGGCTGTGCCGCGTTGCTCGCCGCGCTCGGAACGCAGGCCGACCCTGCCGCGGCCCAGGCGTATCCGGCGAAACCGATTCGGCTCATCGTCGGCGCGGCGCCGGGGGGCAACCTCGACACCGTAGGACGCGCCGTCGCTCAGAACCTCGGCGAGGCATTCGGACAGCGCGCGCTCGTCGAAAACCGGCCCGGCGCGAACGCCTCGATCAGCGCGCAATACGTCGCGCGCTCCGCACCCGACGGCTATACGCTCCTCATGATGGCGAGCACGTTCACCAACGCGCCGAGCCTGATGCGCAACATCCCGTACGACGCCGCGCGCGACTTCACGGGCGTGAGCCTCGTCGCGACGATCCCGCAGGTGCTGGTCGTGCATCCGTCGCTGCCGGTGAAAAACGTGCGCGACCTGATCGCGTTCGCGAAATCGCAGTCGGGCCGCCTCAATTACGCGTCGTCGAGCCTGGGCTCGGGCTCGTTCATGGCGATGGAGCTGTTCAAGCGGCAGGCCGGCGTCAACCTCGTGCGCATCGGCTACAACGGCGACGCGCCGGCGCTGGTGGACCTCGTCGGCGGGCACGTGCCGGTCAAGTTCGACAACTTCACGACCGCGATACCGCTCATCAAGTCGGGACGGCTGCGTCCGCTCGGCGTGACTACGCCCGGGCGCTCCACCCTGCTGCCCGATGTTCCTCCCGTGAGCGACACGCTGCCGGGATTCGAGGCGAGCATCTTCAACGGCGTCCTGGCGCCCGCGTCAACGCCGCGCGACGTCGTCACGCGGCTGCACGGCGAGATCGTGAAGCTCGTGCAGATTCCCGAGCTGCGCAACCAGTTCCTGCAGCAGGGCGTCGAGCTCCACTCGAGCCCGACCCCCGAGCACTTCACCGCGTTCATCAAGAGCGAAGTCGCGCGCGCCGCGAAGATCGTCAAGGACGCGGGCATCAAGCCCGAATAAACGCGCGGATCTCCTCGACGCAAGCGTCAGGCGCGAGCAGGTTCACGCCGTGGCCGCGGTGTAATCCGCGAGGTCGTCATGAATGCCAGATCGCCGACGCGCGCGGTGCGGCAGGGTTGAGCCATATCGTGGATTTCCGCTGTGGAAAAAGGCTGCAGACTCCGGCGGGTCGAGGTTAACATGCGTCACAAAACGTTTCGGGGGAAGACCATGCAACGCGCTCTGTTCTCACCGCTCGCGATCCGCGAGCTCACGCTGCGTAACCGCATCGTGGTCTCGCCGATGCTGACCTATTGCGCGGACGGCGGACACGTCAACGATTTCCACCTGTCGCACCTCGGCAAGTTCGCGGCGGGCGGTGCGGGGCTCGTGTTCATGGAGTCGACCAAGATCGATCCGGCCGGCTGCTCGACGCCGCGCGATCTCGGTTTGTGGAAAGACGAGTTCGTCGCGCCGATGAAGCGCATCACCTCGCTGGTGAAGCGCAACGGCGCGGTGGTCGGCATCCAGCTCGGCCATTCCGGCCGCAAGGCGCGGCGCTCGGTGCCGTGGGAAGGCCGCGTGCCGATGGCAAACCATCCCGGCGTCGATCACGGCGAACCATGGGAGCTGATCGGCCCGAGCGCGGTCGCGCACGATCCGAAGTATTCGGTGCCGCGCGAGATGAGCCGCGACGACATCCGCAAAGCCGCAGACCAGTGGGGCGAAGCGGTACGGCGCGCCGACGAAGCGGGCTTCGACATCGTCGAGATCCACGGCGCGCACGGCTATCTCATACACCAGTTTCTCTCTTCGACTGCAAACAAGCGCACCGACGAATACGGCGGCTCGCTGGAAAACCGCATGCGCTTCGCGTGCGAAGTCGTGCGCCGCGTGCGCCAGAGCTGGCCTCGAGAGAAACCGCTGTTCTTCCGCGTCTCCGCGGTCGATGAAACCGGCTGGACGATCGACGACAGCGTCGAGCTTGCGAAAGCCCTCAAGAAAGCCGGCGTCGACGTGATCGACTGCAGCTCGGGCGGTATGGGTGAAGGCGCGACCGCGAGCGAGCAGGCGCCGGGTTACGGTTATCAGGTGCCCTACGCCCGCGACATCCGCGCAGGCGCCGACATCATGACGATGGCCGTCGGCATGATCGTGCACTCCGATCACGCCGAAGAGATCGTGCAGACCGGCAGTGCGGATTTGGTCGCCCTGGGCCGCGAGTTCCTGCACAACCCGAACTGGCCGATCGACGCGGCGCAGAAGCTCCAGGCCGAAGCGCCGTTCAGCGGGATACCGCCGGCTTACGCGTATTTCCTCGAGAAGCGCTCCAAGCTCGACTTCGGTGTGCCGTCGACCTTTCAGCGCGGCATGAACGCGCGCGACTAAACTCAAAATGGATTCCCGCCCCCGACTAAAGCATTCGAGGGCAGGCTCTTCGCGGGAATGACGAAGTAGCCGTCATTCCCGAACCGCGATAGCGGGACTGTCGGGAATCCATTTTTTAAACTACAGGCTCATCCATGACCCGACTCGTATTCATCCACGGACCCGGCGCCGGCGCGTGCGCGGACGCCTATTACTACCAACGCAAGCATTTCCCTGGATGCGTCGCGCCCGACCTTCCCGGCCATCTCGAAGGCACGCGCTGCGCCGACGTCAAAGGCTATACCGAGTGGGTGCGCGGCTGGCTGTGGGCGCAGGGCATGAAGAAGGACCTCGTGCTCGTCGGCTATACGCTCGGCGCATCGATCGGCCTGCAGTACGGCCTCGACTATCCCGAGGAAGTGAAAGGCCTGGTGCTGATGACGGTCGCGGCCAAGCCGAAGACGCGCAAGCCCGACACCTACGAGATGCGGCTGCGTGCCGCGAAGGACCCGAAGTCGTACGAGGAAGAATGGATCCCGTTCCAAAAGAAAGCGATGCGCTACGTCGAGCCGGAGCTGAAGGAGCGCCTGATCGAGCGCCATCGCCAGGTCGGGCCGATGTCGCAATACCACGACCTCATGGCCATCGACACCTTCGACGTCTCCGACCGCCTCGCGACATTGAAGCCCAAGCTCCTGCTGATCCGCGGCCTCGGCGATCCCGGCCAGCCGCCCGAGTACGAGAAAGACATGCACGAGACGGTCAAAGGCTCGCGCTACGTGAAGCTCGACGACGCGGGCCACTTCCCGTGCACCGAGGCGCCGGAGAAGGTGAATAAGCTGATCGAGGAGTTTGTCGCGACGTTGTGATTGCGTGCGTCACGGGATTGCTTCGTCGCTGCCGCTCCTCGCAATGACAACCAACGGGTCATCGCGAGCCGGCGAAGCCGGCGTGGCGATCTCGTGGCCGCGCGGCAAGGACTACGAATACGAAGGCGAGCTCTCCCAGTTCGCGAAGAGCTTCCGCTACGGCACGCGCGGCACCGGCGGCATGACGCACGACGATCCGGACGATCGTCCGAAGGATCGCTTCGGCGGCCGCGTCACGCTGCACGCGGGCGGCGCGCGTGTATCCTATCTGTTGCTGCCGGTCATTCCCGAGAATATAAAATGAAAGGAAAGCGGAAGAATGAAGAAGGGGTCGCGGCTGACGCTCGTCAGCGGTCTTGCACTGTGCATCGGTAACACCTCCGCCCAAACCATCGAACGCGTCAAACCCGGCGACGCCACGCTCGACTGCCCGGGCATCCAGCAGGAAGCCAAGCCGCTCGACGGCATCATCGCCGCCGGCGATCCCGACAACGGCGCAGTGACGCGCGCCGCCGCGGGCGCAGGCGCGGGCGTCGCAGGACAGGTCGGCGGCTCGCTCATCGGCAGCCTCTTCGGTCCGCTCGGCTCGGTGATCGGCGGCGCCGCCGGCAACGCGACGGCGCGCACCGCGACCGAGCAGAAGATGGCGCCCGACGCCGCCGCGAAGCAGCGCGGGGCGGAAGCCGCGTCGCGCAAGGATTTCCTGACGAAGCTCGGCGCGGCCAAAGGCTGCAAGGCGGACGATCCGGGCGTCGCAGGCAGGACGCTGACCGCCGAAGAGTTCGACCGGATCGCGGGCGCACCCGCACCCGGCGGGCTGACCAAGGTCACGCCGTTCAGCGTAGCGAGCGTGACGCCGGCGCTGGCGGAAGCGGTCTCGCCCGGCGCGACGAGCGGGCTGTTCGACGGCAAGCTCGACCTCAAGGGCAAGCGCTTCTACATCGCCGAGTTCCGCGTGCTCTACGACATCGGCGGCGAAGTGACCGCGAGCACGCGCGCGGGCTATCTCCCCGGACGCGACTACGGCGCGACGCGCATGCGCGTGACTTACAACGTGCCGAACGTCGACATCGCGGCATTCCAGGCGATCACCGACAAGGTGTACTCCGACTTCACCGCGCGCCTGCAAAGCGCGGGCGTCAAGCTCGAAGACGCCGAAGCCTTCGTCAAAGACAACGGCTTCGTGTACGAAGCGACCGAGGCGCCGAGCCGCCCCGGCACGCCGGTGCTGCTCGAGAAGAACGGCCGCAAGTACCTCGTCACCGCGCCCGCGGGCATGAAGGTGATCTCGCGCGGCTTCGCCGGCATGGGCACGGGCAACATGACCAAGCGCATGGATTACGTGAAGGGCAACCTCGAAGCGCTGTCGATCAGCGTCGCGGTCAATGTCGCGGCGCTCGAATCGTCCGGCAACAACCGCTCGTCGATCACCGCGCGCGGCTCGAGCGCCGACGCGAAGGAAGGGATGTCGATCACGCAGGCGCCGGACGGCTTCTTCGTCCACACCCACGCCAACGGCTCGGCGATCCGCATGATCAAGGCGCTGCCGCTGGACGGCCACTACGCGAGCTTCCGCGATACCGGCGGCTACGATTCGAGCAAGGACGCGGTCGCCCGCACCGCCGGGATCATCAGCAACATGGGCGGTCTCGCGGCCAACCAGAGCAAACGCGTCGAGATGGAAGTCGACCTCGACGGACCGGCGACGACGCGCCTCGCGATGCGCGGGCTGGTGACGATCAACCAGGGAATCGTGGACCAGATCAAGGCCGGCATGTAGCGCGTTTCACCGGCATTGCCCGCCCGGGCCGTGCGGCGCATGATCTGTCCACGGTATCCAGTCCGAAGGAGGGGAGCATGACGCGCGCAGCAGAGATCCGCGGGAAGCTGAGCCATCCGGTGATCGACGGCGACGGCCACTGGATGGAGCCGATCCCGGTCTTCCTCGATCACCTCGCCGAAAGCGGCGGCGGCAAGGCGGTCGACGAGATCCGCAAGCAGTGGCGCCGCAACGACGCGTGGTACCGCTCCACGCCCGAGGAGCGGCAGTCGAACCGCATGCGCCGCTTCATCTGGTGGGGCGTCACCGCCAATACCTTCGACAAGGCGACCGCGCTCCTTCCCGCCTTGTTGAACGAGCGCCTGCCCGAGCTCGGCATCGATTTCGCGGTGATGTACCCGAGCTTCGGCCTCACGCTCAACACGATCAACGACGACGAGCTCTCGCGCGCCGCGTGCCGTGCCTACAACACGATGACCGCCGAGATGTTCGCGCCGTACAAGGATCGCTTCGCGCCGGTCGCGATCCTGCCGGTGCGCACGCCGCAGGCCGCGATCGACGAGCTCGAGTACGCCGTCGGCACGCTCGGCCTCAAGGGGGTCATGCTGCGCGGTAACGTCGAGCGCCCGATCCCCGGCATGGCCGAAGGCATCGATCCCGCAAAAGCGCCGTGGTACGTCGACACCATCGGCCTCGACAGCCCGCTCGACTACGACCCGTTCTGGAAGCGCTGCGTCGAGCTCGGCGTGGCGGTGACCCAGCACTCGGGCAGCACGCGCTGGTCCGATCGCGGCTCCATCAGCAACTTCACCTACAACCATGTCGGGCATTTCGCGCAGTCCAACCACGCCTTCTGCAAGAGCGTGTTCCTGGGCGGTGTGGTGAACCGCCATCCGAATCTCAACTTCGGCTTCATGGAAGGCGGCGTGTCGTGGGCCGCCCAGATGGTGTGCGACGTGATCGAGCACTGGGAGAAACGCCAGCGCGCCGAGCTCCAGTATCCGCATAAGACCGATCTCTCGGAGCTGCGCCGCTACATCGACCGCTACGGCGACGACAAGCTCAGGGCGCGCGCCGAAGCGATCATGGGCAACCTCGACGCCTTCAGGCCCGAGTGCACGGTCGAAGAGCTGTCCAGGCCCGAGCACGTCGTCGACGATTTCGACGCGTCGGGGGTCAAGTCCAAGGCCGACATCCGCAAGGTCTTCTCCGAGAACTTCTACTTCGGCTGCGAGGCCGACGACCGCGCGACGGTGTTCGCGTTCGATCCGCGCATGGGCGTGCGCCTGCGGCCGGTGTTCAGCTCGGACTTCACGCACTTCGACGTGCCCGATTTCGAGGACGTCATCCCTGAGGTCTACGAGAACATCGAGCGCGGCTTCATGACCGAGGAAGACTTCCGCGAGTTCACGTTCCTCAACGCGGCGCGGCTGCACTCGCGCAACAACCCCGACTTCTTCAAGGACACGGTGGTCGCGCGCGAAGTGGCCGAAGCGCTGTCGCCGAAGGTGATGAGCGTCAAGCCGGTCGAGACCGCGCGGGCGTAGCGGGGAAATCGGGGTCTGTCCCCGATTTCCCGACGGGAGCGCAACATGGCGAGCGTGAAGATCACCGCGACGAAGAACGGGCCTTACAAGGTCGAGGGCGAGATCGATCTCTTCTACGAGAGCCGGCGCATGCCGGTGAAATCGCCGGTGTTCCTGTGCCGGTGCGGGGCGTCGAGCACCAAGCCGTTCTGCGACGGCACCCATTCGGAGATCGGCTTCACCGCCGCCGCGGCGGTCGTGCCCGACAGCCGGGAATAAAAAACTCCGACCTCGTCGTGTCCGATGTCGATTCGCGCTCCCGCGGATCGACTAAGGGCATGACGACACGACCGTTCGGCCCCGCCCCGCATCGAAGCGCTCCCCCGTTGCTGCGCTGGTGCCTCTATGGCCTGGCGCTCCTCGCGCCGGGGTCGCTCGCGATCGCCGCCGCCATCTGGCTCTTCCGACTGATCCGACAGGAGACGACGAAATGCGATTCATGATCCTGGTCAAGGCGACCGCCGACACCGAGGCCGGCATCCTGCCGACCACCGACGACCTGATGGCCGAGATGGCCGCGTACCACGAAGAGCTCCGGAGAGCGGGAATGCTCATCGACGGCTCGGGCCTCAAGCCGACCGCGAAAGGCTGGCGCATCACCTACGACGGCAGGAAGCGTTCGGTGAGCGACGGCCCGTTCGCCGAGACCAAGGAGCTCGTCGCCGGCTACACCCTCATCCGCGCGAAATCGCGCGAGGAAGCGCTGGAGTGGACGAAGCGCTTCCCCAATCCGTCGCTCGACGGCGGCGCGGCGCAGATCGAGGTGCGGGAGCTTTACGAGCTCGAAGACTTCGTCGCGGGGGAAGCGGTCGAGCGCTTCCGCGAGATGGGGATGGGCGGAGAGTAAAAAAGCTTTAACACGGAGGACACGGAGGTTCACGGAGGACACGGAGGAAAGCTATATCGATCGCAACTCTTCCGAGCTCGATGCCTGGCACCCATATGTTTTCCTCCGTGCCCTCCGTGCCATCCTCCGTGTCCTCCGTGTTTCCGCTGTTGACCTTTACGGCCGGTGGATCACCGGCAACTCGCGGCTGAACGTTTTGCGCCCGCGCTTGAACCCGACCAGCGGCTGCGCGACGTTCGCGATCACTTCCGCCGGTGATTGCGCGTTCCACACCACGAGATCGGCGGGATTACCCACCGCTATGCCGTAGTCCTGCTTGCGCAGGATCCGCGCCGGCCGCTCGGTGATCATCGCGAAGCACTCCGACAGGTCCTTCTGCGTCCCGCGCTGGATCACGTTGGCGTACAGGTTGGCGATGCGCACCAGCGAGCAATCGCCGTAGGGCGTGAAGGGATTGAGCACGTTGTTGGTGGCGATCGAGCAGTTGACCCCGTGGGCGATGAGCGCGTTGGCGTCGGCCAGGCCGCGCATCACGCTGTGCTCCTGATGGCGCCCGCTGGTGAAGAGATCGGTCGCGGGCAGCACCGACACCGCCACACTCGCGCCGGCCAGCCGCTTGCCGACCTTGGCGAGGTCCTCGTCGCCGAGCACCGAGTACTTGTTGCCGTGGCCGATCGCGACGCGGCCGTTCCAGCCGTTGCGGTCCGCGAGATCGCAGATCTGCCACGCCATCATGTCGTGCGTGGTGTAGCCGCCGTCGCCGTGGATGTCCACGTCGACGTCGAAATCCCTGGCGAGCGCGAAGATGCGCTCGATCTGCGCCGGACCGTCGGTGTCGTAGCGCGGCGCGCCGCCGACGACGGTGGCGCCGCTCTTCAGCGCCTGCACCACATTCGATTCGGCGCCGGGCACGTTGGTCCAGCCTTCCTGGAGGAACGCGCAGAGCTCGAGGTCGAGTGCCCACGCGTAGTCTTTCGCGAGCTGCTTCAGCGCTTCCAGGCCTTTGAGCGAGATCGGCGCGTCGACCTCGATGTGGGTGCGCATGTGCATGACGCCGTTCATCACGCAGTGCTCGAGGGTCTCCTTCGAGCGCGCATAGATGTCCTCGACCGTGAACGAGTCCTTCACACCCGACACGCGCTTCATGTGATCGGTCGCACGCTTGTCTTCCAGCGGCGCGACGCGGTCGAGGATGCGCGACTTGTCGAGGTGGAAGTGACTTTCGACCAGGCCCGGCGAGACGAAACGCCCGCCGGCGTCGACGCGCTCGGCGCCGCCTTCGATGCGCGGCTCTATGCCGGCGATACGGCCGTCGGCGACGGCGATGTCCACGGTGGCGCCGCCCTGCGCAAGCCGCGCGTTCGACACGATCAGACTGTAGGCCATCCTCGCACCCCGCTGTTTCGTCGATGCTGACAGTTTACGGTACAGCCGTTGCTGCAGGCCCGCGACGACAGGAGACTCGCGTGGCCCGGAACGATCGCAAAAAGGCGGAACCGAAGGCGGGAGAGGTCAAGCCCGCGACCGAGGCCGACGAGCGCCTGGAGGCCGAGCACCGCAGCTCGCCCTCGGGGACCATCGTCTACAAGGCCATCCTCAAGGAAGGCGAGGAAGAGCTCGAGCGCACCTCGTCGGCGCTGTTCTGGTCGGGTGTGGCCGCCGGGCTCGCCATGGGTTTCTCGATGTTCGCCCAGGCCTTCATGATCGCGCACCTGCCCGATGCCGACTGGCGGCCGCTCGTCTCCGCGATCGGCTACTCGACCGGCTACCTCATCGTCATCCTCGGCCGCCAGCAGCTCTTCACCGAGAACACGCTGACGCCGGTCCTGCCATTGCTCCAGCGCAAGCCCAACGCGACGATCCTCAACGTCCTGCGGCTGTGGGCGATCGTGCTCGCGGCGAACCTCATCGGCGCGGTGCTCATCTCGCTCGTGGCGGCGCACACCAGCGCTTTCAATGCCGAGGTCAAGGACGCGATCGCCGACATCGGCGAGAGGGCGATGTCGCTCGACTACGGCACGATCGTGCTCCGCGGCGTGTTCGCGGGCTGGCTGATCGCGCTCATCGTGTGGCTGCTGCCGTTCGCGGAATCGGCGCGGCTGTGGGTGATCGTCATCATCACCTACCTCGTCGGCATCGGCGAGTTCACCCATTGCATCGCCGGCTCCATCGACGTCTACACCTACGCCGCGATGGGCCACACGTCGTGGTGGGCGGCGTTCGCGTACTACACCGTGCCGGCGTTCATCGGCAACGTCATCGGCGGCCTCGCGCTGGTCACCGCGCTCAACCACGGGCAGGTGACCGCAGGGAAGGAGAACGTGGGCTGACAAGCCGTTCGCGCCGTATCACAATGCCCTCACGCTCGCACGAACGGAGGGCATCATGCGCGTCCTGTTCGCCACCCTGTTGCTGGCTGCCGGCGCGGCATCCGCCGCCGACGACGATCTCCGCAAGACGGCCGCCGGGCTGTTCGGACGCCTCGAAGCGCCCGCCGCGGTGCTGACGCCCGAAGCCGCCCTCGGACGCGCGCTGTTCTGGGATACGCGGGTCTCGCGAGACGGCAAGACCGCGTGCGCGAGCTGTCATGCGGCTGCGACGTGGGGCGCGGACACCCGTGTCTTCCCGATCGACGCGCGCGGCAAACCCACCGCGCGGCGCTCCCCGAGCGTGTTCAACTCGATGTCGGCGGCGAGCCTGCGCTGGGTCGGCGACCGGAAGGACGGCGCGGCGCAGGCCGAAGGCTCGATCACCGGCTCGCTGGGCTTCGATACACGCGACGTCGCGCTGGCCAGGCTCAAGGAGCTCGAATATCTCGCGGCCTTCCGCCGTGCATACCCGAACGATCCCGATCCGCTGACCCTGCAGAACTACGGGCGCTCGCTCGCCGCCTATCAGGCCACACTCGTCACGCCGTCGGCGTTCGATCGCTTTCTCGGCGGGGACGACAACGCGCTCAGCGCCAAGCAGAAGAGCGGGCTGCGCACCTTCGTGGCGACCGGCTGCGGCGGCTGCCACAGCGGCAAGCTCTTCGGCGGGACGAGCCTGCAGCGCTTCGGCATCGTCAAGGAGTACTGGCAGGAGACCGGCTCGAAGACGCCCGATCTCGGGCGCTATCTCGTCACCAAGAAAGACGAGGACCGCTACGTCTTCCGCGTGCCGATCCTGCGCAACATCGCGAAGACCGGGCCGTACTTCCACGACGGCTCGGTCGCCACACTCGAGCGCGCGGTGCGCGTGATGGCCTCGGTGCAGCTCGGGCGCACGCTCGACGATGGCGCAGCCGGCGACATCGTCGCGTTCCTCGAGTCACTCACCGGCGAGGTGCCGAAGCACTACGCGCCACCGGAGTGACTCGGCTCGACGACGAGCTTCGCGCCGCAGCGGCGGCAGAACGCCGCGTCCGGCTCGTGAGTGGTCACGCCGCACGACGGGCATACCAGCGTGCGCGTGCGGCCTAGGCTCTGCAGGGTCATCTCCGCCGTGACGATGCCGGTCGGCACGGCGAGGATGCCCCAGCCGATCAGCATCACCAGGCCGGCCAGCGCGCGGCCGAGCTCGGTGCGCGGCACGATGTCGCCGTAGCCGACGGTGGTGATCGTCGACAGCGCCCAGTAGATCGCCTTGGGAATGCTGGTGAAGCCGTTGCCGGGACCTTCGATCACGTACATGAGCGTCGCCACGACGAGCACGACCATCACCACGACCGACAGGAACACCAGGATCTTGCGCATGCTGTTCGCCATGGCGCGCCCGAGCAGCCGCACCTCGGCGAGATAGCGCGTGAGCTTGAAGATGCGGAAGACCCGCACCAGCCGCAGGATCCGCACGTCCAGCAGCACCTGCGCCTCGGGGAAGAAGATCGCGAGGTAGGTCGGCAGCACCGCGGCGAGGTCGACGAGACCGAAGAAGCTCCTCGCGTAGCGCAGCGGGCGCTCGATGCACGCCAGCCGCGCGAGGTACTCGATCGTGAAGAGCACCGTGAAGAACCACTCGATGCCGTCGAGCGCGCCGCCGTGGCGCGAAGCGACCGATTCCAGGCTGTCGGCGATCACCGCGACGACGCTCGCGAGGATCGCGACGATGACGATCGCGTCGAACAGCCGTCCGGCCGGCGTGTCCGATTCGAAGACGATCCGGAAAAGCTTGAGGCGCCATCCGCCGCGCGGCTTGCCGAAGTGCGCGGCGTCGGATTCGGCGTTGTAGTCGTGTGTCGGATGCTCTCGTCTCGCCATGCGTTATCCCCGTCATTCCCGCGAAGCCGGGACCACCTCGTCATTCCCGCGAAGGCGGGCACCCTCGTCATTCCCGCGAAGGCGGACACCTTCGTCATTCCCGCGAAGGCGGGCGCCCTCGTCATTCCCGCGAAGGCGGGAATCCATTTCGATCTTAACGCGTGTAGGATGACCGGCATGATCCGCGTTCTTGCCGCCTTCGCCCTGCTCGCCCTCCCGTCAGCCGCCACGGCCGCCTGCCCCGCGCTGCTCGACGTCGCCCTGCCGACGCTCAGCGAAGACTACGCCTCGCTCTGCCGCTACGAAGGCAAGGTCCTGCTGGTGGTGAACACCGCCAGCCAGTGCGGCTACACGCCGCAATACGAAGGGCTGGAGAAGCTGCACAGGCGCTACAAGGACAAGGGACTGGTGGTGATCGGCTTCCCGTCGAACGACTTCGGCGCGCAGGAGCCCGGCTCGAACAAGGAGATCGCGAATTTCTGCGAGGTGAACTACGGCGTGTCGTTCCCGATGTACGCCAGGAGCGGCGTCGCGAAAGGCCCGGTCAACCCGTTCTACGAACGGCTCGCCAAGGCTTCGGGCGCGCGGCCGAAGTGGAACTTCCACAAGTATCTCGTCGACCGCAGCGGCGCGAAGGTGCTGTCGTACGAGAGCGCGGTCGAGCCGAACGATCCCCGGCTCGTGAAAGAGATCGAACGGCTGCTGGCCGCGCGTTGACAGACCATGTCATTGCGAGGAGCGCAGCGACGACGCAATCCCGGAGCGTCCGGTTGCCGTGCGCCACGGGATCGCGTCGGCGTTCCTTCGGAGCCGCCTCGCGATGACTACGCCGCCTGCGCCTCCAGCGGCTTCACGCCGTATCCCTCGATCACCTTCTGCATCACCTCGTAATACGTCCAGCCGTTGATGCGGGTCTTGCCGAGGAAGATCGTCGGGGTGTTCTCGATGCCGATGCGCCGCGCCTGCTGCACCGCTTCGAGCGCGCGCTCGGCGTAGTGGTGCTCCTCCAGAGCCGTCTTCATCTCGGCGCGGTCGAGACCCACGCGTGCGCCGGCGTCGACCAGCGTATCGATCTCGCCGATGTCGCGCTCTTCGGTCCACATGAGGTCGTAGAGCGCGGTCTTGTACGGAAAATCGAGGCCGTGGTCGTACGCGAACTCGAGCGCTTCGAAGGCGCGGAAGCTGTACTGGCGCTTCTCGGGAATTCGGATGCGGTCGAGGTGATCGGGCGCCATGTCCTTGATCCACGCGCGCAGGCGCTCGGCCCGCTCGGGGCTGCGCTGTCCGGGCTGGCCCTCCGGCGGCGTGTCGGGATGCAGCCAGTGCGGCCGCCACAGCGGCGTCACGCCGTATTCCCGAGCGATGCGATCGATCTGTTCGACCGCGAGGAAGCTGTAGGGGCACACGAAGTCGGCGAAGACGACCACCCGTAAAGGCTCTTGTGCGGTTTGCTGGCTTTCCATTCCGATCTCCCGGTGCGATTTGGCGCTTGTTCAAGTTCGCAATGTGGATCATGATCGTGTCCACAGTGTGATCCGAAAGGAGGCCGCAGCCCCCGCTCATTCCAAGAGCGCAATCATCCGCCGAGCGCTCGTTTCCCTGCAACGGGAAAATTACGAAAGCCCCCGAAGAGGCGACCGCGAATTTCACTTGTCTTCCCCGAGGAGGCCTCATGCATCAAGTGAAACGCAGCACCGGTCGTATCGCTTCCATCCTCGCCCTCGCCGCCGGCGTCCTGCCCGCAGGCGCGTTCGCACAGACCCAGGAGACCTGGCCTGACAGAGCGGTCAGGCTCATCGTGCCGTTCCCGCCGGGCGGCCAGACCGACAACGTCTCGCGTCACCTCGCCGCCCGGATCGCGCCGGTGCTCGGCCAGCAGCTCGTGGTCGACAACCGCGGCGGCGCGGCCGGCACGATCGGCAGCGCCGAAGTCGCGCGAGCGAAACCCGACGGCTACACCCTCCTCATCGCGACGTCGTCCACGCACGCGATCAATCCTTCGGCGATGCCGAACGTGCCCTACGACGCGGTGAAGGACTTCGCGCCGATCGCGGTGCTCGGCACCGGACCGATCTCGCTGTCGGTGCATCCGATCGTCCCCGCGCGCACGCTGCAGCAGCTGATCGTCGCGGCGAAAGCGAAACCGGGCTATTACTCGTACGGGTCTTCGGGCGTGGGCTCGATCAACCATCTGGCGGGCGAGCTCTTCAAGACGCACGCCGGCCGTCTCAAGATCCTGCACGTGCCGTACAAAGGCGCCGGCCCGAGCATGCACGACCTCATCGGGGACAGATCGAGATCGTCTGCTCGACGCTGAGCGCGGCGCTCCCGCACCATCGGCAGGGACGCGTGAGGACGCTCGCGGTGATGAAAGAGCAGCGCTCGGTCGGCGCGCCCGAGATACCGACGACCGCAGAAGCCGGATTGCCCGCCGTCACCGCGTACACCTACAACATCCTGCTCGCGCCCGCCGCCACGCCGCGCCCGGTCGTCGATCAGCTCGCGGGCGCGGTGGGCAAAGTGATGGCGGACCGCGCCTTCTTCGATGCACTGGTGAAGCTCGGGGTCGATCCGATCGCCGATTCGAGCCCGGACAGAGCGGCGGGGATGATCCGCGCCGAGCTCGCGAAGTGGAGCCCGATCATCCAGGCGGTGGGGCTGGCGACTGACTCACCCACGCGCTCTGCGTCTCCGCGCCGCTGATCGTCGTCATTGCGAGGAGCGTAGCGACACGAGCAATCCCGGAGCGTCCGCTGCGTGCGCCACGGGATCGCCACGGCGTTCCGGTCGGAGCCGCCTCGCGATGACCACCGTCGTCATTGCGAGCGTCCTCGCGATGCCTACGGCTGTCATTGCGAGGAGCGCAGCGACGAAGCAATCTCGTGGCGCACGTAAACACCGATCGGCCGGACCGCGTTAATTCCTTCGAGCGCTTCCGCCGGAGGTTCCGCGGTGGACGATCGTGTGTATTGCGTTTACATCCTGAGCAACAGCCGCCGCACGGTGCTGTACACCGGCGTGACTTCGAAACTGAAGCAGCGCGTCTGGCAACACAAGGAAAAGCTCGTGGAGGGATTCACGAAGCAGTACAACATCAGTCGTCTGGTCTATTACGAAACCTGCGTTGAGCCGCTCGGCGCCATCGCGCGCGAGAAGCAGATCAAGGCCGGCTCGCGCAGGAAGAAGCTCGAACTGATCGAGCGCATGAATCCGGACTGGCGCGATCTCTACGACGAGCTGTGATCGTGCGCCACGAGATCGCTTCGTCGGCCTGCGGCCTCCTCGCGATGACGGCCGTGTCGACCTACTCGCGATGGCGACGGCTGTCATTGCGAGGAGCGGGGCGACGAAGCAATCCCGGAGCGTCCGCTCCGTGCGCCACGGGATCGCTTCGTCGGCCTGCGGCCCCCTCGCGATGACAGTCCCTAGATCGCGCGCGCCATCGCTTCGGCGGCTTCTTTCGCGAGCCCTTCCTCCCCGATCCCGCCTTCGAGCGCATCGCGATCGAAGGTGAGGAACGCGACGGTCGCGCCGTCCTGGCCCGTCACCAGCGGCTCGACGGGCTCGTCGGCGCGCGCGTAGCGGAATCCCGGCGGACCGATCTCCTGCCCTTCGACCATGACCGATCCTTCGAGCACGACCTCGTAGCGCCCGAACTGCGGCGCGGGCATGCCGAGCGCGGCGAGCGCCGGCGCGCGCACCACGACCGCCGCCGGACCGAAATCGGGCGGCGTGAGGAACTTGAACTGCGAGTGCTCGGCGTTGGGCAGCGGCCGCCATTCGGTGTCGCTCGCCGAGCAGGCGAACAGACGCCCACCGAGGTTGATCTGCTTGCGCGCGTCGAGGTTCACCATCGAGATGATCCCGCCCGCTTTCGGATGCAGCACGAGCATGTCGTGCCCGCGCGAGACCGCGAACGGACCGTACGGCATGTTGTGGTCGGTATAGTGGATCGCCGGCCCCTCGATGTGCTTCACCCCGCGCGGGAAATCCATCGCGCCCTCGAGCAGGAGCTGGAACTGCGCGGTGAGGTGCATGTGCGCATATACCGACGGCGTATCGTCGAAGCGGAAGCGCATCGCTTCCGGCCCGCCGTCCTCCCCGTCGAGCAGCACCTGGCATTCGAACGTGATGCCCTCGGTCGAGCTTCGCTTCCACGGCGCGTTCGCGCTGTCGACGATGTAGGAGGTGCGCATCCCGAAAGCGTAGCACGGCGCGCGGGTTGCCGCTGCGCGGCGCCGGGAATAGCATGATCGATCGCGATCCTGGAGGAGGACGACGATGACGATCAGCATCTCCCTGCGGGTCAACGGACAGCAGGTCACCGCCGACGTCGAGCCGCGGACGCTGCTCGTGACGCTCATCCGCGAGCGGCTGCGCCTCACCGGCACTCACGTCGGCTGCGACACCGCGCAATGCGGCGCGTGCACGGTGCATCTCAACGGCCGCGCGATCAAATCGTGCTCCCTCCTCGCCGCGCAGGCCGACGGCGCGGACGTGGTGACGATCGAGGGCATCGCGCGCGCCGATGGCGAGCTGCATCCGATGCAGGCGGCTTTCCGCGAGCACCACGGATTGCAATGCGGCTTCTGCACGCCGGGCGTGGTCATGAACGCGATCGACTTCGCGGCGCGCAATCCGGGTGCTTCCGAACGCGACGTGCGCGAATCGCTCGACGGCAACTTCTGCCGCTGCACCGGTTATCACAACATCGTGAAGGCGATCGTCGCCGGGTCGAAGGCGATGGCCGCCGCCAAGTGAGCGCTACATCATGAACGCACCCCTGATCGGCGCCCGCATCGAGCGCAAAGAGGATTACCGCTTCCTGACCGGGAGCGGGCAGTTCACCGACGACCTCCAGCTCGAGCGCCAGACCTGTCTCGTGTTCGTGCGCTCGCCGCACGCGCACGCGAACGTGAAGTCGGTGAGCACGGCCGAGGCGCTGAAATCGCCCGGCGTCGTCGCGGTCTACACCGGCGCCGACGTCGCCAAGCTCGGTGGCCTGCCGTGCGGCTGGCTGATCACCGATGTCGACGGCCAGCCGATGAAAGAGCCGCCGCACCCATGCCTCGCGCAGAGCAAGGTGCGCTACGTCGGCGATGCGGTCGCGGCCGTCGTGGCCGAGACGCTCGACCAGGCGCGCGACGCCGCCGCGCTGGTCGAGGTCGATTACGAAGTGCTCGATGCGGTCTGCGACGCCGCGCGCGCCCGAGACTCGGACGCCCCCGTGCTGCACGAGATGGCGCCGGACAACACGTGCTATGTGTGGGCGCTCGGCGACAAGGCTAAGAGCGACGAGGCTTTCGCCAAGGCGTTCCACGTCACCGAGCTCCAGTTCGCCAACAATCGCCTCATCCCCAACGCGATCGAGCCGCGCGCGGCGATCGGCGCGTACTCGCGCGCCGACGACACCACCACGCTCTACATCGCCAACCAGAACCCGCACGTCGAGCGGCTGCTGCTCGGCGCGTTCGTGCTGAGCATCCCCGAGCACAAGCTGCGCGTGGTCGCGCCCGACGTCGGCGGCGGCTTCGGCTCCAAGATCTTCCTCTACGCCGAAGACGCGGTCGTCGCGTGGTCCGCGAAGCAGCTCGGACGGCCGGTGAAGTGGACCGCGGAGCGCAGCGAGTCCTTCATCAGCGACGCGCACGGCCGCGATCACGTCACGCGGGCGAGGCTCGCGCTCGACCGCGAAGGCCGCTTCCTCGCGATGGACGTGAAGACGACCGCGAACCTCGGCGCGTACCTGTCGACATTCGCATCCTCCGTGCCGACGATCCTGTACGCGACGCTGCTCGCGGGCCAGTACACGACGCCCGTCATCCATTGCGAAGTCACCGGCGTGTTCACCAACACCGCGCCGGTCGACGCTTATCGCGGCGCCGGGCGCCCCGAGGCGACGTACGTCGTCGAGCGACTCGTCGAGACCGCGGCGCGCGAGACGGGCATCGATCCGGTGGAAATCCGCCGGCGCAACTTCATTCGCGACTTCCCCTACCAGACGCCGGTCGCGCTCCAGTACGACACCGGCAACTACGAAGCGACGATGAGCGCCGCGCTCGATCTGGCGGACGTCGGAGGCTTCGCTGCACGCCGCAAGGAGTCCGAGGCGCGCGGCAGGCTGCGCGGCCTCGGTTACGCGGCCTACATCGAAGCGTGCGGCCTCGCGCCCTCAGCGGTCGCGGGGAGCCTCGGTGCGCGTGCAGGCCTCTTCGAAGCCGCCGAGATCCGCGTGCACCCGACCGGCAGCGTGACGGTCTTCACCGGCTCGCACGCGCACGGACAGGGGCACGAGACGACGTTCGCGCAGGTCGTCGCCGACATGCTCGGCATTCCGCTCGACAGCGTGAACATCGTCCACGGCGACACGTCCAAAGTGCTCTTCGGCATGGGCACGTACGGCTCGCGTTCGATCGCGGTCGGCGGCACGGCGATCGTGAAAGCGGTCGACAAGGTGATCGCGAAAGGCCGCAAGATCGCCGCGCATTTGATGGAAGCGGACGAGAGCGAAGTCGAGTTCGATGCCGGCGTGTACCGCCGGCTGCGCAGCGACCGCGTGAAGACCTTCGCCGAGGTCGCGTTCGCCGCCTACGTGCCGCACAACTATCCGCACGACAAGCTCGAGCCGGGGCTGAACGAGAACGCGTTCTACGATCCTTCGAACTTCACTTTCCCGGCGGGCACGTACGTGTGCGAGGTCGAGGTCGATCCCGAGACCGGTGCGACGACCGTTGCGTCGTTCACCGCGGTCGACGACTTCGGCAAGGTGATCAATCCGATGATCGTCGAAGGCCAGGTCCACGGCGGCATCACGCAGGGCATCGGGCAGGCGCTCACCGAAGGCTGCCGTTACGACGACAGCGGCCAGCTCGTCACCGGGTCGTTCATGGACTACTGCATCCCGCGCGCGTCGGACGTGCCGTCGTTCAAGGTGGACATGCGCGAGACGCCGTGCACGCACAACCCGCTCGGCGTCAAAGGCTGCGGCGAAGCGGGCGCGATCGGCGCGCCGGCGGCGCTGATGAACGCGATCACCGACGCGATCGGCGTGAAAGACCTGCCGATGCCCGCCACCCCGCAGACGGTGTGGCGCGCGCTGCGCGAGAAAGACGCTTAAAGGAGGCCCCATGCAAGCGTTCAACTATCACCGGCCGGCGACGCTCGCCGATGCAGCGTCGCTCGCAGCCGGCGCCGACGCGAAGCTGCTGGCCGGCGGACAGTCGCTGGTGCAGGCGATGAAGGTCGGGCTGTCGTCGAGCACCGATCTCGTCGATCTCGGCGCATTGAAAGACCTCGCGGCGATCGCGAGCGACGGCGAGGTCGTCACCGTCGGCGCGATGGCGCGTCACGCCGACGTCGCGGAGTCGAGCTCCGTGAAGCAGTCGATACCCGCCCTCGCGCAGCTCGCCGCGGCGATCGGCGACCGCCAGGTGCGCAACCTCGGCACGCTCGGCGGCTCGATCGCGAACAACGATCCCGCCGCGGATTACCCGGCCGGCGTGCTCGCGCTGAGGGCGACGATCGTCACCACGCAAGGCGAGCACGAGGCCGACGAGTTCTTCCGGGGGATCTTCGAAACCGCGCTCAAGCCCGGCGAGATCATCACGGCGGTGCGCTTTCCGAAGCCTGCGCGCGCGGGCTACGCCAAGTTCCGGCAACCCGCATCACGCTTCGCGCTGGTGGGCGTGTTCGTCGCGGAAACCGCGACCGGCGTCCGCGTCGCGGTGACCGGCGCAGGCCCGTGCGTCTTCCGCGTGCCGGAGATGGAAAAAGCCCTCACCGCACGCTTCGCGCCGGACGCGGTTGCGGACATCACAGTGAAACCCGACGGCCTGAACAGCGACATCCACGCGGCAGCCGACTATCGCGCACACCTCGTCACGGTGATGGCGAAGCGGGCGGTGCAGGCAGCGCTTGGTAGCTAGAAAAGCTTTTTAACCGCCAAGGACGCAAAGGACGCAAAGGACGCAAAGGAAAAACAATCGTCATTCCGGACGGCGCGGCAGCGCGAAATGATCCGGAATCCATTGTGACGTTAACGACTTGAAAATGGATTCCCGCCTTCGCGGGAATGACGATGCAGAGTCGCGGTTGTCGTTCATGGTTAATGCGGTCTGGTTTTGCTTTCCTTCGCGTCCTTTGCGTCCTTTGCGGTCAATTGCTCTGGCCCTTGACCTTCCTCTGCGTCCTCTGCGTCCTCTGCGGTAAGTTTTTTCTCTTCTATAGCTTCGCGAGAAATCGTTTCACTGCCGCCACGAAATCGGGGGGATTATCGAGCGTCACGTGATGCTCGCTCCCCGGCACTTCGGCGAGCTCGACCTGCGGCGCGCGGGACTTGATGTCGGCGATGATCTCGGGCGTGACGCGGTCGCTCAAGCCGCCTTTGACGAGCAGGACGGGGATCTTCACGCGGTCCCACAGCGGCGGGATCTCGATGAGCTCGCGCTTGGAGTACACGTTGCGGTCGAACTTGTGCCGCCAGCGGCCGTTCTCGTCCTGCCGGCCGCCGCGCTCGGCGAGGTAGCGGATGATCTCGGGCGCGGCCTGCGTGCCTTCGGGGCGCACCTTGAAGCGCTCGATGAACTCTTCGTTGGTCGCGTAGCTGCTGCCTTCGCGGTTGCCGATCTGGTGCAGGTTCGATACGCGGTCGGGCGTCGAGCGCAGCGTCGAATCGACGACGACCAGCGCTTGCACGCGTCCCGGGTACAGCGCTTCGTGCGTCAGCGACACCAGCCCGCCCATCGAATGGCCGACGAGCACGACGTCCTCCATGCCGAGCTTCTTCATCACCTCTTCGGCGTCCGAGGCGTACTCGTCGTAGCGATACGACGGCGGATTCGCGCGTCCGCTGTCGCCGTGCCCGCGCTGGTCGAGCGCGCGCACGTGGTACTCGGCGGTAAAACCGCCCGCGACGAAATCGAACCAGTGCGCGGTCACCGCACCGCCGTGCAGGCAGAGCATCGGCGGTTTGCCTGCAGTGCCGTAATCGAGATAGTGGAGGTTGATGCCGTTGACTTCTATATGGCGGTCTTCGTGCGGTGCGGGTGTGATCACTCGGGTTTGACTCCGGCTGTCTGGATGACTCGAGCCCAGCGCTCGTAATCCTGCTTGAGAAAATCGGCGAACTGCTCGGGCGTGTCGCCGACGATGTTCGCGCCGAGCCCGTTCAGCCGCGACACGACCTCGGGCTTGGCGAGCGCCTTGCGCTGCTCTTCGGAAAGACGGTTCACGATCGCCCGCGGCGTATGTGCCGGGACGAGCGTGCCGACCCACGGCGCGCAGCGCTCGAAGCCGGCGTAACCGGCCTCGGCGGCGGTGGGCACGTTCGGGAAATCGGGATGGCGCCTGGTGGTGCCGACCGCGAGCACCTTGAGCTTCTTCGCGTTGACGAACTCGGCGATGCCGATGATCGGATACACCATGAACGTGACCTGTCCCGACATCACGTCGACGAGCGCGGGCGCGTTGCCGCGAAACGAGACGTGGGTCATCTTCACCTTGCCCATCGCTTCGAGCATGGCGCCCGCCAGATGCGCCGAGCCGCCGTGGCCCGCGGAGCCGTACGTGACTTCGCCCGGATGGCGCTTGGCCAGTGCGATCAGCTCGCCGATCGAATTGACCGGCGTCGACGGCCGCGTGACCACGACCATCGGGAGCGTCGCGGCGTTGCTCACCGCCGCGAAGTCCCTGAACGGGTCGTACTTGATCTTGTCGGGCGCGAGCAGCGCGTTCACCAGCAGCGAGAGCGACGAGAAAATCGCGGTGTAGCCGTCGGGCGCGGCGCGCGCGACGAGGTCGGTCGCGATGATCGCGTTGGCGCCGGTGCGGTTCTCGACGACCACGCTCTGACCCATCGCCTGCGTCATCTGCGTCGCGATGAGGCGCGCGATGACGTCGGTCGGCCCGCCCGCGGCGAAGCCGACGACGAGACGTACGGGCTTCGAAGGGTACGTCTGCGCCGCCGCCGGACACGCGGGCGCGAGCGCGCAGACGAGCGCGAGTGTGGCGCGCGTCACAGTCGTCATCCCTTCCCCCTCCCGTCGTTGTCGGTATGCCCTTACGATAGGGTCCGCCCGTTGCATGGGTCAAGCAGCACCCGTAAGGCACCTCCGTGAACGAACGGCTCGCCCGTTATCTCCAGCACGAATCCGACCTCTATCCGCACGCGCTCGAAGCGAAGTTCCCGCGGCTGATCGACAAGATCGTCGAGGCGTGGGCTTCGCCCGAGCGCGCGAGCGCAGTGTTCGACGAGCTGCTCGTCGACCGCCGCGGCGGCCGCCAGGGGTTCCCGCCGGACGTCGCGCGCGAAATTTACCGGCTCTCGGTCGGCTACGACCGGCTGTGGGCGCGCGAGGATTACAAGCGCGACGTCTGGGGACACGAGCGCGAGGACGCGACCGCCGCGCTCGCACTGATCGGGATGCGGCCGGTCGCGTCGGACATGATGCGCGCCGCCGAGGGCAGCGATGCCGAGCAGCTCGAGCTCTTCCTGAAAGCGGGGATGCCCGTCGATACGCGCGACGCGCGCGAGTGGACGCCGCTCATGGTCGCCGCGTTCAACGGGAACGAAGCCGCCGCGAAGCTGCTGATCGAAAGCGGCGCCAATGTTGCCGCCGCCGATCGCGGCGGCTACACGCCGCTGCACTGGGCGGCGCTCAAGGGCTACGCGCAGGTGATCGCGCTCCTGGTCTCGCGCGTCGACGTCGACGTGCAGAGCAAGTCGGGACTCACCGCCCTGCTGCAGGCTGCCGCGTCGGGCCACGTCGAAGCGGCCCGGGCGCTGATCCAGCGCGGGGCGGCGGTGAACCTGCCCACGAACGAAGGCTGGACGCCGCTGCACAAGGCGGTCGCGAACGGTCACACCGAAGTGGTGCGGCTGCTGCTGCGCTCCGGCGGGGACACGACCGCGCGCCACGCCGACGGCGCGACGCCGCTCGATCTGGCCGAGAAGGCGAAGAATGCGTTGCTGGTGAGGTTGCTGCGGGGGGCGTGAAGGTCGAGATGGACTCCCGATCGTTTCGCGCTGTCGCGCGGTCGGGAATGACGAGTGCTCCGTCATCCCCGCGCAGGCGGGGATCCATTTTCAAGAAAAAACGGCCGCAGGCTTTCACCTGCGACCGTTCCGCTCTCCGCGTCACCCGCGGATCTTCACCAGATCCTTGAGCACCGCGTCGAGCCCGCCGACGACGGAGATCTGACCGATCTTCTCGGTCACTTTCTCCAGCGTCTCGAGCTCCTTCAACCGGAGCGCGATCGGGCTGTCTTCCATCACCTTCGCGGTGTTGAGCATCGAGCGCGTCGACGCCGTTTCTTCCCGGCGGCGGATCACGTTCGCCTGCGCGGCCTTTTCGGCCTCCACCACTTTGGCGAGGATCGCCTTCATCTCGCCGGGCAGGATGATGTCTTTCACCCCGACCGAATCGACTTCCAGCCCGAGACCGGCGGTACGGCGGCGGATGTGCTCCGCCACCGTCTCGTCGATCGCGCCCTTGTTCTCGAGCAGCTCGTCGAGCGTGCGCGTGCCGACCGCGGCACGCAGGCCGTACTGGAGCTCCTTGTACAGGTACTCCAGCGGCTTCGCCTGCTTGCCGTAGGCCGCGAGCACGTCGCTCACGCGGTAGCCCGCGGTGAGGTTGACGCGCAAGCTGACCTTGTCGCGGGTGAGGATTTCCTGCCCCGCGACTTCGACCGACTGCAGCCGCGTATCCACGACCTCGACCTTCAGATCGCGGATGAACTTCCAGAAGTAGTGCATGCCCGCTTCGAGAAGCCCTGCGACTTTGCCGTCGACGTACGGCACGCCCACGTGGTACTCGGGCACCTGCACCGCGAGCACGCCGTCAGCGCCGGCCACCCGTTGCGCTTTCGCGCTCACGAGCTGCGGCGCGAGGCGCGGATCGACCGCGAAATCGACCGCGATGTCGATCACCTCGAACGCGAGATCGACGTAGCTCTTCCAGTACAGGCGCCGGGTGTTCGGCGCGAGCACCTCGGCGAGCACGCCGTTCTCGTAGCGCAGGCCGACCTGCGTGGCCCCGAGCTCGATCACGTGGAACTCGCGCTCGGCGATCTCGCGCTCCGCCTTGACGATGTAATCTGCGAGGCGGTGCTCGAACCGCACGTTCGCGACGTTGTACTTCTCGATCGTGCAGCGGAACAGCGGGTCGAAGCGGTAGTGCTCGCCCGGACGCAGCACGTCGACGAAATCGCCGCGGTCGAAGACGAGCGCACGCTCGTCTTTGTTCACGTGGAATTTGCGAATGACCATTCTTCTTCTCCCTGGATCAAACCGGGGTCAGACCCCGACAAAAAAGGTTCCGGTCTCCCGGCGGTCCCGCGGGCGCCGCCGCGCGTGCGGGGGCTGCGGCTGCGCTTCGATACGCAACCCTCCGCGTATCGAAGCTGGACCGCATCGCCCGCACGCGCCGCACGGCGCGCTCGGCGTGACCGCCGGTGCCGGGGCCGGGTTGGCGTCAGACCCCGGCATCTTTGGGGTCTGACGCGGTTTCCCAGCCTCGGCCGAAACCGGTTCCACTACTGCGTATCAAGGCTTTAAAGGCCCTGTGGTTTGGAGCGGGATTCGAACCCGCGACTCATCGCTCCCAAAGCGATTGCTCTACCGACCTGAGCTATCCAAGTTGGCGGTGAACATGGGAATCGAACCCACAACCTCGGCCTCGACAGGGCCGCGCTCTACCGTTGAGCCAGTTCACCCCTATCCGCCGCTCCGCAGGTCGGTACACGCACGGCCGAACCGGCCGGCGCGCCAGGGAGGACTCACGAGCCTCGCCCGCTGACGTTGCGTTCACGACGAATTCCTCTCGTCAAATTCCCGCCTGCGCGGGAACGACGAAGACAAAAAAGCCCGGGGACCTTGCGGCGCACCCGGGCTCTGGAAGGACGTGGAAGATGCTCAAGGCATCCCGCGTGTCTCCCGCACCCGGTCGCGGCACGGCCGCGCGTACGCCTGGGGTTTCAGCCCGGACTCTGGGTTATCGATGTAGTGGTGATTCAGCATAAGGAGACGCCTAACGCTCGCGCGGCGGCCGGCGTTGACACGATCCCGAATTATTTCTGGCGCGGGATGCCGGCGTCGGTGCCGATGATGCCTTCGGCGCCGGTGCGGTTGCGACGATCACGGTCTCGCCGAGCGACTGCGACAGATGCGTCGCGACCATGCGCGCCAGGATGTCGTTCGTGCCGCCGGGCGAGAACGGAACGATGAGACGTATCGGCTTGTAGGGATAGGGCCGGGCTTTGTCCGCCGCGACGGCGAAGACAGCACACGACAGACTTGCAGCTACCACGATTGCGAACTCTGATCTCGAGACCGTGGTTCCTCCTCGAAGTCTTATGCTGCTTGCGGGCGTGTCATTATGGGTGCTGTTCGAAGTCGGTCAAGACACTCGAGGAGGAACGAGCTCAGGTGCAGGTTTGAAGATCGGTCGAGGCTGGAAAAATGGATTCCCGATAGCCCGGCTATCGCCGTTCGGGAATGACGTCGCTTCGTCATTCCCGCGAAGACTGCCCAATCGTCATTCCCGCGAAGGCGGGAATCCATTTTGACGTTTACGGCAGCCGCGACAGGAAATGCGCCAGCGCGTCGATGTCCGCATCCGGCACGCCGTAGAGCGCAGCGGCCATGATGGTGTCCCCGCCCTTGCGCTTGTTGTCGCGGTACGCGCGCATCTCCGCGGCAAGGTAATCGGAACGCTGCGCGGCGAGCCGCGGCACCTGGTTCTGGCCCTTGAAGTCCGAGACGTGGCACACGCCGCAGCGCAGGGCCGCCGCGCGCTCCTTGCCCCTTGCGGTGAGCTTGGGATCGGCCGGGCCCTTCTCGGTCGATTTCGCCGGCAGCTTGGCGTAGTGATCGGCGAAGCGCGTGATGTCCGCGTCCTTCATCTTCTGCACGATCGGCTGCATCACCGGCGCCGGGCGCAGCTCCTCGCGCATGAGCACGAGTTGCGTCTCGATGAAGAGCTTCGGCTGGCCCGCGAGCGAAGGGATGCGCGGCGTGATCGAGTTGCCGCCCGCGCCGTGGCACACCTCGCACACGTCCTGTGCATGGGCGGGAAGGCAAATGGGAATGAACAGAGAGAGGAGAGAAGCGAGAGAAAGGAGAACGCGCCGTGCCGCAGGCAGCCGCGACCTTCTTCTATCTCCTATCTCTTTTCTCCTCTCCTCTCTCCTATCTTTCACTTCTGATAGCTGATCCGATAGATCGCGCCGACCTGCTCGTCGCTGACGAGGAGCGAGCCGTCGCGCATCTGGTGGATGTACGCCGGACGTCCCCAGAACTTGTAGGTGTCGGCGCTCTCGTTGAAGCCGCTCATGAAGGTCGTCATCGAAGCATTCTTGCCGTCGGCGCCCACGCGCACGTTCACGACGTCGAAGCCGTTGGGCGTGGTGCGGTTCCACGAGCCCTTGCGCACGACGAAGATCGAGTTCTGGTACTCCGCCGGGAACATCTTACCGGTGTAGAACTTCACGCCCATGGTCGCGGCGTGAGGCCCGGTGAGCAGCACCGGCATCGTGACGCCCTTGCACGCGTCGGCCTTCTTGAAGTCGACGTCAACCGTGCCGTTGGCGTGACAGTACGGGAAGCCGAAGTTCGCGCCGGGCTTGGCCAGACGGTTGAGCTCGTCGGACGGGCTGTCGTCGCCCATCCAGTCGCGGCCGTGATCGCTGAACCACAGCTCCTTGGTCTGCGGATGCCAGTCGAAGCCGACCGAGTTGCGCACGCCGGTCGCGATCACTTCCTTGCCCGAGCCGTCGGCGTTGTAGCGACGGATCTGCGCGTACTCGGGTTTCGGCTCGCAGATGTTGCACGGCGCGCCGAACGGCACGTACAGCTTGTTGTCCGGACCGAACGCGACATACTTCCAGTTGTGGTGCTGCTCGGGCGGCAGGTCGAACTTCGCGGTGAGGTCCTGCGGCTGGACGTCCGGGTTCTTGGCGATCCCGTCGTACTTGAGCACCTTGTCGATCGCGAAGACGTACAGCGAGCCGTCCTTGTACGCCACACCCGCGGGCTGGGTGAGCTTGGAGGCGATCGTGCGCACGCTGCGCTTGCCGCCGTCGTTGGTGATCTCGTACACACGGCCGATGCCGCGCGTGCCGACCCAGATCTTCTTCTCGTCCTCGGAGACGGCCATCGCGCGGCCGCCGGGGAGACCGCTCGCCCACAGCTCGACCTTGAAACCGGCCGGCACCTTCAGCTTGCCGACGGGAATCTCGCTCGCGGGCGTCTCGGTCATCTTGCCCGGATGCGGCGCGAGCTTCGAATCTTTCATCTTGTCCGACTTGCCCTGGTGCCACGAAGGCGGCGGCGCGGACTTGTCCTGGGCGACGGCGTAACCGGTGAAAGCAGCGACGACTGCGACGGCGAGTGCGGTGCGCATGGCGGCTCCTCTCTTCTTTTGGCGGAGCTGCTATTACACTCCAAAACATGACATGCGGGTTCGCAATGTGAACGTCAGGATCGCCGCCGTCGGCGTCGGCCACTGGCACTCGCTCTACGACGCCGCTTATCTGGCCACGCTGGCACGCACCGCGGGCGTCGAGATCGCAGCGGTTCAGGACACCGACGGGACGCTCGCCGCCGAACGCGCGGGCAAGCTCGGCTCGCCGCCGGTGTTCACCGACTGGCGACGCATGCTGGCCGAGGTTCGCCCCGATTTCACGCTCGTGCTCGGCCGTCACTGCGACATGGCCGCGATCGCGCACGGCTTGCTCGACGAAGGCCGGCCTTTCCTCGTCGAAAAACCGGCCGGCGTGAACGCGGCCGAAGTGCGCTCGCTCGCTGCCAAGGCGGCGTCGCGGCCGACCTTCGCCGGCGTGCCGCTCTTCCAGCGGCTGCACCCGTTCGCCACCCACGCGCACCGAATGATGGCCGAAGGCGCGTTCGGGCTGCTGTCGCATTTCTATTTCGGGTCGAACCGTCCGACGTCAGCGCGTTACGTCCAGTGGGGCGCGCCGTGGATGCTCGACCCGGCGATCGCGGGCGGCGGGAGTCTGCGCAACGTCGGCTTGCACGGGCTCGACCTGTTCCTTCATCTGACGGGCGAAGCGGCGACGGTCACCGGCGCGCAGCTGAGCTCGCGGGCGCTGGGCGAGGCGGTGGAGGATTACGCGAGCGTGCTGCTGCGCTCGGCGGGCGGCGTGCTGGGCACCGTCGAAGTCGGCAACACGTTTCCGGGCAAAGGCGCGGACGCCGAATGGAAGCTCGCGGGACGCGACGCCATGCTCGTGCTGCGCGACGGCAAGCTCACGTGCATCACGGCGCGCGGGGAAGAGACGTTGACCGCGGAAACGCCCGAGCCGCTGCCGGCGCTCGCCGTGAAGGATGCGCTCGCGCGCTGGCAGCGCGGCGAAGCGCCGGCGGTGTCCCTCGAGGATTGTTATCGCGCGATGAAGCTCGCGGATGAGGCTTACTCGATAGCTCGAGCGCCGTTATGAAAAGCCGTCATTCCCGACCCGCGCGAGCGGGAGCGATCGGGAATCCATGTTGACCTTGATGCAGTTCAAAATGGATTCCCGCTTTCGCGGGAATGACGGCGAAAGACCTCTGCGTCCTTGCTTTATTCGTCGGAACCGTAATGAATCCGCCGATACGGCAGCGTCACCACCGCGCGCTCGATGCGCGCGTCGATGATCATCGGACACGGGTTCGCCACCCACTCCTGCGCCGCTTTCTGCACCTGCTCGGACGAAGTGGCGAGCACGCCCTTGCCGCCGAAGCCGCGGGCGACCGCGCCAAGGTCCGGCGTCGTGATGCACGAGAGCTGCTTGTCCATGCCGTGCGCGTCGAGCTTGTAGTACTCGGCGCCGAGCGACTCGTTGTTGAGGACCACGATGAGCAGCGGCATCTTGTAGCGCATCATCGTGTCGAACTCGGCAAGGTGCATCATCACCGACGCGTCGCCGTCCACCAGCACGTGCGGCCGGTTGCCGGTCGCCAGCACCGCCCCCATCGCCGCCGGCATCATCTGGCCGATACAGCCGAAGAAGTGGCTCGCCATGACGATCGGGCGCTCCTTGTTGAACAGGATGTTCGAGAAGCCGGCGGAAGCGCCGCTGCCGGTGAGCAGGCTGATGTTGTTCGGGATGACTTCGTCGAGCGTCGTGATGACGTCGCGCGGGTCGACCTTGTCGTCCTCGATCGGGTATTCCTTCTTGTCCTGGAAGTGCCCGACGAGCTGCTTTTTCACGTCAGGGGTGCGATAGCCGGTCTGTTTGAAGCCCTGCTGCTCGAGCGCCGCCAGCAGCGCTTCGACGCCGAGCTTGGCGTCGCTCTGCATGTAGACGTCGGAGGAGCGCGAGTTGCCCATCAGCACGTGGGTCTTGGTGTCGATGTGCACGAACTTCGCGTTCGGATAGAGGTAGCCGTGCTCGGTCGTGTAGCGGTTCAGGCTCGCGCCGACGCCGATCACCACGTCCGCGTCGTGCAGCAGGTTGATCGCGGTCTTGGTCGCGTAGAGGCCGGACACGCCGATGTGGAACGGATCCTGGCCCGCGAGCCACGTCTTCGCCATCAGCGAGGTCGCGATCAGCGCGCCGCTCCTGTCGGCGAGCTTGAGGATCGCTTCGCCCGCGCCCGACCAGCGCGCGCCGCGGCCGGCGACGATCACCGGACGCTTGGCCTTGGAGATGAGATCGACCGCGCGCTTCACCGAGTCCGCATCCGGACCCGAGGCGCGCTTGGGCAGCAGCGTCGACGAGGGCTGGTACTCCTCGTCCTCGTCGATGTTCTTCTGCTGGATGTCCATCGGGCACGACAGCATCACCGGCTTGGACTCGAGCTGCGCGAGATAGAACGCCTTGCGCACCACGTCGTCGACGCTCTCGGGCGAGTTCAGGCGCACGAAACCGGTCTCGCACGCGTTCGCGAAGCCGCGGTTGTCGAAGCGCTGGTTGTAGCCGTCGTCGCTGACCGGATGCTCGCCGCAGAACGCCACGAGCGGCGACTCCGCGCGTGACGCGGTCACGAGCGCGGTGGCGATCTGAGTGGTGCCCGGGCCGCAGGTCGTGCTCGCGACGCCGACCTTGTGCGTCGCGCGCGCCCAGCCGTCGGCCATGCCGAGACCCGCGCCTTCGTGACGCACTTCGACGAGCTCGACGCCGAGCTTGGCGAGCTCGGTATACCAATACATGTTGGCGTCGCCCATCATGCCGAACACGGCTTCGGTGCCTTCCGCCTTGAATGCCTGCGCGAGACGCTGATAAACCTTCATGTAACTCCCCTCTTGATGAGTGCTGAATCATAAGCCGAGTTCGGGCTGCGTGCGGAGGCCGAGTCCACGTATAGGACTCACCCCCACCATGAACGCGTGCCACCGCGCGCCTATACTTGGCGACCGTCAATCAGAAGGGGAGCAGCGCCATGCCGCGCATACCGATCATCACGCCCGAGAGCGATCTCAACGTCGAGCAGAAGCGAGTGCTCGAAGGCCTGCTGGGCCGCCGCGGCGGCCGCATCCCGGGCCCGTACCGCTTCACGCTCCACAATCCGGAAGTCACCGAGTACATGCATCCGTTCGGCGAGCTCTTGCGCCTGCGCAGCTCGTTTCCGCTGCGGCTCTCGGAGCTCGCGATCATCGTCACCGCGCGCATGTGGGACTGCGATTACGTGTTCCTGTCGCACGCGCCGAACGGCGTGAAGAACGGGCTGCCGCAATCGGTGGTCACGTCGCTCGAGAAGAACGAACGACCCAAGTTCGAGCAGGAAGACGAAGAAGCGATCTACGACTATCTCGTGGAGCTTCACCGCCACCACAGGATCAGCGACGCGACGCACGAGCGCGCCAAGAAGCTCTTCGGCGTGTCGGCGATCGTCGAGCTCACCGCGTTGAGCGGCTATTACGGCATGGTGGCGATGCAACTCCTTTCCCACGAGATGCCGCTGCCGGAAGGCGCCACGCTTCCGCTCAAAAAATAATCCGGGTCAGAGTCACATTTCATTCCTGTAATCTGACTCTGACCCGGATTTTCACAATAACGAGGAGACGCACATGGCACGCCCCTTCATGCGATTCTTTCGAGCAGGGCTCATCGCGGCCGCGGCGCTACCGCTGGCCGCGGCCGGCGGCACCGCGGCCGACTATCCGACGAAACCGGTGCGGTTCGTCGTCGGCTTCGCTCCGGGCGGCGGATCGGACACCGCGGCGCGCGGGCTCGGCAACGTACTCGCGGCGAAGTGGGGCCAGCAGGTCGTGGTCGACAACCGCCCCGGCGCTTCCGGTACGATCGCGGCTGACATCACCGTCAACGCGCCGCCCGACGGATACACGCTGCTGCTGGGCACGATCGCGCTCGTCGTCAATCCGCACCTGGTGGCGAAGATGCCTTTCGATACGCTGCGCGACCTCGCGCCGGTCACGCGCATCGCGGACCAGACGAACATCCTCGTCGTGAATCCGTCGGTCCCCGCAAACTCGGTCAAGGAGCTCATCGCGCTCGCCCGCAGCAAACCGTTGAACGCAGGCTCGTCGGGCATCGGCGGCGCGGGCCATCTCGCGATCGCGCTCTTCAACATGCAGGCCGGCACCTCGCTCGCGCACGTGGCCTACAAGGGCGGCGGCCCGGCGATGGTGGGGCTGCTCGGCGGCGACGTGCAGCTCATCTTCGCCACCAGCGCGAGCTCGATCGCACAGATCAAGGCCGGCAAAATCAAACCGCTCGCGGTGACCACGCTCAAGCGCTCGGCGCTCGTGCCCGACGTGCCGACGCTCGACGAGAGCGGGCTGAAAGGATTCGAGGCCAACAACTGGAACGGCCTGTTCGTGACGGCGAAGACGCCGAAGGCGCTCGTCACGCGGCTCAACCGCGACGTCGTCGCGGCGCTGAGCGCGCCCGAGCTCAAAGAGCAGATGTTCAGGCAGGGCCTCGATGCCGCGCCCGAATCGCCCGAAGCGTTCGCCACATATTGCAAGGCCGAATACGCGAAATGGGGCAAGGTGGTGAAGGCCGCGGGGCTCAAGCCCCAATAAATGGGGTCAGGTCCACATTTCCGCGAAATGTGGACCTGACCCCGATTTTGCAACCAAGGAGGAAGCAACGAATGGCATTGACTCCCATCCGCCGCGTCGTCACCGGCGACGACGAGAACGGCAAATCGAAGGTCGTCTGGGACGGCCCGTCGCCCGGCCAGCACGAAGCGCAGCTTCCCGGCGTGTCCGGCGTGAAAGCCGAAGGCCGCGGCCACACCGATTTCTGGGTATGGCGCGAGACGCCGCCGGTGCTCGACGGCAAGGAAGACGCCGGCACCTGGAACGACGAGTTCCCGTGTCCCGAAGGCGGCGGGCATCTGCGCGTCGTGCACTGGCTCGCCAAGACCGCCGATTCGCCGCCGCCCGCGCCGTATCAGGACCCGGTGCAGCACGGCCGCACGTGGGACCGCGGCGGCGGCAACCACTACAACCGCTCGTACATGCACAAGACCAAGTCGGTCGACTACGGGATCATGATCGCGGGCGAGCGCCAGATGGAGCTCGACGACGCGACGCTCACGCTCAAGCCCGGCGACGTCGTCATCGATGTCGGCGCATGGCACCTGTGGGACAGCTCGAAGATGGGCTGCATGATGGCGTTCGACATGTTCGACGCCGAGTTCGTCGACGGCCCCGCCGGCACCGCCCAGGGCAACGACAAGCCGATGAAAGCGCCCGAAGGCCACAAGCTGCCCGAAGGCGTGAAGCCCGCCCGCCGCGTGGTCGCGACCGACAAGGTCGCCGGCAAGTCGACCCTCGTCGGCGACGGCCCCTCGCCCGACGTGCGCACCGATCCCGCGCGCCCCGGCTTCGCCATGCAGCGCATGTGGGTGACCGACAGCATGCCGGCGAAGATCGTGTTCGAGACGCTGCACCTGCCGCACACGCTCGAGCCGCCGCCTCGCGGCTCGGTGCTCAACGTCTTCACCTTCCCTCCGGACGAAAGCTGGACAGCCAAGGTCGGCGAGAAGGAAGTGCGCGCGTACTACGCGGCGATGAACGCACCGCACGCGTCGACGTATTCCGCGAACGCGAAGCACCCTTACATGCAGAAGATGAAGACGCTCGATCTCTGCATCGTCACCGAAGGCGAGCTCACGCTCGTGCTCGACACGCAGGAGATGACGGTCAAGCAGGGCGACTTCGTGATCATCCGCGGGAACAATCACGCGTGGAGCAATCGGTCGGCGAAGCCGGCGTCGGTGGCGATTGCCTCACATTCCGCCAGGTAGCGCTGCTACCTGGCGGTTCCCGCCGGTGAACGCCAAGGAGGGAAACCAAGGTTTGCCTCCTTGCAGACCTCCCTTCCTTTACCCGGGGAGCAACGCCGTGAAGTTCCATGCAGTCCTCGTCAGCTTGCTTCTCTGCTGCTCACTCGCAGCAGCGCAATCTTTCCCCACCAAACCCATCCGCTGGGTGATCCCCTCTTCGCCCGGCGGCAGCGCGGACGCGGTGACTCGCGTCGTCGCCAACGGCGTGTCGGCGGTGCTCAACCAGCGCGTCCTGCCCGACAATCGCCCGGGCGCGAGCGGCAACATCGGGACCGACAACGTCGCGAAGTCGCCGCCCGACGGCTACACATGGCTGATGATCAACAACGCCCAGGCGGCGAACGTGAGCCTCTACAAGAACCTCACCTACGACCTGCTGCGCGATTTCACCGCGGTGACGCAGGTCGATTCGTCGCCGCACGTCGTCGTGGTGCATCCGTCGCTGCCGGCGAAGTCGCTCGCCGATCTCGTGAAGCTCGCCAAGGCGAAACCCGGCGCGCTCGACTACGCCTCCGCCGGCCTGGGCACGGTGACTTTCCTCGCCGCGGAGATCTTCAAGGCGCAGGCGGGCGTAAACCTGCGCCACGTGCCTTACAAAGGCGGCGGCGAGTCGCTGACCTCGATCGTGTCGGGCGAGACGATCGTGTACTTCTCGCCATTGCCCGTGGCCCTCCCCCAGATGAAGAGCGGGCGTTTACGGGGTCTGGCCGTCACGTCTAAGCAGCGCGTGAATCTCGTCGCCGAGCTTCCCACGATTGCCGAATCGGGCTATCCCGACTACGAGTTCAACCTCTGGAACGGCCTCCTCGTGCCCGCGAAGACGCCGAAGGAGACGGTCGCGGCGATCCACAAGGCAGTGCTGGCCGCGCTGCACTCGCCCGAGGTGACCAAGCGGATGGCCGAGATGAGCTCAAACGTCGTCGGCAGCCAGCCGGAGGCGTTCGCCGCGTTCGTGAAGTCGGAAGTCGACGGCATCGCGAAGCTGGTCGCGAAGCTCCACCTCCAGGCCCAGTGACTACGAGGCGGCTTCGGTCGCTCCGCACTCCGGATGGCCGCACCCGCACAACACCTTGCCTTCGGGGTCGTTCATCTTCGCGTGCTCTTCGCAGTGTTTGCTGCAGTACTTCTGTCCTTCGCTGACCGTGCACTTGCACGCGCTGTGCGCGCAACGCTGAGGTTTGTCCGCCATAACCGACTCCTGCCGCTTCAATACAGTGAGGACTTCAGGCGCTCGTACAACCCGTCGTCGTATTTCGCCGGGTCGATACGGGACTGACTGATGTCGCCGACGATCGTTCCCGTGCTCGGCAGGCTCTTGCGGTCGACCTGACTGCCGGCGTCCCAGAGCTTCGCGCGCCAAACCGCGCGCGAGCACTGGAAGAACACCGTATCGACGCTGACGACGATCACCGAGCGCGGAAGCTTGCCGCCGACGCTGAATCGCTCCAGCAAACCCGGTGCCGTCGAGACGATCGCGCGGCCGTTCACCCGCAGCGTCTCGCCCACGCCGGGGATCAGGAACAGCAGCGCGACATAGGGGTTGGAGATGATGTTGCGCAGGCTGTCCGCGCGGTTGTTGCCGCGGCGGTCGGGGATCAGCACCGTCTTCTCGTCGTCGACGACGACGAAACCCGGCTCGTCGCCGCGCGGCGAGGTATCGAGCCCTTCCGGGCCGCTCGTCGCGAGCACGACGAACGGCGACGCCTCGATCATCGCCCGGTAATGCGGGTGGATGTAGTTGAGCTCCTTTTCGACCGCCGCGCCGGAGGGGTGACCGTAGAGCGCTTCGAGGGTAGCCACGTCGCTGATGCGGTGCTGCTGATCGATCGAGTCCATGCAGTCCTCCCTGTCCGTCATCCCCGCGAAGGCGGGGATCCATTTTTGAATCGGGATATTAAATTGAAAATCAAACTGGATCCCGGATCGCGCGCTGCGCGCGCGTCCGGGACGACGGGGGTCATTGACAGCGCCGGGCCATCCTTCATACAGTCCTCACGCCACTCGGTGGCTCACCCAACGGAGGGGGGCATCATGAACGCCAGGCGCTCGGTGTCGTACGTTCCGTTTCTGCTTCTCGTCCTCGCTTTCTTCTGCAGTCCGACATATTCGCAGTGCAAGGTCGGCGTCCCGGCGATCAAGGTCGGCGCGCAAGGCGCGGCGTCCGGCCCTCATTCCGACTACGGCCGCCAGATCGAGATGGGCTCGATCATGGCGATGGAAGAGATCAACGCCGCCGGCGGCATCCTCGGCTGCAAGGTCGAGGTGCGCTTCATGGACGACGAGAACAAGGCCGCGACCGGTGTGCGCAATGCGCGGATGCTGGTGACCGACTGGGGCGCGCACTTCCTCGTCGGCACCGATTCCTCCGGCGTCGCGATGGCGATCGCGCCGGTCCTCGCGGAGCTCAAGCGCATCGAGTTCTTCACCCACGCGGCGACGCACCGTCTCACCGAGGAGCTCGTCGCGCAGAAAGGCATGCGCGAGATCGTGCGCGTGAGCGTGCCGGTCTACCAGGACGCCATCATCGCCGCGCTCATCTTCAAGGACCGCAAGGACATCAAGCGCTGGGCGAACATCGGCGCGGACTACGAATACGGCTACGTGTCGTGGAACCTCTTCAAGGAGACGCTCAAGAAGTTCCGGCCCGACGTCGAGTTCGTCGGCGAAGCGTGGGCGCCTTTCCTCACGCTCGATTTCTCGCCGCACATCTCGGCGGTGATGGCGCAGAAACCCGACGCGATCTTCGCGACGCCGTGGGCCGGCGAAGCGGTGCAGCTCCTGCGGCAGGCGCTGCTGCAGGGTGTGTTCGACAACACCCAGGCATGGTGGCAGGCGATGGGCGGTTCGGTCGACGTGCTCGAAGGCATCACCAACGAAGTGAAGGCCGACCGCTTCAAGGGCAAGCTCTGGGCGACCGCGCGCTACATCCACAACTGGCCGGATACCGTCGAGAACAAGCAGTTCATCGAGCGCTTCCAGAAGCGCTGGAAGCGCCTGCCCAACTACTCGGCGGAGACGACGTACTCGGCGTTCTTCATCATGAAGGCCGCGGTCGAGAAAGCCGGCAGCGTGGAAACCAGCCGCGTCATCGACGCGATGAAGGGGATGAACATCCGCAATCCCGGCGGCGTGCGCGTGTTCCGCGACGCCGACCACCAGTTCATCTACAACGTGCCGGCCGGGCGTCCGGTGATCGATCCGCGCTTTCCCATCGCGGTGCTGGGCGATCTCAAGATCTTCCCGGCGAAGGATTACTACCGGCATCCGCCGTTCACGCCGGTGTCGGCGGCGAAGTGACCGTCGCACCTACGACGGTCATTGCGAGGCGCAAGGCGCCGAAGCAATCCCGGCACGGCCGTTACGTGACCGTGCGGCACGGGATCGCTTCGTCGGCCTGACGGCCTCCTCGCGATGACATAGCGTGGAAAACGCCGTCTACCAGGGATTGGTCGGCCTCTCCCTCGCGATGTACCTGTGGCTCATCTCCGCGGGGCTGACGATCATCTTCGGCGTCCTGCGCATCGTGAACTTCGCGCACGGCAGCCTCTTCATGGTCGGCGCGTATCTCGCGTACACGTTCTACGGCGTGATGGGCCTGCCGTTCGCGCTCGCGATCCTGCTGAGCCTTCTGGGCACCGGCGCGCTCGGCTTCGTCATGGAGCGCGGTTTCCTGCGAAGGCTCTACAAGGTCGACGAAGCGTACCAACTGCTCCTCACCTTCGGCTTCATCCTCATCCTCGACGACGCGGTGAAGCTGATCTGGGGCGGCGTGTTCAAGATCCCGCCGATGCCGGCGTTCCTCGACGGCTCGTTCAACGTCGTCGGCCGGCCCTACCCGGTCTACAACGTCTTCGTGATCGCCGTCGGGCTGCTCGTCGCGCTGCTGCTGTGGCTCCTGTTCGAAAAGACGTGGTGGGGGCGCATCTCGCGCGCGACCGCGGCGGACCGCGAGATGGCGAGCGCCATCGGCATCAACGTGCCGCGCGTGTTCTCGGGGGTGTTCGTCGCGGGCGCGATGCTCGCGGCGCTCGGCGGCGCGATCGGCTCGCCGGTGCGTGTCGCCGCGCCGGGCATCGGTGCGGCCATGATCATCCAGGCGTTCATCATCACGGTGATCGGCGGGCTGGGAAACCTCAAGGGCGCGTTCGTGGCTTCGCTGATCGTCGGCGTGCTGTCCGCCTACGGCACGCTGTACTTCCCGGTGTTCGAGCTTTTCTTCATCTTCGTCATCATGGCCGTGGTGCTGCTCGTGCGGCCCGAAGGGCTCTTCGCCCGATGAGCGGCCGGATTTCGCCGCGCCTCGCCATCGCGCTCGCAGCGCTGCTGCTGGCCCTGCTCCTCCTGCCGTGGGTCGCCGGGCGCTATCCGGTGTATCTGGTGATGCACATCCTCATCCTGGCGGTGTTCTCGCTCGGCTTCAACCTGCTGTTCGGCTACACCGGCCTTCTTTCGTTCGGCCAGGCGGGGTTCTTCGCGGTCGGCGCTTACGCGTGCGCGAAGATCCTGCTCGTCGTGCCCAATCTCTTCCTCGGCCTCATCGGCGGGGTGGTCATCGCCGGCGTATTCGCGCTGGTGCTCGGCGCGCTCTCGGTGCGGCACACGCGCATCTATTTCTCGATGCTCACGCTCGCGTTCGGGATGATGATCTATTCGGTCGCGTGGAAGTGGCGCGACTTCACCGGCGGCGACGACGGGCTCGTCGGCATCCCGCGCGCGCCGCTGGAGATTCCAGGGGTGTTCAGCGTGAGCGTCTCGGCGATCGAGGCGTACTACTACGTGGTCGTCGCCCTGTCGCTGCTCGCGATCTACGTGATGCGCCGGCTGGTGCACTCGCCGCTCGGGCTCGCGCTGCAGGCGATCCGCGACAGCGAGACGCGCGCGGCCTACGCCGGCATCGCGGTGCGCAAGTACCGCCTCGTCGCGTTCACGATCGCCGGAGTCTACGCAGGGCTCGCCGGCGCGATGCTCTCGCCGCTCGAGAACACGATCACGCCGCCGGTCGCCCACTGGAGCACCTCCGCCGAGCCGGTGCTGGCGACCCTGCTCGGCGGCATCCATTCGTTCGGCGGCCCGATCGTCGGCGCGGCGCTCTTCTACATCATCCGCGACGTCATCGTGCGCTTCACCGAGTACTGGCTGCTGGTGTTCGGGATCATCGTCGTCGCGCTGGTGATGGGATTCCCGGAAGGGGTGATGAGCGTGTTTAGAAAAAACCGGGGTCAGACCCCGATGAAGCCGGGGTCAGACCCCAAATGAGCGAGTTGCTCGCGGTAAACACTGTCACCAAACGTTTCGGCAACTTCACCGCCGTCGACGGGCTGACCGTGTCCCTGCCGGAGGGCAGGCTCACCGCGATCATCGGACCCAACGGCGCGGGGAAGACGACGGCGATCAACCTCGTCACCGGCGCGCTGATGCCGGATTCGGGTGAAGTGCGCTTCAAAGGCGAAGCGATCACCAGGCTCGCGGTGCACGACCGCATCCGCAAAGGCGTGTCGCGCTCGTTCCAGATCATCAACGTCTTCGCGCGGCTCACGGTGCTGCAGAACATCCTGCTCCCCGTGCTCGCGCGCCGCGGGTGCACGCGCGTCTCGCTGCACCGCTGGGAGCGCGAGACCGAAGGCATCGCGGAAGCGCGCGGCATCCTCGCGGAGATCGGGTTGCACGAGGTGGAAGACACGCCCGCAGGCGTCCTCTCGCACGGCGACCAGCGCCTGCTGGAGCTCGGCATCGCGATCGCTCCCAGGCCCGAGCTGTGCTTTCTCGACGAGCCTTCGTCGGGGCTGACCTCCGTCGAGCGCCAGACCGTGCTCGCGCTCGTGCGCAGGCTCTCGGTCGAGCGCCGCACGACCTTCGTCATCGTCGAGCACGACATGGACGCGGTGTTCTCGCTCGCGGAATGGATCGTCGTGCTCGATCGCGGGCGGCTCCTCGCGGAAGGCACGCCCGACGAGATTCGCGCGAACACAGCGGTGCGCGAGGTCTACCTCGGGGAGGAAGCCGCGTGATCCTCGGCGTGCGCGACCTCGTCACGGGCTACGGCGTCGGCGCGGTCGTGCACGGCGTGTCGCTCGAGGTGAACGAGGCCGAAGTCGTGTGCCTCCTCGGCCGCAACGGCGCGGGCAAGAGCACGACGCTCCGCAGCATCATGGGGCTCACGCCGCCGCGCAGCGGCAGCGTGGAGTTCATGGGAATACCGATCGCGGCACGCGCGACGTTCGAGATCGCGCGGCTCGGCATCGGTTACGTCCCCGACGACCGGCGCATCTTCGTCGACCTCACCGTGGAGGAGAACCTCGACATCGCCAGCCGCGTCGTCAAGCGCGAAGGCCGTTGGACGCGCCAGCGCGTGTTCGAGTTGTTTCCCGCGCTGGCGGAGCTGCGACGCAAGGGCGGCTCGGGCCTGTCGGGCGGCGAGCAGAAGATGCTCGCCATCGGCCGCGCGCTGATGGGCAACCCGGCGCTGCTCATCCTCGACGAGCCGTCGGAAGGACTTTCACCGCTGATGGTGAAGACCCTGATGGACGCGATCCACGAGATCCGCGCCGAAGGCGTGACCCTCCTCATCGCCGATCAGAACGTCAAGTTCGCCCGGCGCGTCGCCGATCGCGGCTACATCATGGAGAAAGGCACGATCCGCTATTCGGGTGCGCTGGAAGAACTGTGGGCGAACGAGGAGGTCGTGCACCGCTACCTCGCTTTGTGAGGCTTCGTCATTCCCGAACGGCGGCAGCCGGAGCTATCGGGAATCTTTTTCAAAGGCACGGATCAAAATGGATTCCCGCATTCGCGGGAATGACGACGCGTCAGTCGAGCTTGAGGCCGGCGGATTTGACGCGCCGTGCGCCACGAGGTCGCGTCGTCGGCATTGCCTCCTCGCGACGACCTATTGACCCAGAACATGCTCGGCGATCTCCAGTCGTGTCGGCACCCAGATCTCCGGCGTCTTCGCGGCGATCTCGACGATGCGCTCGAAGTAATGCGCGCCGTGCGGGCGCCCGAAGATGTGCGCGTGGACCGTCGCATCGACGATGACCGGCCCGCGCTCGTGCCTGGTCACGCGATCGAGCACGTCCTCGAAGCTCTCCAGCATGCGCTGCGGCGGGTGGCCGTATTTCATCGAAGGCATGTCGTTGACGTCGGTGGAGAGCGGGATTGCGACGATACGACGCTCACCGAACGTTTCGACAGAAGGCAGATCGTCCGCCAGGGTGTCGCCGTACCACGTGTAGCCTGCTTCGGCGAGCAGCCGAGGCGTGCTCGCGCTCGGCGTCGCGCGCGGGCTCAGCCAGCCTCGCACGCGCCGGCCCGAGCATTCTTCGAGCAGCGACGTGCAGCGCCTGATGTTGGCGCGCTCCTCGTCCTCGTTCATGAGCGCGGGGATGGCGTCCATCGCGTACGAGTGCGAGAGCACCTCGTGTCCGGCGTCGGCGACTGCCTTGACCGCGGCCGGCGACCGCTCCGCGAGCACCGCGCTCGTCATGACGCTCGCCTTCGCGCCGTGACGGGCGAAGCCTTCGAGCAGGCGATAGATGCCGCGATGGGCGCCGTACGCCGCCCACGAGATCGCCATGTTGTCGAGCACGCCCGCCGGCAGCGGGTTGCCCATCGGGCTGATGCCCGGCGCCTTGCCGTCCGACCAGGCTTCGAGGCAAACGTTGAAGACGACGGCGATGCGCCGGTTGCCGGGAAATGAGGTCATCATTCGATCCGCAGCCCGATCGCCTTCACCACCTTCGCGTATTTCGCGGTCTCGCTCTTCAGATACGCCAGCGCGCGATCGGGCGTGGTCGGCGCGGGATCGACGCCCATGCCGGCGTAACGGTCCTTCACGTCGGACGCGTTGAGCGCCTTCACCGCCGCGTCGTTGAGGCGCGCGATGACGTCCTTCGGCGTCGCCGCGGGGACGAGGAGCATGCTCCACAGGATGTGCTCGTAACCGGGGACGCCGGCCTCGGCGATCGTCGGCACGTCGGGCAGCACCGGTGCGCGCTTCGCGTCGGTGAGTCCCAGCGCGCGGACCTTGCCGTTCTTCACGAACGGTATCGAGACCGGCACGCCCGCGAAGTACATCGCGACCTGTCCCGTCAGGATGTCGCCGATCGCCTGCGGCCCGCCTTTGTAGGCCACGTGCACCATCTTGATGCCGGTCATGTACATGAAGAGCTCCGCGGCGAGATGGTCGGAGTTGCCGTGCCCCGTCGAAGCGAAGTTGAGCTGCCCCGGCCGCGCTTTCGCGAACGCGATGAGCTCTTTCACCGTCCTGGTCGGCAGCGAAGGATGGATGACGAGGATGTGCGGCGTCGCCGAGATCTGGCTCACCGGCGCGAAGTCGCGCAGCGCGTTGAAGTTGAGCTTCACGTACGCCGTCGCGCCGGTCGCGACGCCGGCGTTCGCGAGGAGCACCGTGTAGCCGTCGGGCGCCGCTTTAGCGACGATCTCCGCGGCGAGGTTCGCACCCGCGCCCGGACGGTTGTCGACGACGACCGGCTGCCCGAGGAACTCGCCCATCTTCATCGCCGCGACGCGGCCGATGAGGTCGGTCGTGCTGCCGGGTGAAAACCCGATGATGACGCGCACCGGCTTGGCCGGATACGATTGACTCCACGCGGGCAAGACGACAAGCGCGCACGCAGCAACCGTCACGCTGCGCCCGATGAATCTCATCATGGCTCCTCCCGGTCGGCCGTTTTGCGTTCAGTTTAACGGCAAAGACTCCGGAAAGCCGTGCTACGCTGAGGACACTATGGCCACCGGTAACCACAAGATCGAGTTCGAAGCGCTCGAAGGCTGGGACAGGCTCCCGGACGAGAGTTACGCCTACGTCGAAGTGGCGGGTGTGGCGTGCGATTCGCGCGACCGCGTCTACGTCTTCAACCGCGGCGCGTATCCCGTCATCGTCTTCGACAAGGACGGCCGGTTCCTGAACGCCTGGGGCAAGGGCGTCTTCAAGAACCCGCACGGCATCTTCATCGACCGCGACGACTCGCTCTGGCTCGCCGACGACAAGGACCATACGGTCCACAAGTTCACCGCCGACGGCGAGCGGCTCATGACGCTCGGCGAGTCGGGCAAGCCTTCCGACACCGGTTACGAGGTCGGCAAGAGCCCGGTCAAGCGCGCCGCGGGGCCTTTCAACCGGGTGACGAACGTGGCGACGCTGCCGAGCGGCGACCTGTACATCGCCGACGGCTACGGCAACGCGCGCGTCCACAAGTACTCGAAGGACGGCAAGCTCCTCTTCTCGTGGGGCGAGAAAGGCAGCGGGCCCGGCGAGTTCATGCTGCCGCACGGCATCGCGGTGGACAGCGCGGGGCACGTCTACGTGGCCGATCGCGAGAACTCGCGCGTGCAGGTGTTCGACGGAGAAGGCCGCTACCTGCGCGAGTGGGGCCGCACGGGATCGGTGCTGCTCAACCGTCCGTACGACATCTTCATCGACGACCAGGACCTGCTGCACATCGCCGAAGGCGGTTTCCACAACTACATGATGAAGCGCTCGGAAGGTCCGCTGCCGGCGCACGACGAGACGATGATCTATCCGCCGTGCGGCCATTCGCCGATCGCGCGCGTGACCGTGATGGATCCCGACGGCAATGTCTCCGCGCGCGTCGGCGGCGAGAACCCGGTGCTGCCGGGCAACTTCATCGCGCCGCATGGCCTGTGGGTCGACAAACGCGGCGACATGTACGTCGGCGAGGTGGTGTTCAACGCGGGCGCGGTCAAGCGCATGGCGCCGCTCAAGCCCCACGCGTTCCAGAAATTCCGCCGCCGCGCGGGATAGGGTGTTCTCGAATATCGCTTTCAAGTCACGCCGTCACCGCGACAGCGTGAACAAGAAAGTCATGGCCGACCCGCGGCTCAAATCCGGGTCAGAGTCGGATTACGGAATGGAAATGTGACTCTGACCCGGATCAATCGAGGCGCACGCCGACCGTCTTCACGACCTTCGCCCATTTCGCGATCTCGCTCCTCACGAACTCGCGCGCTTCGGCGGGCGAGTTGGCGACGATCACGTTGGCGTCGGCTTCCAGCGTCTGGCGCATCGCGGGTGTGCGCAGGATCTGCACGAGCTCGGTGTTGAGCCGCGCGACGATCTCCTTCGGCGCCGCCGCGGGCACGCCGACGAGATACCAGACCTCGGACTGGTAGCCCGGCACCGCCTCGGCGATCGCGGGCACGCTCGCGAGCGCCGGCACGCGCTGCCGGGTCGTCACCCCGAGCGCGCGCAGCTTCCCGGCCTTGGTCGGACCGATGATCGAGGTGTAGGTCTGCAGCGTGATCGGCACCATGCCGCTGATCGCGTCGATCATCGCCGGCGCGCCGCCTTTGTACGGGACGTGCTGAAGGTCGATCCGGGTCATGCTCTTAAAAAGCTCCATGCCCAGGTGCTGCCCGCTGCCGTTGCCCGCCGAGCCATAGGAAAGCTTGCCCGGCATCCTCTTCGCGAGCGCGATCAGCTCCGCGGTCGACGTCGCCGGCAGGCTCGGATGCGTGACGAGCACGTACGGCGCGACCGCGAGCGTCGTGACCGGCTCGAAATCCTTCAGCGGATCGTACGGCAGCTTCGGAAAGACGCTGACGTTCACCGCCCATTGCGCGGTGAGCGCGAGCACGAGCGTGTATCCGTCGGGCGCGCTCTGCGCGACCTGCCGCATGCCGATGTTGCCGCCCGCGCCGCCGATGTTCTCGACCACCACCGACTGTCCGAGGCGCGGCGTGAGCTCGTGCGCGATGCGGCGTCCCATCACGTCGGTGCCGCCGCCGGGCGGATACGGGATCACGATACGGACGGGACGCGTGGGATACGACTGCGCGCACGCGTAACCGGCGGCGAGCGCGAGCATGACGGGAGCAATGCGGAGGAAGGTATTCATGCGGATGAGTCTATTACAATGAATCGACAACTACCGCGAGTGTTCTCATGAAAATCCGCGCGATCGACATCTCCCGCCTCGACGTCGCCACACCGCCGCCGCGCAATACGTACTACCCGAACAACAGCTACGTCGTCGTGCGGGTGAAGACCGACGAAGGCATCGAAGGCCTCGGCTACACGATGCTCGTCGGCGGCAACGGCGCGAGCTCGGTGCAGGCCTATCTCAAGGACAATCTCGCGCCGCTGCTCGAAGGCGAAGACCCGACCCACACCGGCCGGCTGTGGCAGAAGATGTACGACGCCGACCGCGGCATCCGCAAGAAAGGCATCCCCATGTATGCCTTGAGCGCGGTCGACATCGCGCTGTGGGACATCGTCGGCAAATCGGTGCAGCGCCCGCTGTGGCAGCTCTGGGGCGCGGTGAGCGACAAGGTCCCGGTATACGGCGGCGGCGGCTTCCTGAGCTACAGCGTCGACGACATCGTGAAGGAAGCCGAAGCGACCTTCGCCATCGGCGCGAAGCACTACAAGATGAAAGTCGGTCTCGCGCCGCTGCCCGACCTCATGGCGAACGTGAAGCGCGTGGCGGCGGTGCGCAAGGCGATCGGCGACGCGCCGCGTCTCCTCGTCGACGTCAACCAGCGCCTCGACGTGCATTCCAACGTGCGGCTCGCCAACGCGATCGAGCCCTGCGACATCTTCTGGTACGAAGAGCCGGTCTACGCCGACAACATCGGCCAGTGCGCCGAAGTCGCGCGGCGGATCAACATCCCGGTCGCCACCGGCGAGAACGAGTACACGCGCTACGGCTTCCGCGACCTGGTGGAACAGAAAGCCGCTTCGATCCTGAACCCCGACATCATGCGCTGCGGCGGCTTCAGCGAGCTGTTGAAGATCTCGCACCTCGCCGCGGCGTACGACATCGGCATCGCGCCGCACCTCGCGCCGGAGCTTTCGATACACGTCCTGGCGGCGATCCCGAACGCGACGCTGCTCGAGTGGTCGATCACGCGCACCAGGGTGTGGCAGGAAGAGCCGGTGGTCGACAACGGATTCCTCCGCGTGCCGCACCGGCCGGGGCACGGGATGGAGTTCAGCGAAGAGGCGCTGGCGAAGTATCGGGTGAAGTGACCGGGGCCGGGCGCCGTTACAATGGCTGCTCACACGCTCTTCGCCCTGTGAATCTCCTGTCCCTCCTACGCGAGCGCACCCGCGCGCCGCATGCGCGTCTCGACGCGGCGCTCGACTTTGCCGTCAGCGGTCTCACGCCCGACCGATACGCGGCTTTCCTGCGCGGCGTGCTGGCGGTCGTGGCGCCGCTGGAAAACGCGCTCGCCCGGTGGCCGGTGCTGCCGGACGGCCCCCCTCGCGCCGAACGCGTGCGTTCCGATCTCGCCCGTCTCGGCATCGAGGAGCGCGATGCCGATTTCCTCGTGCCCACTCCCACCGAGCTCGCCGAAGCCTACGGCTGCGCCTACGTGCTCGAAGGCTCTTCGCTCGGCGGGCTCGTCCTCGCACGCAGCGTCGAGGAGAATCTGGGCAGTGATTTCCCGACGTCCTATCTGCGTCTGCGTGAGCCGGGAACCGGCCGCAAATGGCGCGAATGGCTCGAGCGACTCGACGCCTGGTCGGCGACGGCATCGAAGGACGACGCCGACGCCGCCTGCGGCATGGCTGCCGCGACGTTCGACGCGTACACCGCGAGCCTCAAACGCACCGGCGCGATCACGGAACGCTGCGCATGCACACCGTAACCCTCGACACCTGCGATCGCGAGCCCATCCACATCCCCGGATCGATCCAGGGACACGGCGTGCTGCTCGCGTGCAGCGGCGCCGGGCTGACGATCGTCCAGGCGAGCGCCAACCTCGGCGGGCACCTCGGCATGGAGGCGGACGCAGCGCTGGGTCGACCGCTTGCGGCACTGCTCGATGCGGACTCCGGGGCGCGTATCGCCGGGGCTGCGCGCGAACAGGAGCTGCGCGCGGTCAACCCGGTGCTCGTCGTCGCAAGCGCGGACGGCAAAGCGTTCGACGCGGTGCTCCACCGCCCGCCGAACACCTCCGACACGCTCGTCGTGGAGCTCGAGCCGCGCGAGCCGTCGCGCGCCGGCAGCGCCGGCCTCATGCCCTTCGACCCGCGCCTGCGCGCGGCGATGCTGCGGCTGCAATCGGCGAAGACCGTCGACGATCTCTGTCGCATCGCGGTCGAGCAGGTGCGCGCGATCACCGGCTTCGATCGCGTGACGATCTATCGCTTCGATGCCGACTGGAACGGCGAAGTGGTGGCGGAGACCCGGCGCAGCGACCTCGAGCCTTTCCTCGGCCTGCACTACCCGTCGTCCGATATTCCCGCGCAGGCGCGGCGCCTCTATACCCTGAACTGGCTGAGGCACATCGCCGACGTCGATTACGTGCCTTCGCCGCTCGTCCCGCAGGACCATCCGCCGACCGGCGAGCCGCTCGACCTGTCGTACGCGGTGCTGCGCAGCGTCTCGCCGATCCACATCCAGTACCTGAAGAACATGGGCGTCACGGCCTCGATGTCGATCTCGCTGCTGCTCGACGGCGAGCTGACGGGGCTGATCGCGTGCCATCACTACAGCGGGCCGTGGCGGCTTGGGTTCCAGGTCCGCGAGACCGCCGAATATCTGGGGCAGGCGCTGTCGTGGCATCTCGACGCGCTCGAGACCGCGGACCGCGCCGAACGCGCGCGGAGGATCCAGGAGACCGAGGCCCGCCTGATCGAGCGCATGGCCGCAGGCTCGGAGCTGCTCGACGCACTCGCCGGCCCCGAGCTGCAAAGCCTCGTCGATGCGGCCGGCGCCGCGGTGGTGCTGCGCGAAGGCACGCGGCGCCTCGGCTCGACACCGAAGACCGAAGACATCGCGGCGCTCGTCGGCTGGCTGCGGCAGACCGACCAGGACGTGTTCGCGACCGAGAAGCTCCAGGACCACTTTCCCCGGGCGCGGCACTGGGACGACTGCGCCGCCGGCCTCGTCGCCGTCGCGATCTCGCGCGAGCTCGGCGAGTACCTGCTCTGGTTCCGTCCCTCGACCGAGCGCACCGTCGACTGGGCCGGCGATCCCCGCAAGAACGTCGAGACCGCCGACGACGGCACGCCTTCGCGCTTGACGCCCCGCGGTTCGTTCGCGTTATGGCGCGAGACCGTGCGCGGCAGCGCGCTGCCGTGGCACCCGCTGCACGTCCAGGCGGCTTCGACGCTGCGCCGCGTGCTGCTCGGCGGCGTGCGGCGGCGCGCGGCCGAGTTGCGCGACATCAACGATCGTCTCACCGCCGCCGATCGCCAGAAGGACGCGTTCATCGCCACGGTGAGCCACGAGCTGCGCACGCCGCTCAACGCAATCTCCGGCTGGGCGCACCTTCTGCAAAGCGGTCTCATCGGCCCCGACCGGACCGCCCAGGCGCTGGAAGTCATCTCGCGCAACGTGAAGAGCCAGACCGAGCTCATCGAAGACCTGCTCGACATCTCGCGCATGGCGAGCGGGAAGCTCAGCGTCTCCATCGAGCACGTCGACCTCGTGCCGCTCGTCGAGCGCGTGCTCGAGGAAGTCGCGCTGTCGGTCGAGGCGAAGGGCCTGAAGCTCAAGCGCATCCTCGACTCCGAGGCGCCGGTCCTCGGCGACGCCGACCGCCTGCGGCAGGTGGTCTCCAACCTCCTCACGAACGCGGTGAAGTTCACGCCCAAAGGCGGATCGATCAGCGTCGTGGTGCAGCGCCAGCGCTCGGACGTCGAGATCTCGGTCACCGACACCGGGCAGGGCATAGCCGCCGATTTCCTGCCGCACGTCTTCGAAGCCTTCCGGCAGGCCGAATCGTCCATGAGCCGCCGCACCTCGGGGCTCGGGCTGGGTCTCGCAATCACCCGCAAGCTCGTCGAGCTGCACGGCGGGCGCATCGAAGCGGAGAGCGAAGGCGAAGGACGCGGGGCGGCGTTCCGCGTGCGGCTGCCGATCGCACCGGCATCGGGACGGGCTCTCGAGACCGACGTCGCACGAGCGTCGGATATCGGCTGTCCGCCTCAGCTCGAAGCGCTGCACGTGCTCATCGTCGAGGACGACAACGACTCACGCGAGCTCCTGCGCACCATCCTCGGCGAATGCGGGGCCATCGTCGAAGCGGTGCGCGATGCCCACGCGGCGCTCGATGCGCTCGCGCAGCGGCGCTTCGACCTCATGATCTCGGACATCGGGCTGCCGGGCGTCGACGGGCTCGAGCTCATGCGCAAGGTCCGCGCGCTCAACGGCGGCGAGCCGCGCATGCCGGCGATCGCGCTGACCGCCTACACGCGTGCGGTGGACCGCACGCGCGCGCTGCAGGCGGGCTTCCAGGCCCACGTCCCGAAACCGGTCGATCCGCAGGAGCTCATCACCGTCGCGGCGAGCGTGGCGGGCCGCTTGAGCTGAGACCGAGCGCCTCGGGATTGCTTCGTCGCATCGCTCCTCGCAATGACGTCATCGCGAAGCGGCTCCGAAGCGATGCCGAAGCGATCCCGTGGCGCACGATCAGATCACCTCGCGCTCGCGAAAGCGTGCGATATCGCCGTCGCCGTAGCCCAGCGACTTCAGCACTTCCTCGTTGTGCTCGCCGAGCTTGGGCGCGACGCCGATCTTCGCCGGGGTCTCGGAGAAATTCCACGGCGAGCCGTGGACCTTGAGCTTCTTGCCGTATTCCGGATAGTCGACCTCGGTGACGTAGCCGTTCGCGAGCACGTCCGGATCGCTCGCCGCTTCCAGTAGGGTGTTGATCGGCGCCGACACGATGTCGGCGGCGCGCAGGATCTCGACCCACTTGTCGCGCGGGCCTGTGGCGAAGAGCTCGTCGAGCTTGGCGAGCAGCGCGCGGCGCCGGTCCTCGTTGCCGATCACGACGCCGAGATCGGCGAAGCCCGCCTGGCTCAACGCATCGGCGAAACCGAGCGCGGCCGTCGCTTCCTTCCATTTCTTCGCGCCGTTGAGCTGGAACACGAAGGGCTTGCCGTTCGCGTCGTTGAAGCTCGCGCTCAAGCCCGGTCTTTGCGGCGTGCCGGTGATGCGCGCCTGCCCCGTTACCGGTGCGCGCTCGCGCCACATCGAGGTCGTCAGCGTCCAGCCCATGAGGCGGATCTGCCCGCCGAGCAGCGAGCACTCGACTTTCTGCCCGATGCCCTGAGTGCGCGCGCAGTGCAGCGCCGCGAGCATGCCGCCGAAAGCGAGGATCGCGCAGGTTTCGTCCGCGACCGAGACGACGCCGATCTTCATCGGCTGTCCCGGCGTCGAATACGCTTCGGCGATGCCGCCGAGCGCCTGCGCCATCGAATCGGTGCCGGGCAGCGAGGCGTGCGGCCCTTTGGGCCCGTAGCCCGAGACCGACACGTAGACGAGCTTGGGATTGATCTTCTTCAAATCCTCGTAACCGTAGCCGTTCTTCTCCGCCGCGCCCGGCCGGAAGTTCTGCCCGAAGATGTCCGCGCGCGCGACGAGCTTGTACAGGATCTCGCGCGCCTCGGGCAGCTTGAGATTGAGCGTGACGCTCTTCACGCCGCGGTTGTTGGTCTCGAAGTACGTGCTCGGCAGACCGGGGAAGATGCTCGAGCCGCGCGAGTTGTCTCCTTTCCCCGGCACTTCGATCTTGATGACCTCCGCCCCGAGGTCGGCCATCAGCATGTAGGGCACCGTGCCCGCCTGAGCGGTCGAGCACGCGACGACTTTCACTCCATCCAACGGACCTTTGGCCATTGTCGATCTCCTCCTTGTGAGTGGCTTATCATCGCGCTAGTCCGTCATCGCCACAACGAGAATGCAGACAAGCCGCGACGATCGCACCGGGTCGATCGCCCTGCCCGACGAGGTGCATCGCTTCTGGTTCGCCGACGCGACGCACGACCCGCAAGCCGCGCAGGCGCGCAACAAGGTCTGGTACGGCACCTCGCCCGCATTCGACGCGCAGATCGGGGGACGCTTCGACGCGACCATCGCGGCCGCGGGCCGCGGCGAGCTCGCGTCGTGGAAGACGACGCCGCGCTCGTGCGTGGCGCTCGTCGTCGCGCTCGACCAGTTCCCGCGCAACGCGTTCCGCAACACCTCCGCCGCGTTCGCGCACGACGCGCGCGCGCTCGAAGCCGCGCGGCACGGCGTCGCCGCCGGGTACCTCGACGCGCTCTCCATTCCCGAGCAGGCGTTCCTGCTCATGCCGTATCAGCATGCCGAAGACGCGGCGGTCCAGCGCGAAGGCGTGGTCCGGTTCGAACGGCTGCATGCCAAGGCGCCCGCCGAGTGGCACGCGTTCACCGCGAACTGCCTCGACTTCCAGCGCCGGCACCTCGAGATCGTCGAGCGTTTCGGGCGATTCCCGCATCGCAATCTCGTCCTCGGCCGCACATCGACGCCCGAGGAACACGAATACCTTGCCTCCGAACCCGATACCTTCGGACAAGGCGGATAAGCGTCCAATCACGAGGAGAAGAACGTTGAAACTGCTGGTCGCCTGCACGCTCGCGTGCGTGTCGCTGCTGTCGCACGCTCAGTCCTATCCCTCCAGGCCGGTGCGCGTGGTCGTCACCGCGCCGCCGGGCGGCTCGGACGATTTCATGGGACGCCTGCTCGCGCAGCGGCTCTCCGAATCGCTCAACCGCCGCTTCGTCGTTGAGAACAGGCCGGGCGGGGGCGCGCTCATCGGACGCGAATACGTCGCTCGCTCGGCGCCCGACGGTTACACGCTGCTGATGGCGGGCAGCGCGATGGCGGCCCTGCCTGCGCTGCGTCCCAACGTGAAGCTCGATCTCCTGCGCGACTTCCAGCCGATCTCGCTGTTCGCGACCTACCCGCTGCTGCTGGTCGTGCATCCTTCGGTGCCGGCCAGGACCGCGAAGGAGCTGATCGCGCTCGCGAAAGCGCAGCCCGGCAAGCTCAACTTCGCCTCGTCCGGCACCGGACAAGGCCCGCATCTCGCGGGCGAGCTCTTCAAGTCGATCGCCAGGATCGACATCGTGCACGTGCCTTACCAGGGCAGCGGTCCGGCGTACGTGGGCATCATGTCGGGCCAGGTCGACATGAACTTCGGGGTGATCGCGGCGGCCCTGCAACAGGTGAAGTCGGGTAAAGTCCGGGCGATCGGCGTGACGTCTTTGAGGCGCACGACCGCCGCGCCCCAGATCCCCTCGATCGCCGAGACCGGCCTGCCCGGCTACGACTTTCCGTCGTGGATGGGTGTATACGGCCCGGCGGGCATGCCGCGGGAGGTGGTCGCGTTGCTCAACGCCGAGATCCAGAAGATGATGGGCGCAGCGGAAGTGAAGAAGGTCATGCTCGATTCCGGGCTCGAGCCCGCGTCGAGCTCGCCGCAGCAGCTCGAGCAGATGCTCGCGGCGAACATTCAGAAGCTCGGGAAAATCATCCACGACGCGGGGATCAGGATCGAATGAAGACCGTTTACGAAGCGTTTCCGGTCATCGACATCGAAGGCGACGCCCGCGAGTGCGGCGTGCAGCACGGCGAGCGCGCGGCCGAGCGCGTGGCGCGCACGATCCGGTTCTACCTCGGCGTGTTCGGCCGGCATTCGAAGCTCACTCTCGACGAGGTGCGCGAGCGTGCGCGCGGCTTCCTCGCGCAGATCGAAGCGATCGACTCCGCGATCGTCTCGGAGCTCAAAGGCATCGCCGAAGGCGCGCGGCAGCAGCTCGAAGACATCGTCGCGGTGAACTGCCGCACCGAGCTCATGTACGGCGCGGCGCGCGGCCATCGCGCGGCGACCGAGTGCACCACCATCATCGCGCTGCCGGAGGCGACGAAGGACAAGGGCGTCATCGTCGGCAAGAACTGGGACTGGCGCAGCCCGGCGCTCGACTCGGTGGTCCTGCTGCGCATCCGGCAGCACGACAAACCGGCGCTGACGCTGATCGTCGAAGCGGGCATGGTGGGCCGCGACGGAATGAACGAGCACGGCATCATGGTCTGCGGCAACATGCTCACGTCGAGCGCCGACAAGGGCAAGGTGGGCGTGCCGATCCCGATCCTGCGCCGGCGCATCCTGAACTCGCGGCACTACTACGAGGCGATCGACATCCTGACGCGCTCGGCGCGCGGCGCTTCGGGCAATTACGTCATCGCGCACCGCGACGGCGTCGGCATCGATTTCGAGACCACGCCCGACAACGTCTACCCGGTCTATCCCGAGCGCGGCCTGCTGACGCACGCCAACCATTTCCAGGCGTCGGCGGCCCACGCGCACGGCGTGGCGAGCTCGTTCAACGGCGACAGCCTGTACAGGGACTTCCGCGCGCGCCAGCTACTCGAGCCGAAGATCGGGTCGATCACGGTCGAAGACGTCAAAGCGACGCTGCGCGACGAGTTCGGCGCGCCGCGAGCCATCTGCCGCGCCCCGCACGACTATCCGGGGCAGGGTCCGACGATGACGATCGCCTCGATCGTCTTCGACATGAGTAACGAAGTCATGCACGTCGCGCCGGGGCAGCCGAATCGTTCCGAATATCAGCCGGTCTACCTGCCCGGCGCCGAACCGCGCACCGCGGCGGCGGCTTGACCAGGGAGTCGACCGTGTCGCACCCGAGCCCGTCGATCCCGCCCAGGCGCGGACCCATTTTGACTTTGCCCTTGGTTCTTTGGGTCGCCGCTTCCGCCGCCTTCGCCGCCGACGTCCGGGTGGCGCGCGTCGCCGACCTCGACGGCGTCGAGCAGACGCTGCGCGAGCGCATCAGGAATAAGCTCCTGCCCGAGGCGCAGGTCGAGCTCGACTTCATCCGCGGCCGTCCGCCCCTCCAGGCGAACGAAGCGAACCGCAAGCACGCGGCGTACGTCCGGCGAAAGCCCATATGAGCGAATCCTCCGACTCCATCGGTCCTCTGCTGAAGGCGCTCCACTTCGCCGCCGACAAGCATCGCGACCAGCGGCGCAAGGACGAAGGCGCGTCGCCGTACATCAACCATCCGATCGAGGTCGCCGAGCTGCTCGCGCGCGTGGGCGGCGTGCGCGATCTGGTCGTGCTCCAGGCCGCGATCCTGCACGACACCATCGAGGACACGCAGACCACCGCCGAAGAGCTCGAAGAGCACTTCGGCAAGCGCGTGCGCGAAGTCGTGCAGGAAGTGACCGACGACAAGACGCTGCTCAAGACCGATCGCAAGCGGCTGCAGATCGAGCACGCGCGGCATGCGTCGCGGGAAGCGCAACTGGTGAAGCTCGCGGACAAGATCGCCAACGTGATCGCCGTGACCGACACGCCGCCGGCGAAGTGGCCGCTCTCGCGCCGCAAGGAATATCTCGACTGGACCGAGCAGGTCGTCGCGGGCCTGCGCGGCTGCAACCCGGCGCTCGAGAAGCTCTACGACGAGGTGCTCGGGCGAGGCCGCACCGTGCTCGGAGCTCTTCCCGACTAAATCCGGATTTTCGCTGGTACATTCGCCGGGTGCCGCCTCTCTCCGCCTCCCCCACCGCCCACCGCAACCTCATCCTCCTGCTGATCGTCGCGGCGTTCATCGTCGCAGGCGGCATCCATTACCAGACGCCGATGCTGGCGGCGATCGCGGCGGACTTCGGCGCCGACGCCGCGACCACCGGTTGGATACCGACGTGCTCGTTCGGCGGATTGATGCTCGGCATCGTGCTCTTCGTGCCGCTGGGCGATCGCGTCGACAAGCGCAAGCTCGTCCTCACCAAGACGGTCGTGCTGCTGATCGCGCAGGCGGTGATGGCGGCGGCGCCGTCGATCTGGGTGCTCGCAGCAGGCAGTCTCGTGACGGGCCTCTGCTCGTCGCTGCTCCAGCACTACATCGCCATCACCGCCGAGATCGCAAAGCCGGAGGAACGCGGCCGCGCGCTGGGCACGCAGCTCACCGCGATGTTCAGCGGCATCCTGTTCGCGCGCATCGCCGGCGGCATCATCGCCAACCAGTTCGGCTGGCGCATGAGCTACGCGCTGTCGGCCACGATGCTGCTGCTCATCCTGCCGGTGGTGTGGGCGCGGCTTCCGAACACGCGGCCGACCTCGAAAGCCTCTTACGGCGGGCTGCTCGTATCGCTGTACCGGCTCTACCGCGAGCAGGGCGGCATCCGGCGCGCCGCGACGATCCAGTTCATGTTCGGCATCTGTTACGGCGGCTTCTGGGCGGTCGCGGCGCCGATGCTCGCGCTCCTCCATCACGTCGGTCCGACCGCAGCCGGGCTCATGGGCATACCCGGCGCGGCGGGCATCACGATCTCACGCGCGGCCGGACGCTGGAGCGACCGCCTGGGATTGAGGCCCGTCGTGCTCGCCGGCATCTGCTCGATGATCGCGGCATGGCTGGTGATGGGCTTCGGCGTGTGGTGGATCGCCGCGGTGGTCGTGGGGGTGATGCTCCTCGATCTCGGATTACGCGCCGCAATGGTGGCGAACCAGACCCTGATCAACTCCGCAGTGCCCGACTCGCGCTCTCGCGCCAACACCGTGTTCGCGCTGCACGTGTGGACCGGCAACTCGATCGGCGCTTTTCTCACGAGCTGGCTGTTCGCGCATCATGGCTGGCTCGCGGTGTGCGCGGCGGCCCTGACGGCCAGCGTCCTTGCGCTGCTCGTGCACCTCAAGGTGTTGCCGGTGGGTGACACCTGAAGTGCAAAAACAGGCACGTGCGCTGCTCCTCGACAAGCAATATCGCATCTTGGAGGCCACCATCATGAAAGCACGCGCCATCGCTCTCGCCGTCGCGCTTGCCGTCGCGGGCACCAGCGCCCCGTTCACCGCCATGGACGTGTACGCGAAGAGCAAGGAAGAGAAAGAGCAGGAGAAGCTGCGCAAGCAGCAGGAGAAAGAAGACAAGAAAGCCGACCGCAAGGAAGGCCGCAGAGAGATGAAGGAAAGCACCGCCGAAGGCGCCGGTGCGGGTGCGGGCGGTCTCGGCGGCGCCACCGCCGGTGCGGCCGCGGGCATGGCGGTCGGCGGTCCTCCCGGAGCGCTCATCGGCGGCGCGATCGGCGCCGGAGCCGGTGCGGGCGCGGGCGGCGTCATGAGCAAGCGCGCGGCAACGCGCAAGGACCGCAAGGAAGACCGCGAGGAAGCGCGCCAGGAGAAGCAACAGCAGCAGGCGCAGCAGCAACAGCCCCAGCAGGTCGTTCAGCAGCCGGTTCAGCAGCAGCAGCCGATGCCGCAAGACCAGACCGCGCAGGTGCCGCCGCAGTAACCACGGAGTCGGGACCAGACAAAAGGGGCTACGGCCCCTTTTTCTTTGGCACTAGAATCCTTGTCACCAATAACACGAGGAGGATTCATGGCTGCAATGAAGAGGTGGTGGTGGCTGCTGGGCATCGGCCTGCTCGCAACGGGCCCGGCGCTGGCGCAGAAATATCCCGACAAACCCATCCGCATCATCGTGCCGTTCGGTGCGGGCGGTGCGAACGACATCGTCGTGCGCATCGTCGCGACGCGAATGACGGACGCGCTCGGCCAACAGGTCGTCGTCGACAACCGCACCGGCGCCGGCGGTCTCATCGGCACCGACATCGCGGCGAATGCCACACCGGACGGTTATACGCTGCTGGGTACCGCGACGCCGCACGTCATCTTCCCTCACCTCCAGAAGAAGATGCCGTACGACACGCTCAAGGCCTTCGCCCCCATCATGCAGATCGGCGGCCAGCCGTACGCGATCACCATCCATCCGTCGCTCGGCGTGTCCTCGATCAAGGAGCTGATCGCGCTCGCGCACCAGCAGCCGGGCAAGATCAACTACGCGTCCTCGGGCAACGGCGGGGCGCAGCACATGTTCGCCGCGCTGTTCTTCCACATGGCGAAGATGGACATGGTGCACGTCCCGTACAAGAACAGCGGCCTCGCGCGCGCCGACCTGCTCGGCGGGCAGGTGAAGATCGGCTGCCTCGGCATCGCGAGCGTACTCAACCAGCACAGGGCCGGGCAGTTGAAGATCATCGGCGTCACCAGCGCCAAGCGCTCGCGCGAGCTGCCGGACGTGCCCTCCATCGCCGAATTCGTGCCGGGCTACGACGCGTCGCTGTGGAGCGGGTTCCTCGCGCCGCGCGGCACGCCGCCCGCGGTGATCGAGCGCATCCACCGCGACGTGAGCAAGATCCTCCAGATGAAGGACGTGCAGGACGCCTACGAGCGCGCGGGGACGTACGTCGTCAGCACCGACCCGAAGACTTTCGGCGACTACATCGCGAAGGAATACGCGAAGTGGGGCGGCGTCGCGAAGGCGATCAACCTGAAAATCAATTGACCGGCCGAACCATCGTCGGCCGGTCATCGCGAGGAGCGCGGATGCGCGACGCGGCGATCCCGTGGCGTAACGGACGCTCCGGGATTGCTTCGTCGCATCGCTCCTCGCAACGACTGACGCACGTCAGGCACTTGTTCCGCGGGCACGGCACGCGTGCTGCTCCTCTAATCGGAAATACCTACACCGAGGAGCAGCAACATGAAAGCACGTGCGATCGCCCTGGCCGTCTGTCTCGCTGTCGCGGGGACCAGCGCCCCCTTCACCGTTCAGGACGTCTACGCCAGAAAGACGAAAGAAGAGAAAGAACAGGAGAAGCTCGAGAAGCAGCAGGAGAAGGAGCGCAAGAAACAGGAAAAAGAGGATCGTAAGCGCGATCGCAAGGAAGGCCGCAAGGAGCTGAAGGAAAACACCGCTGAAGGCGCCGGCGCGGGCGTCGGCGGTCTTACCGGCGGCTTCGCGGGCGCGGCGGCCGGAACCGCGATCGCCGGGCCGATCGGCACCGTCGTCGGTGCGGCGATCGGCGCGGGCGCCGGCGCCGGCGCGGGTGGGGTGCTCACGCGCCGCGCGGTGACGCGCGGCGACCGCAAGGAACAGCGTGAGCAGGAACGAGCCGAGCAACAGAAACAGCAGCAGCAGCAGGCCCAGCAGCAGCAACAGCCCGTTCAGCAGCAGCCGGCGCCTCAGCAGCCTGTCGCCCAGCAGCAACAGCAGCCTGCGCCGCAGCAACAGGTGCAGACCCAGCCGGCGCCGCAGCAGCAAGCGCCGATGCCCGAGCAACTGGGCGGACCGACCGAACCGACCGCTCAGCAGCCGGGTTCGATCTAGCCACGACTCGCGAAGCGCACGAAGAAAAAGGGGCCGGGGCCCCTTTTTCTACTCAGCGAGACGACTCGTAGGTCGAACCTTCAAGGCATAGCGTCGCTGTTCGCAGTAAACGGCATCAATTCAACTGCACGCCGGTCGCCTTCACCACCTCCGCCCACGCCCTGGCATCTTTCTCCATCGCAGCCTGCAACTGCGGCGGCGTGAGCTTCATCGCTTCCGCCGCGTTCGTCGCGTAGATCTCCTTGACCTTCGGCGCTTCGGACGCCCTGATGAACTCGGCGTTGAGGCGATCGACGACCGCGCGCGGCGTTCCGGCGGGCGCGAGCACGCCCGAGATCACCGCGCCGTCGACGCCCTTGATCGTCTCGCCGATGGCGGGAATGTCCTTGAAGAACGGCGAGCGCGTATCGGCCGCCACGCCGAGCGCGACGAGCTTGCCTTTGTGCACGTGCTCGATGCTCGCCGGCACGGTCGCGAACAGCATCGCGATCTCACCGCCGAGCAGGGCGATGACCGGCGTCGCGCCGCCCTTGTAGTTCACCGCGGTCGTCCTGATGTTCGCGCGCATGCGGAACTTCTCGGCGGTCATGTGCGTGACCGTGCCGATGCCGGAGTTGCCGCACGTGATGCCCGGCTGGCGCTTCGCCACCGCGATCAGCTCCTTCACCGACTTCACGCCGACCGACGGATGCACGACGAGCAATAGCGGCGACGAGTTCGCGACCGCGACCGGGGCGAAGCTCTTCAGCGGATCGTAGGACAGCTTCTGATACAGCGAGCCCGTGATGGTGTGCGTGGAAAGATCGGTGAAGAGCAGCGTGTAGCCGTCCGGCGGCGCTTTGGCGACGAGGTCGGCGCCGATCGTCGTGCCCGCGCCGGGGCGATTCTCCACGACGACCGACTGTCCCAGCGTATGAGTGAGCTCCTGCGCCAGCGCCCGAGAGAACGTGTCCGTCGCGCCGCCGGGCGCAAAGGGGACGATGAGGCGAACGGGCTTGGTTGGATACGACTGTGCCGCGGCGGCGCCGCTGACGAGTGCGAGGACTACCGCGCTGCCGATGGTTCGCTTCATCCGTCCTCCTGTTCCGTCGTTGGCGTGCGCCACGGGATTGCTTCGTCGCTGGCGCTCCTCGCGATGACAGTCATCGCGAGGCGCGCGGAAGATGTCACTCCATCGGCCACCTCAGCTTGACCATCGTCTTCATATCGAGCTTGCCGCCCAACCGCCGCGCCGCTTTCACCACCTCCTCATACAACGCCGCTTCGTCCACCCGCGTGAGCCGCCCGTCGCGCACCACCTGCTCGCCGCCGACGAACACGTGCTTCACCGTGTTGCCCGTCGCACTGTAGACGAGATTCGACACGGGGTTGTACAGAGGCAGCCACTCGGGCAGGGTCGCGTCGAACAGCGCGAGGTCGGCCTGTTTGCCGACTTCGATCGAGCCGATGCGGTCGGCGAGACCGGCGCCGCGGGCGCCGTTGATCGTCGCCATCTCCACCGCCTGCTCGGGCGGCATGATGCGCGGGTTCAGCCGCACCTCCTTGTACGAGCACGCGGCGAGGCGCATCTCCTGCACGAGGTCGCACGTCCCGGAGCTCGCGTGGTCGGTGCCGAGCCCGACGTTGACGCCCAGCGCCATCAGCTCCGGGTGCATGCCGACCTTGAGGTTGCCGTAGCCGTTGTGCACCGACGACGACGGGCAGCACACCACCGTGGGCTTGCGCCTGGCCAATAAAGCGATCTCGTGCGGCTCGAGCCAGCCGCCGTGCAGCAGCAGCATGCGCTCGTCGAGCACGCCCAGGCGTTCGAGCCGCTCGATCTCGGGCTTGCCGAACTGCACGATCGACGAATCGTGGGTGAAGTACGAATAGCACGCATGCGTCTGCGTGATCGCGCCGTGCTTGTCCGCCATCTCCTTCAGGGCGAGGATGAGCGCATCGGACGAATTGTTCATCCCGCGAAAAGAGGCGCTCACCGTCATGCGCTCGTCACGGCGCGCGTAGCGCTCGAAGAGATCGGCGGTCTTGTCGATGCAGCGCGCGGTGTCCTCGATCATCTCCTTCGGCAGGAGGCCGGTCACCGCTCTGTTGTTGTCGAAGCAGCTCACCGCGAGCACCATGCGCAGCCCCGCCGCCATCGCCGCTCGCGCCGTCGCGTCGGGATGGTAATTCCCCGGCTCGACGAAGCACGTCACGCCATGGCGCAGCATCTCGGCGCACGCGAGCGCGACGGCGGTGTACACGTCCTCCTCCGACAGCACCGCCTCGTACGGATACATGTGCTGGAAGAGGAACGCCTGCGCGTTCGATTCGTCGGCGAGGCCGCGCGCAAGGGAGAAAGAAGAGTGCAGGTGAGCGTCGACGAGGCCGGGCGTGGCGACGGTGCCTTGCGCGTTCAGCACCGTCGGCGCGGTCCATGCCCGCTCGATGTCGCCGCTCTTGCCGACCGCGGCGAACTTGCCGTCCCTGATCGCGATGCCCGCGTCGCGGATGACGCGGCGGGAGGCGTCGACCGTGACGGCCCAGCCGACATCGAGGACGAGAAGCTCGGCGTGTTCCACGCCTATAGATAGATCGCGCCGGGACGGAACTTGCGTACGACGGCGACGCCCGCAGCGATAAAGAAGAGCAGCACGACGCCTTGCGCGATGACGAACGGCGGTTCGGCCTGGGTGGGCGCCAGCAATCGCAGGAACGAGACCTTCTGGAACGACTGCACCACGCCGACGAAGGTATTGAGATAGAGGGCGAGCACCGCGCCGGCGATATAGGCGACGCGCCAGCCGTCCTCCATCTTCTTCACGTAGAGCGCGACGAACACCACGCACAGCGCGGCCAGCGAGATCACCCCGACGGCGTGCGAAGGCAGGATCTCGGTGAACGGAAACATGAACCCGGTGATCGTCGTCAGCGCGGTGCTGAAGAGGAAGAGCGTCGTCCAGCCGTTCAGCCGCCGCACTTTGAGCATGCGGGCGACGGCGACGATACCCGAAGCGATCCCGACGAGCGCGATGGCCGTGTGCAGCGTCGTGAACGCCGCCAGCGACATGCCGAGCACCATGATCCGCTCCTTCTATGAGGTTGTGATTCGAACGGTCCGGTTCAGCGTCTCACTATACAGCGGTTTTCAACGATCGGTGGACGCCGCCTCCGGATCCGATACCGCCGCTTTCGGCCGCGACATGTACGCGCCGCCCGCGAGCATCGCCGCGTTGAGCCAGAACATGACGAGCAACCCGAAGCCCGATGCGATCGCGCCGAAGATCAGCGGCGCGACGAGCTTGGTGAGCTGGTTGGTCGTGAACTTCAGGCCCAGCGCTTCGCCCGAGCGGCCGTCGCGCGAGTTGCTGTACATGAGCATGATCACGATCGGCTGGCCACAGCCCATGCCGAAACCGAACAGGAACGCGATGCCGACCAGCGCCGGTGCGTAGACGAAGAGCGGGATCGAGGCGATGCCCACCGCGCCGAGCACGAACGTGTACATGAGCACGCGGTTCTCGCCGAAACGCCTCAGCAGCTTCGGCAGCAGGAAGCGCGACGTGAAGGCGGCCGCGGCGTTGGCGCCGAGGATGGTGCCGATCTGTGAAGCCGACAACCCGATGTCGTGCCCGTACACCGGCATGTAGAACTGGAAGAGATTCAGCCCGGTGTTGAGCAGGCTGCCGGTGATGAGCGTCTGGCGCACGACCGGATCGGCGAGCATCGCGCGCACACTGCCTTTGGTTTTCGCGGCCTTGTGGCTGCCGCCCGGCAGCGACTTCCCGCGCAGCGCGAGCATCACGACCGGCACGAGCGTGACGAGCGCGATGATCAGGCACGTCTCGGCGTGCCCGGCGTGCTCGACCGAGAAGCCGCCGAGCGTCGGCCCGAGGAAGTTCGACACCGAGCTCGTCAGCGCGTAGTTGCTGAAGTTGCGCCCGCGCGTCTCGGTCGTGCTGACCATCCCCACCAGGTTCTGGGTCGCGAGATTGAAGAAGATGACCGACAGACCCATCATCGCCGCGGCGACGTAAATCGCCGGCAGCGCGTGCACGAAATAGGGAATGGTCATGCCGAGGCCGCCGGCGATCGCGCCGAAGGTCATCGGCCAGCGCCCGCCGTGCTTGTCGATGATCCGCCCCGACGTCACCGCGAGCGACATCGGGAAGATCGAGAACGCCGCCGCCACGAGGCCCACGCCGAAAGCGTTCGCGCCCAGGTGCAGCGCGTAGAGCGAGAGCACGACCTGGGCGGAGAACACCGCGATGCAGTTGCAGAGATTCAGCGCATACAAAAAGTAAACCGAAACCACGCTACCTCGGATGACGACGCGCGCGAGCCCCGGAGAGGCCGGGGGCGCGATGGAGTGGGACGCAAGACGCGCAGGAAGATCCCTATTTTAGCGGCTGACGGTCTCGGGAACGTCGCGCGTGTTAGCCTCGCGGGAAAACACGATCGAGGAGGATGGACGATGCACCGTAACACCCTGCGGCTGTGCGCCGCGGTTTGTGCCGCGCTTGCGTGGGGGGCGCATGCCCAGAGCTATCCGACCAAGCCGGTGCGCGTCGTCGTGCCGTTCGCGCCGGGCGGCACCACCGACTTCATCGCGCGCGTGCTCGGCAAGCGGCTCACCGAAGAGCTCGGCCAGACCTTCGTCGTCGACAACCGCGGTGGCGCGGGCGGCACCTTGGGGACCGACATCGTCGCCAAAGCGCCCGGCGACGGCTACACCCTGCTCGTCTATCACATCGGCCTGGCGACCGCGCCGTCGATCTTCGCCAAGCTGCCTTACGACACGCGCCGCGACATCGCCCCGATCTCGCAGCTGGGCACGACGCCGAGCATCATGGTCGTCCATCCTTCGGTGAAAGTGAGCACGGTGAAAGACCTCGTCGCCATGGCGCGCGCCGCGCCGGGCGAAGTCCGTGCGGGAACCGCGGGTGTCGGCAGCTCGGCGTTCCTCAGCGTCTCGCTCTTCGAATACCTGGCGAAGGTGAAGCTCACGCAGGTTCCCTATAAGGGCGGCGCGCCGGCGCTGCTGGCGATGGTCGGCGGCGAGACTCAGGTGATGATCCAGACGATGCCGGATACGATCCGGCAGGTGCGCGCGGGCAAGCTCAAGCTGATCGCGGTGTCGACGGCGAAGCGCGTGCCCGACCTCCCCGACACGCCGACGATCGCCGAATCCGGCGTGCCCGGCTACGACTTCACGACCTGGTTCGGCATGTTCGCGCCGGGTACGATGGCGAAGCCGCTGGTCACGCGCCTGAACCAGCTCGTCAACAAGCACCTCGCGAACGCCGAGGTGCAGAGCGAGTTCCGCAAGGACGGCCTCGAGCCGGGCGGCGGCGGGGTTGAAGAGTTTCGCGCGCTCGTGAATAGTGAGATCGACAAGTGGGCCAAGGTGATGAAGGCGACGGGCATCAAACCGAACTGAACCGACAGGAGGGCTACTCATGGCCACTGAAGACGGAAGCATGGAAGAACTTCTGAAGCAGATCCTCCAGGTGCAAATGCAGATGGTGGCGGCCCAGGTGGCGCAGATCGGGCTGCTCCAGGCGATCGCGACCAACCTCGCGATCGTGGCCGAGGGCGACGGCGGCCCCGAGAACGTCGGCAGCGTGAACCTGCGCGACGCGCTGAAAGGCCTCGAGGCCGCATCGTTCTACCTCGCCCGTCGATAAGCGGAAGCGAACACTCCCCTGAGAGGGAGATCAGCCAGGCATTTTCTTCCCCCTCGGGGGGAGACCACCCAGCATTCCCTCCCCCTCAGGGGGAGGGTTAGGGTGGGGGTGGGTTTAAAGGGGGTTACTCAGCAAAGGAGCCGGTATGTTCCTCCGAGCATCTCTCCTCGCCTGCGCCCTGCTCGCCGGCGCCGCGCACGCCCAGCAATACCCCGCCCGCCCCATCCGCTGGATCGTCCCCTTCCCGCCGGGCGGCAGCACCGACACCTACTCGCGCATCATCGGCGGCAAGATCGGCGAAGCGCTCGGCCAGCCGGTCGTGTTCGACAACCGCGCGGGCGCGGCCGGCTCGGTCGGCGCGGAGATCGCCGCCAAAGCGCCACCCGACGGCTACACCATCGTGCTGGGCCAGGACAGCAACCTCGTCGTCGGCCAGGCGGTGCGCGCCACCAAGAACTTCGACACGCTCAGGGACTTCGCGCCGATCTCGCTCGTCGTGAAGACGCCGCAGGTCATCGTCGTGAACGACAGCTCGCCGTTCAGGACGATCAAGGATCTCGTCACGGCCGCCAAGGCCAAGCCGGGGACGCTCAACTACGCATCAGCGGGCGTCGCCGGCAGCAGCCACGTGCTCGGCACCTTCTTCAACATCGCCGCGGGCATCGACACGATGCACGTGCCTTACAAAGGCGGCGGACCCGGCATGCTCGACCTGCGCGCCGGGCGCGTGAGCTACATGGTCACGTCGATGGTGTCGTCGCTCGGCTTCGCGCGCGACGGCCGCGCGCGTCTGCTCGCCATCACGGGCACCAGGCGCTCGCACCTCTTCCCGGACGTGCCCACGCTGAGCGAAGCCGGCTACCCCGGCTTCGAATCGACCATCTGGCACGGCGTCCTCGCTCCCGCCAAAGTCCCGAAGCCGATCGTCGCGCGCATCAACCGCGAAGTCGTGAAGGTCCTCGCGCTCCCCGAGGTCGTGAAACTGATACAGCACGAAGGCGGCACCGTCTCGCCGAGCACGCCGGAGGAGTTCCAGGCGTTCATCCGCGCCGATGTGGAACGCTGGGGAAACATGGTGAAGAAGACGGGGATCCGGCTGGACTAATCCTGGGGTCAGACCCCGGCTTCATCGGGGTCTGACCCCGGTTTTCTCGAAAGAACACACCGAATGGCCGACATCACCTTCTTCACCAATCCCCAGTCGCGCGGGCGCATCGTGCGCTGGATGCTCGAAGAGCTCGGCGAGCAGTACGACACCGTGCTGCTCGAATTCGGCGCCAGCATGAAATCGCCGACCTACCTCGCCGTGAATCCGATGGGCAAGGTGCCGGCCATCCGGCATCGAGGCGCGGTCGTCACCGAAGCCGCGGCGATCTGCGTGTATCTCGCCGATTCCTTTCCCGGCCGCAAGCTCGCCCCGCCGCCCGCCGATCGCGCCGCGTACTACCGCTGGATCTTCTTCGCGGCCGGCCCGCTCGAAGCCGCGCTCACCGGCAAGGCGCTCGGCTTCTCGTCCGACAAAAAGCAGATGCTCGGCTACGGCAGCTACGAAGACACGGTGAACGCGCTCGAGCTCGCGGTGAGCGCGGGTCCCTTCATCTGCGGCGACCGCTTCACCGCAGCCGACGTCTACGTTGGATCGCAGGTCGCATGGGGAATGATGTTCGGGACGCTCGAAAAGCGGCCGGCGTTCGAAGCGTACTCGGCCCGGCTGCGCGAGCGTCCGGCGGCGCGCAGGGCGCACGAGCTCGATGAGGCGGCTGCGAAGAAAGGTTGATTCTGTCATCGCGAGGAGCAGTAGCGACGAAGCGATCCCGTGGCGCACGGGCTACGGCCGCCGCCTGCAATCCGTAGTCGGCTGCGGCACCCTCGCGCCGGAGGCTTCGAGCTTAGAGACCTTCACCGAACACCGCGCCGGCGGCCCACTCCCCGTCTGACTGAACTCGATCTCGTACCGTCCTTCCGGCACCGGCGTGAACGTGAGAAATCCGAGGCTGCACGACCAATCCTCCCCGACCCGCGCGATGAAGGAAAACGAGAAGGGTTCGTTCGCAGTAACGCGCTGCGTCGCCGACGCACCAGGGTGCAGGCTCGCGAGCAGCATCGACGGCTCGAACACGCCGCACGCTTCGTAGTGCATGTCGACCGAGGTGTAGCCCTTGTTGACGAACGTGATGTTCGCCAGCGCCGCACCGGGTTTGGGCGTATACGGCGTGACGCACCCGGCCAGCAGGAGTGCGAACGACGTCGTGCTGACGAGGCGGAGCAAAGGCGGCACGCTTGACTCACTCCTTGTCTGCGATCTCGCTCTCGGCGTCATGCGCCAGGGATTCGATCGTGTACGCCCGGTCGCCGTAACCGGCAGACAGCGCATAGCCGCGCCGCCGCGCGGGCCAGCGGCCGAGCTTCGCGAGCTGCCGCGCCATCGCTTCGAGCGGCAGCGGATCGCCGCGCTCCTTCACCGGCAGGTCGAGCGCGTAGTGCGGCACCGCCATCTTCGTCCCATCGCGCATAGCGATCGAAGTATCCGCCCTGACCAGGCTCAGCGCGTAGCTTTTTCGGTACACAGTCCGCGTACTCTGCGACATCGACGTCGCCCGTTCGGTGGTCTTGTCGGTCTTCTGCGCGACGACGACCGCGGCGATGTCGGAGAACGTTAACTGCTGCCCCAGCCAACCTACGGGACATTGAAGGAAGCCGTGTCGCTCGGTGACCGTTCGAGAGGAGGCGTCGACGACCACCTCGTGCCAGCTCCCGGCATAAGCGATACACACCGTTCCTATCAGGACTGCGACGATCCACTTCAGCACGTCGAACGCGTTGGGGTCACGCGTCCCGGCGGCGAGCCATACGATGAATGCGATCACAGCGACCGCGATCGCGATGAGGGCGGGCGCTTCGAGCAGAGGTGTGTCGCTGCCGAAGCGCATCACAGGCGTGTCGGATTCCATTCGTTCCGGCCGATGCTCATCCACACACTGTCGTTGCGAGGTGCGCAACCGCGAAGTGCCCCACGACTTGTCATTGCGAGGAGCGCCAGCGACGAAGCAATCCCGTGACGCACGGTAGCTTAACCCGGCGACGTATCGATCCGGTATCGTTCAAGCCAATGAACGAAGCGGCCGACACCGCCGATCGCGAGTATCGGGTCCCCGAGCTCAAGCCCGGGGGACGAAATCGTTCGTATCACGTGACTGAGGTTTCACCCACCGCCTCGCCCTGGGCACGAACTACGGCCTCCTGCTCACCCTGCTGATCCTTGGGCTGGCCATGCTCGTGTTCGACTGGTGGATCTTCCGGCAGCGCGTTCTCTCGCACGTGCTGCTCGCCTGGAACGACACCACCGCGCTCGCCTTCAAGGGCGCGATGGCCGTCCTGCCGCTCATCGGCATTCCTTTGTTGTCTACTCGCTGGGAAGAAGCATCGTGATCGACGCCCAGGCCGGCGTGCTCGCGCGGGAGTGGCTATTCGCGTTCGGCAAGAAAGCGCCGATGAGCGCCGTCGCCCGCGTAGAGATCGTCTTCACGCCGCCGGTGAGCGAATCTTCCGATAGTCACGCACGGCTCACCGTGTTCGATGCGAAAGGCGAAGCGTTGCTCGGGTTTCCGGAAGTAACCGCCGAACGCGACGACATGTTCAGCAAGGACACGTCCGAGCTCGCGAAGAGCCTCGCAATGGAGCAGAGGGTGGCGGCCCTGACTCATGCTTCGTTGACGGTTTCGGGCGATACGGCAGCGCTGTCGGGCGTCTCTCGTCGGATGCTCGAGCACGCCGCCGCACGGGTTTGACCGGGATTGCGGTCCTGTCCCTCTCCCCGGACCAAGGGGACGGAATGCTGATTAACCGCGCTTCAATTCCTGCACGGACTTGATGAGCTCTCCGTCCTCTCGCTTCAGCACCTTCGTCACCGCCCTGGTATTCCCAAACGTCGGAATCCACGAAGAGTGCTTCCCAGCCCCTCCAGTGACGATGACCAGCAAATCCTCCGCCTTCTGAATCATCCTCACCGGCGCATCTAGAGACGCAGTCGCGTACTGATCAGCTAGCTTCCGACGGAACCGCCGCTCGATCGTCTCCTTCGAGAACTTCGACAAAGGCAGCGTGGCGTGCTCGAACAGCCACTTCTTCGCGTCCAGCTTGCTCATCTTGCCTTCGGTCGCGACGGTCTGCGCATGCTCGGGACTGAACGCGAGGCACGGCTGGCCGGCGTAGTACGCGTTGTTCGACCCGGTCGTCGTCATCGTCCCGGCAATCATGGTCAACACCCCTTCGGCGGTGATGCTCTCGTGGTCGTTGATGTTGTGCGGCCCCTCGGCGGCGATCGCCGTACAGGTCGTGGCCTCCAAAGGAAAACCCATCTCGACGTGTAACGGCTCCCACGGCGAAGCCTCTTCGTTCTCGCGCACGCAGAAGCTGAATTTCGCCGGCGTGCCCTGTGTCGCCATGTCGCCGGTGCCGGGGATGGCGCCGCCGATGTTGACGCAGCACAGACGGACAGCCCGTCCAATACAAGCATTCACACGGAAGTAGTTGCCCATGACGTTGGTGCCGGCATGCATGCCGACTTCCTTCGCGATGGGACCGTTGAAGATGAGCATCGGCGTGCACGGGTGCGTGGTCGCCTGGGTGCCGTAGAGGTTGTAGGGCTCTTCGGCCATGGCCTCCAACGCCAAGACCACTAAAGGGAAATGCTCTGGCCGGCAGCCGGCCATGACGCAGTTGGCCGCGACGCGCACCGGCGTCGCCGCGCCGAAGCGCGGACCCATGCGCACGATGGGCTTGTCGAGATCGCGATCGCAGTAGGCGAGCATGCGCTCGACGCGCTCGGGCGTGGGCGGGATGACGGGCAGGCCGTCGCTCAAGCCTTTGTCGCAGAGATACTCGTGGACCGCTTCGGGATCGTCGTCGACCTCGTACGTCGCGTTCGGCTGCTTCAGTATTGCTTCGAGCGAGCTGCTCATGACTTCTGCTTCTCCTTCACCATATCGAGCAACTGCGGCAGCGCTACGGCGGCCCGTTCCTTGACTTTATCCATCTGAAGACCGCCCAGCGGATGCTGGATCTGGAGCAGCGGGAGATCAGGCACGCCGAAGACTTTCGCCTGCGCGGTGCCGAGCTTCATGAAGGTATCGCTGCATACGACCGCGGCGACGAGGCCGCGCTTCGTGAGCTGTGCCATGTCGTGGACACTCCACGACGTGCACGAGCCTCAATCGGCCATCGCGCTGATGACGAGGTCGGCCTCCTCGGCGAGCTCGTCGAGGATCTGGTCGCTCGCGGGCCGGCTCGACGCGGGCTTCCTCTTGTAGACGACCGACTCGACGTCGAATTCCTTCTTCACCCCGTCGACGATCATCTGCAGCAGGTGGTCGGCGTTCGCCTTGGTGTTGTCGAGCACGCCGAGGCGGATGCCGGTCGTGCCGATCTTGCGTTTCGATTCGAGCTTCGCAGCCGGTTCGGGTGGCGCGTCGGGCGCCACGATCTGGATTTTGGCCATGTCATGCCTCCTTGAAAGGTGGGGATATTATGGCCGATTGTTCGTTATCGAACGGGCGGCTAGCTTGCACACGCCACCTGTATAAAGAGGACCTTCCGCGATGACGCCGGATTGGAAAGCCCACAAGCCGAAGGCAAACGACGGCTCGTTGCCCGTCCTGCAGATCGATTTCAAGAATCTGCCCGTGATCGCGACCGGCATCTGGCACGCGCAGATGGCCGGATGGGAGCGGATCCTTACCTACGACTATGTGGCGAACACGTGCGAGCGCAGGAAGAGCCGCGGCGCGAAGCGGGCCGGCATAAATACGAGCGGCTTTCAGCGCTGCGGCCTGACCGCCGACGAGTATCCGTTCGCCTGCACCAAGGAAAACACCGGCTCGACCTTCCTCACCAATGCGCCGGCTGCCGAGCAGCGCGTTCAGGGCGGCGAGCTCAACGCTTTCTTCTCCAGGCACGGTGCGTATACCGCGACCGATCGCTATTTCTACTTCGAAGTGAAGGTCATCAACTACGTCTACAAGCGCTGATCCGACGCGAACGTGAGCCGCTATGCGTCGGAACCGGGCACGACGCGGAAGCGCTTGCGTCTTCCGATCCGGTCACGAGCACGCCTCGAAAATGACTGAACCACTCGACGGCAGCGGCATGCTAACAAACCAGGGTCCGACCCCGAAGAAGCCGGGGTCGGACCCGTCCCATGGTTACTTCTTCTGCACCAGCCCCATGTCGCTCAAGAATTTCTGCATATCCGCCTGCCGCTGCGCGAGATAGCGGCCGAACTCCTCGGCGTTCATGTAGACGTCCTCGTACATGAACTTCGCCATGAAGGCGCGCCAGTCGGCGCTCTTGTGGACCCTGGCGACCGTCTGCTCGAGCACCGTCGCGGCCTCGCGGGGAATGCCGGCGGGTGACGCGAAGCCGCGGCCCGCGCCGATGTGCAGATCGAGGCCCTGCTCTTTCATCGTCGGCACGTCGGCAAGCGCCGGCAGGCGCTTCAACGCCGGGATGCCGAGGATGCGCATCTTGCCGGCCTGCGCCTGCGGCAGCACGTCGGCGAGGTTCTCGGTCGTCGCGTGCACGTGGCCGCCCATCACCGCGATCGCGGCGTCGGGGCCGCTCTTGAACGAGACGACGTTGAAGCGCGCGCCGGTCAGCCGCTCGATGTGATACAGAAAGTAGTGGGCGGTCGCGCCGGTGGAGCCGATCGCGATGTTGATCGATTTCGGCTTCGCCTTCGCCGCGCTCACGAGGTCGGCCATGGTCTTGTAAGGAGAGTCCGCGTTCACCGCGAGCGCGTTCAGGTCGATGCCGATCATGCCGAGCGGCGTGAGCTTGTCGATGCCGATGTCCATGCCGGTGCGGATCGGCACCGACAACACGACCGACACCGCCGCCGACAGCAGCACGTACGGGTCGCCTTTCTTCCCCACCACGTAGTTCTGCGCGATCGCGCCGCTGCCGCCCGAGCGGTTCTGCACGATGAGAATCTGCGGCAGGAGCTTTTCCTTCGCGACCGCCTCGGCGAAGGTGCGCGCCACGAGGTCGGAGCCGCCGCCGGGCGAGGTGTGCACCACGAGCTCGATCGGCTTGGCGGGGAACGATTGCGCGTAGAGCGGGTTTGCAGCGACTGCGAACAGCACGAGCACCGGCGAAACGAGCTTCATGCCTTTCCTCCTGTTTGTGTCGTGGCTGGAGCTATTTCGATACCGAGAGCTTGACCTCTTTCGCGTTGGCTTCCGCGAGCACGCTGGCGCTGGTCGTGATCGTCAGCGTCAGCTCGAGGTTGTAGTCGCCCTTGTTGAGCGTCGCCTCGTTGGGCGACTTCTCGTCGTACGACTTGGTCTGTCCGTTGTCGAGCGTCTCGGTATGCGCGCCCGTCAGATCGATCTTGGCGGGGTTGGCCTTGTTCGGCTTGTAGGTGTAAGTCAGCTCGTATTTTGCCGACTCGGCGCCGCCCTTGGTGATTCGCATCAGGATCTTGATCGTCGCTTCGGCGTCGTCGCCGTTGAGGGTGACCGCGAGCTTGGGCTCGATCCTCGGCGCGATCACCTTGCCGTCCTGCTTCAGCGTGAACGCGCTCGTCGAGGTGATCGTCGCTTTCGCCGACGCCTTGCCGGCGCCCGCTGCGCCCGCGGGCCGCTCGGCGTGCGCGATGCCGGTGACGTTGAAAGCGTCCGATACGCGCCCTTTCGCGAAGGCCGGGGCCTGCTTCGCCTCGGTGATGTCGGCAGGCTTGTCCTTCGGCGCGGTGTCCTTCGTGTCGCCGGCGGCGCCGTTGTTCGCCTCGGTCTTGCCGGAGCCTTTGATGTTCCTGGTCGACACCACTTCGCCGCTGCCGCCGCCGTTGCAGCCGGCGAGCGTCGAGGCGAGCGCGATCAGCAGTACGGATGCGAAAACCGTCAGCGCTTTCATGGGGACCTCCTCTGGTGTGCGATGCGCTCCTTTCCGATAGGGCCGGACGCACGGCGCGGCCGGCACGGTCACTATAGACGGGGATTGACGCCGGAAACTGCGGCGCCTAATCTGGTTTCCATGGTTACCTCCCGCAAGGCTGCGGCCGACGGTCCGCGCGAGCGCATCGTAGGCGGCGCACGCCGGCATTTCTTCGCCCACGGCTTCCGCGGGGTGACGATGGACGAGCTCGCGCGCGAGCTCGGGATGAGCAAGAAGACGCTCTACGTGAGCTTTCCCGGCAAGCGCGACCTGCTGCACGCGGTGATCGACGACAAGGCGGCGGCGATCGACGCGGACCTGGAGCGCATCACCTCGGATCGCGACGCGCCGTTCGAGGAGCGGCTCGCACGGCTGCTCGAATGTTTCCGCACGCACGCCGGCGAGATCCAGCCGTCGTTCGTGCGCGACGTGCGGCGCGAGGCGCCGGAGCTCTTCGAGCGGATCGAACGCCTGCGCGCCGATGTCCTCGAGCGCCACTTCGGCAAGCTGCTGGAGCGCGGCCGCCGCGACGGGCTGGTGCGCAAGGACATCCCGGTGAAGCTGCTGATCGAAGTGCTGCTCGGCGTGATGAGCTCGGTCGTCAACCCGCAAAAGGTGGAGGAGCTCGGCACGACGCCGAAGGTCGCGATGCTGTCGGTGCTCGCGGTCTTTCTCGAAGGGGCGCTGGTGAGGAAGAAGTGAAGAGCGCGACTTCAAAGTCAAAATGGATTCCCGCCTTCGCGGGAATGACGGGCGCGGTCGCGGGAATGACGAGGCGCTGGTCGTCGTCCTGGCGCAGGCCAGGACCCACTTTGACGTTGGCCTTGCTCGCATTGACCGCGTGCAGCCAGCACGACGACAACCTGCGCCAGGGCTACATCGAAGGCGACTTCGTCTACGTGTCGTCGCCGTACGCCGGACGCCTCGACAAGCTCGCGGTGGAGCGCGGCGGCACGGTCAAGGCGGGCGACTGGCTCTTCTCGCTCGACGAGACGCCGGAGCGCGCGGCCCGCGACGAGGCGGCGAGGCGGCGCGCGCAGGCCGCGGCGAGCCTTTCCGACGTGAAGAAAGGCCGGCGGCCTTCGGAGATCGACTCGCTGCGCGCTCAGCTCGGGCAGGCGCAGGCCGCGCTCGACCTCGCTCAGAAAGAAGTGCAGCGCCAGGAGAAGATGATCCGCGTCGCCGGCGCGACCACCGAGCAGGACCTCGACCGTGCGCGCTCGACGCGCCAGCAAAACCTCGAGCGCGTCGCTCAGCTCCAGGCGGAGCTGCGCACCGCGCGCCTCGGCTCGCGCTCGGATCAGGTCGTCGCCGCCGATGCGAATCTCAAGGCGCTCGATGCCGCGCTCGCCAAAGCGGAGTGGGACCTGCAGCAGAAGCGTCAGAACGCGCCGGCGGGCGGCGCGGTGTTCGACACGCTCTATCGCGAAGGCGAGTGGGTCGCGGCAGGACGGCCGATCGTCGCGCTGCTGCCGCCGCAGCACGTGAAGCTGCGCGTGTTCGTGCCCGAGACCTGGCTGTCGAAGCTGCACGTCGGCGACGTCGTGCAGGTGCAGGCCGACGGCGCGGCGGCGGTCGACGCGAAAGTGAGCTTCATCTCGCCGCGCGCGGAATATACGCCGCCGGTGATCTACAGCCGCGAGAGCCGCAGCAAGTTCGTGTTTCTCGTCGAAGCGCGCTTCGATCCGGCGGTCGCCGCGAAGATGCACCCGGGGCAACCGGTGGACGTACGGTTCGTCGGCGTGAAAGCAAAGTGAACGTCAAAATGGATTCCGGATCACATCGCGCTGCCGCGCGGTCCGGAATGACGGAGATCAGGCGCGGTCGCGAATGACGGACATGGCGCGCGGTCCCGATGACGAACATGGGGCGCGGTCCGGAATGACGGACATGAGGCGCGGTCGCGAATGACGGACATGGGGCGGTCGCGAATGACGGACATGAGGCGCGGTCCGGAATGACGGACATGGCGCGGGGGTCGGGAATGACGGATATGAGGCGCGGTCGGGAATGACGGAAAGGCGTCATCCCCGCGAAGGCGGGGATCCATCTTCGACCGACCTGGCCATCGACGTGCGCGGCATGACCAAGCGCTTCGGCAAGCTCGTCGCGGTCGATCACATCGACCTCCAGGTGCCGGCCGGAAAGATCTGCGGCTTCCTCGGACCCAATGGCAGCGGCAAGACCACGTTCATCCGCATGCTGTGCGGCCTGCTGCGACCGGACGACGGCAGCGGCACCTGCCTCGGCTACGACGTCATCCGCGAGAGCGCATCGATCAAGCGCGAGGTCGGTTACATGACGCAGCGCTTCTCCTTCTACGAAGACCTGTCGATCGCGGAGAACCTGGACTTCGTCGCGAGCGTGTATCAGGTGCGCGAGCGCAAGCGCGCGGTCGAAGACAGCCTCGAGCGGCTCGGGTTGCAGCGCCGGCGCGACCAGCTCGCCGGGACGCTCTCCGGCGGCTGGAAGCAGCGCCTGGCGCTCGCGGCGTGCCTCATCCACAGCCCGAAGCTGCTCCTGCTCGACGAGCCGACCGCGGGCGTCGATCCCAAGGCGCGGCGCGAGTTCTGGGAAGAGATCCACGCCTACGCCGCCGAAGGCCTGACGTTCCTCGTCACCACGCATTACATGGACGAAGCCGAGCGCTGCGATCGCCTCGCGTTCATCTCCGACGGCAAGCTGCTGACTTACGGCACCGTGGACGAAGTCGTGGCGCATGCGAACGAGACGATGAAAAAGGACCAGCCGACGCTCGAAGACGTCTTCATCCACCTCATGGATGAAAAACCAGGGTCTGACCCCGATAAAGCGGGGTCAGACCCCAGTGACCGCAGGGGTCGGAGCCCGGCTTCTTTGGGGTCCGACCCCGGTTTGGGCCGATGAGCTTTTCGCTGGCTCGCCTGCGCGCGCTCATCGTCAAGGAGTTCATCCAGATGCGGCGCGACCGCCTCACCTTCGCGATGATGGTGGGGATTCCGCTCGCGCAGCTCGTGCTGTTCGGCTTCGCGATCAACGCCGATCCCAAGCACCTGCCCGCCGCGGTGCTCGTCGCCGATCGCGGGCCGCACGGGCGCACGATCGTCAGCGCGCTGGAGAACAGCAGCTACTTCGACGTCGTGCGCGAGCTCCAGACCGAGAAAGAGGCTCGCGAAGCGCTCGCGCGAGGCACGGTGCAGTTCGTCGTCAACGTGCCGGAAGACTTCAGCCGCAGGCTCCTGCGCGGCGAGCGGCCGGCGCTCCTCGTCGAGGCCGACGCGACCGATCCCGGGACGACCGGCAACGCGATCGGCTCGCTGCCGGCAATACTCGATTCGGCGCTCAGGCACGATCTCGTCGGACCGCTCGCGAATCTCGCGGCGACCGCACCGCCGGTGGAGCTCCGCGTGCACGCGCACTACAACCCCGAGGCGATCACGCAGTACAACATCGTGCCGGGGCTGATGGGCGTGGTGCTGACGATGACCATGGTGCTCATCACCGCGCTCGCCATCACGCGCGAGCGCGAGAGCGGCACGATGGAAAACCTGCTGTCGATGCCGACACGCCCCGCCGAGGTGCTGATCGGCAAGATCGTGCCGTACATCCTCGTCGGCTACATACAGGTCGCGCTGATCCTGCTCGCCGCTGCCCTGCTGTTTCACGTGCCGATGCTCGGCAGCGTGACCGTGCTCCTCCTCGTCGCGTTCGTCTTCATCATCGCCAACCTCGCGGTCGGGATCACCTTCTCGACCATCGCCGAGAACCAGCGGCAGGCGATGCAGATGGGCTTCTTCTTTTTCCTGCCGCAGATTCTGCTCTCGGGCTTCATGTTCCCGTTCCGCGGCATGCCGCACTGGGCGCAGGTGCTGGGCGAGCTGCTGCCGTTGACGCATTTCCTGCGCATCGTGCGCGGGCTGCTGCTCAAGGGCAACGGTTTCGCCGACTCGCTGTTCGAGCTGTGGCCGATCGCGCTCTTCGCGGTCATCGCGCTCGCGATCGGCGTGAAGCGGTATCGGCAGACGCTGGATTGACATGAGAACCCGTCATCGCGAGGAGGCCGGCAGGCCGACGTGGCTCACAAAAAAGTCTACGCCGCTCCTCCGCTACGCTGCGGGCGCAACAGCGGGCTTAAGCGCCTATCGGCGCTCGGTGCTATCGAGCGTCTCGGGATTGCTTCGTCGCTTCGCTCCTCGCAATGACATCCTCTTGTACGCCCTCGCGGCTTTGCTCCTCACCGCCTGCACGGTGGGCCCGGACTACCGCAAGCCCGACGTGCACGAGCTCGTGCCTTCGGAATGGAAATGGAAAGTCGCGACGGCCAGCGACGAAGCGCCGCGCGGCGAGTGGTGGAAGACGTTCGCCGATCCGACGCTCGACGCGCTCCAGGCCTCGGCGCTCGAGAGCAATCCGTCGCTGCGCGCGGCGGTCGCGCGCGTCGACGAGGCGCGCGCGATCGCGGGCCTCGCCCGCGCCGCGTTCTATCCGCAGATCACGCTCGATCCGTCGGTGAAGCGCGAGCGCACGTCGGGCAATCCGCCGACGCCGATCCCTTTCCCGATCCCCGCAGCGCGCATCGATACGTTCAGCCTGCCGACCGACCTCGGCTACGAGATCGACCTCTGGGGACGCGTGCGCCGCTCGTTCGAGTCGGCGCGGGCGCAGGCCGAAGCGAGCGTGTCCGACCATCAGAGCGTGCTGCTGACGCTCACCGCGGACGTCGCGATCAACTACTTCATCGTGCGCACGCTCGACGCCGAGATCGCGACGCTGAGGCGCACCGTCGAATCGCGCGCCGCGTCGCTGCGCATATTCGAAGAGCGCTTCGCGGCCGGGGTGCTCCAGGGCGTCGACCTCGAGCAGGCTCGCGCGCAGGCCGCGACGGCCGCGAGCGATCTCGCCGACGCACGGCGCCAGCGCGCGGAGACGGTCGACGCGCTCGCGGTGCTGTGCGGCAAGCCCGCGAGCCGCTTCGAGATCGCCGAGCGCCCGCTCGAGCCGCGCTCGCTCGCGGTGCCTTCCATACTGCCGTCCGAGCTGCTCGAGCGCCGGCCCGACATCGCGCGCGCCGAGCGCACGCTGCAGGCGAGGAACGCGCAGATCGGCGTCGCGCGCGCCGCCTACTTCCCCTCCATACAGCTCGTCGGCCAGGGCGGTTTCCTGAGCGACGAAGCGCGCCGGCTGCTGGTCAGCGACAGCCGCGTGTGGTCGATCGGTCCGCGCATCGGCATCCCGCTCTTCACCGGCGGCCGCACCGCGGCGGACGTGAGGCGCGCCGAAGCGGTGTACCGGCAAGGGATCGCGGACTATCGCGCGGCGGTGCTGTCCGCGGTGCGCGAAGTCGAAGACGCGCTCGCGCAGATCGCGCTGCGCACCGAGCAGAGCGCCTCGCAGACCGAGGCGGTGCGCTCGGCGGCGCAGGTCGTCACGCTCGCCAAAGCGCGCTACGACGCGGGCACGGTGAACTATCTCGAAGTCGCAGACGCCGAGCGCAACCTGCTGGCGCAGCAGCGGCGGCTCGCGCAGCTCGAGGGCCAACGCTATGCCGCGATGGTGAGGCTGGTGAAAGCGCTGGGCGGCGGCTGGAACAGTTGATGTGGATCAACGCCCGCACCTCGATGAGTCCGACAATCTGTCGTTATGAAGTACCGCAGAGGCGATTTTCGAGACGCCTCCGAAGGCGGTCTACCATGACGATGCGAACAAGGAACGCGGCCCCCGCGCCGCGGCAGCACGTGCACGTCCACAGCGATTCCGAAGCCCGTTACTGGGCGGCCTGGCTCGGTTGCACGGCCGCCGAGCTGAAAGCCGCGGTATTCGCGGTGGGTACGCCGATCGAAGAGATACGGGCATACCTGTCGCGTCGACAGGCCGTGAAGTGCGGGCGGTCGCCGGGCGGGCGCGAAAGGCGGGACTCGTTCGCGGGAGTCATCGCACAGCAACCGTAGGGTGCGCGCAAGCGCGCCGCGCTTTTCGGCCGCGCAGCACGGTTCCTGCGGCACCATCGCCAGTGATGCAGGTACGGGGCGTGCATCAACGCGGCGTGCCCAAGACCCCAACCGACCGTGCGGCCAGCGAAGGCCGGCTTGCGCTGCTGCTCGCGGGGCTCGCGATGCTCGGGCCTTTCGCGGTCGACACCTACCTTCCCGCTTTCCCCAACATCGCAGCGACGCTGGACGCGACGCCGCTCGAAGTGCAGCAGAGCCTCACTGCGTACATGTTCGCGTTCGCATGCATGATGCTGTGGCACGGCGCGCTCTCCGACGCGTTCGGACGGCGCCTCATCATCATCGGCGGGCTTTGCATCTTCGCCGTCGCCTCGCTGGGCTGCGCCGCGGCGCACAGCGTCGAATACCTGTGGGCGTTCCGCGTGCTGCAAGGCATCTCCGCCGGAGCGGGAGTGGTGATCGGGCGCGCGATCATTCGCGACTGCTATTCGGGTGCGACGGCGACGCGGCTCCTGTCGCTGGTGACGATGATCTTCGCCATCGCGCCCGCGATCGCCCCCATCCTCGGCGGCTGGATCGTGAAGCTGCGCGACTGGCGCGCGATCTTTCTCTTCCTGTTCGCGTATTCGACTTTCCTCGTCTGGTACTGCTATCGGAAACTGCCCGAGACGCTGCCGCCGTCCAAGCGCCAGCCGTTCAGCCCGAGCGCGCTCGCGAGGAGCTACCTGAAGGTGTTCACTTCGCCGCTCTTCCAGTTGAAAGCGGGCGTGATCGCGTTCAACTTCGCCGGATTGTTCCTGTACGTCGCCGCGGCGCCGGTGTTCCTGACGCAGCACCTGCACCTCGGCCCCGATCAGTTCGGCTGGCAGTTCATCCCGACCGTCGCCGGCATCTTCTTCGGCGCGCTCGCATCGAATCGCCTGGCCGGCCGCATCACGATCGCGACGCACGTGGCGATCGGCTTCTGCTTCCTCGCGCTCGCCACCGGCGGCAATGTGCTCTACCACGCGTTCTTTCCGCCCGCGCTGCCGTGGTCGGTGCTGCCGCTGCTCTTCTACGGCTTCGGATTCTCGGTGGTCGCGCCGGTGGTCACGAACCTCGTGCTCGATCTCTTTCCGCAGATGAAAGGGCTGGTGTCGTCGTGCCAGTCGTTCACTCAGACCATGCTCGGCGCGGCGGTCGCGGGCGTGCTCGCGCCCTCGCTCTCGCACGACCCGCTGTGGCTCGCCGCCGGCCAGCTCGCCTGCGTCGCGGTATCGCTGGCGCTGTGGACGATCGGCGTGTCGCTGCACGAGCGCCGGCGCCGCCACGCCGAGCAGGTCAACGCGTGGGAGACGGTGCCTTTAGAATGAGGGCATGCGCTCGCTCATCCTCGTCCTCGCACTGACAGGCCTGCCGTGTCTCGCCGCCGAGCGCGTCGAGATCCCGACCGCGGGACTCTCTTCTTCGCCCGAGCCGCTCGTCGGGCACCTCTTCCTGCCCGAAACGAGGCCCCACGCGGCGATCGTGATGATGCACGGGTGCGGCGGCGCTTATACCCGCAGCGGCGCGCTCAACTCGCGCCATGCGATGTGGGGCGAGTACCTGCAGAGCCTCGGCTATGCGGTGCTGATGCTCGACAGCTTCACGTCGCGCGGCCTGCGCGAGATCTGCACCGTGAAGAACGCCGAGCGCACCATCAAGGAAGCCGACCGCGTCGGCGACGCCTATGCGGCGCACGCCTACCTGCGCGAGAGGCTCGGCATCGACTCGAAGCACATCGGCCTGCTGGGCTGGTCGCACGGCGGAGGGACCGTGCTCAACTCGATCTCGCGCAAGCCCGCGAACGCGGCGCCTTTTGCGGCCGCGGTCGCGTTCTACCCCGGTTGCAGGACGCGCGCGAAGCGGGCGGACACGTTCCATCCGTACGCGCCGCTCATCGTGCTGATCGGTGAAGCCGACGACTGGACGCCCGCCGCGCCGTGCAAGACGCTGATCGACACGGTGTCAGCGCGCGGCGAGCCCGCGAGCATCGTCGTCTATCCCGGGGCGTACCACGACTTCGACAACCCGACGATCAAGGCGCGCGTGCGCACCGAAGTGCCGAACGGCGCGCGCCCCGGCGAAGGCGTCACGATCGCGCCAGATCCGAAGGCGCGCGAGGATGCGAAGGTGCGGGTGAAGGCGTTTTTCGAGAAGCACCTGGAGTAAAACCCACCCCCACCCTGCCCCTCCCCCTGAGGGGGAGGGAACCCTGTTCACCACGTAGGGTGCGTCAGGCGAAAGCCGGACGCACCTCCGCGGTTCAAGCCCCTACAACGATGCGCACCACGCCCGACGCAGGATCGACCTCGATCTGCGCGCCGTCGGGAATCGCCGCGGTGATGTCGACGTCGAAGCCCGCCATCATGGGCACGTCGCCCAGCGCCGCGCCCTGCGCCAGGATGGGATTGACCGAGTTGAACACGATCGCGAGCGGGCAGATCGCGCGCGATTTCATCTCGTGCAGCATCCACGCGCTCGCGACGCCGCCCTTGGCGGTATCGAGGACGAGGATGCGATCGACGTAGGATCGCCCCGCCAGCTTGTGCGAAGGCCGCGAGAACACGCCGGCGATGCGGTCCAGGTCGTAGCGCGCAGAGAAACCGTCGTTGGCGACGAGCGCGATGCCGCGCACGGTGCGCCCCATCGCATGGCGCGCCTTGAATTCGGTATCGATCATGCGAGCTTTCCCGTCACCGCCGCGTCGACGCACGCCTCCATCGACGCGAGCATCGGCTGGTAGCCGTAGCCGCCGAGGATGTTGACGATCTTGGCGCTGTTGGTCGCCAGGCGCTTCCAGCCTTTCGCCTCCGCGATCTCGCGCGCGTACGACTGGTAGAAACACATGCCCGACAGCACGGTGCCGCCGGCCGCCTCGATCGTCGCGCTGTAACCCATGCGGTCGGCGTCGGGCTTGACCTGCGGGCTCGTCACCGCGAGCAGCGGCACGGTGAAGCGCCGCCCGTCGCACAGCGCGGCGAGGTCGCGCAGCTCGTACAGGCTCAACTGCGGCGCGGAAAACACCACCACGTCGACGGTGTCGTCCTTGCGGTACGAACGCTGGAGCGCTTCGAGATCCTCGCGCTTCACCGCGAACCGCCGCAGGCCCGCGGGCGCGACGTCCGTGAGCTTCGCGGCCTCGGGCGTGATCCCCACGAGATGGAACATCGCCACCGAGCCGAAGCTCGCCATGGCGGCGCCGAAGTGTTTGAGCTGATCCGAGCGCGGCGCGCCTTCCAGCCCCTCGACGACCGGCACCGCCCAGTAGTTGCCGGCGATCTTGCCGATGCACGCGCCGAGCGCGCCCCAGTCGTTGAGCGAGGCGGGCGTGAAACCGACGCGCACGTGCAGCGTCGCGCGGCGCGTGGCGTCGAGGTGAAAGCCGTAGCGCGGGGTGCGCCCGGTGATGCCCGCGGAGAGCGCGGACGGGCCGCCTTCGAAGTTCGAGCGCGCGCCGCAGATCGAGTTCGAATAGATGACCACGCCGGTATCGCCGAACGCGACGTGCTCGTTGCGCGTCGGCGCCTGTATGGTCTGGTAGTTGATGCAGGTGTCGGTCATGACGACGCCGAGCTTCACGAAGGCGTCGATCGCGCGCCGCTCCAGCGCGAGCATGGACGGCGTCTGTCCGAGAAACTCGGCCTTCGAAAAATCGGTGCCGCGCGGATCGGTGATCGTCGGGATGCGCACGCGGCGCTGCCCCACCTCAACGGCCGCGAGATTCTCGAGCCAGCGCACGCCCGCTTCGCCGAGGCTCTCGGTGTCGGCCATGATGTGCGCCTGCGCGACCGGCACGAAATCGGCGGCGCCGAAGAACCCGCCCACCAGCATCTGGTGGCGCAGCGCCTCCTGCGGCACCGGGCCCTGCTTGCCGGCGAGGATGTCCTGCTCTTCGTCGTTCAGTCTCATCAATCGACCGTCGCGCCCGAATCGCGCACCGCCTTGCCCCACTTCGCAAGCTCGGCGCGCTGGAAATCGGCGAAAGCGCCCAGCGTCCTCGCCGTCGGCGCGACCCCGAGCGGCACCAGCTTCTCGGCGAAACCCGGACCGCGCGCGATCTTTTCGGACTCGGCGGTGAGGCTCGCGGCCTGCGCCGCCGGGAGATTCGCCGGCGCGAAGACGCCCCACCAGGCGGTGGTTTCGAAGCCGGGATAACCCGATTCGGCGATCGTCGGCACGTTCGGCACCACTGCGGCGCGCGACGCGCTGCTGACGGCGAGCGCACGCAGCCTGCCGCCCTGCACCTGCGCGATCACCGACTGCAGCGGGTCGAACATGAGCTGCAGGTGTCCGCCGACGAGGTCGATCACCGCGGGCGCGCTGCCTTTGTACGGCACGTGCTGGAGATTCACCGCGGCAGCGGCCTTGAACATCTCGCCGGTGAGATGGCCCGGCGTGCCGTTGCCCGCGGTGCCGAACGTGATGTTCCCCGGATGGGCTTTGGCGAGCGCGACCAGGCTCTTGACGTCGCGCACCGGCAGCGAGGGATGCGCGACGACCGCCACCGGCGCCGCAGCGACGAGCGCGATCGGGGTGAAGTCGCGCACCGGATCGTAGGCGAGCTTGCGATACAGCGAGGCGTTGATCGCGTGCGTGCCGACCGTCGCCATCAGCAGCGTGGCGCCGTCCGGCGCCGACTTCGCGACGAGCTCCGCGCCGATCGCGCCCCCCGCGCCACCGCGGTTGTCGACGATCACGGTCGTCTTCAGCGCTTCGCCCAGCAGCTGCGCGTACGGGCGCGCGACCATGTCGGTCGGGCCGCCGGCGGGGAACGGCACCACCACGCGCACCGGTCCGGCGGCCGCGGCAGCGCCGGCTGCGAAAACGCCGACCGTGAAAAGCGAGAAGCGCATCATCGTGTCCGTAATGTGAGCTTCGATCGAGACCGCCGTCGAGTATGCCGTACACTGACTCGCGAAGGTGGATCGCACAAAGGGGGAGCCATGAAAACGATCATCGCGGCACTGTCGTTCGCGTGCGTCGCAGGCGTCCACGCGCAGACCCGGGACGAGCTCGTCAACGCCGGAAAGAACACCGACAACGTCGTGACCCTCGGCATGGGTTACGACCTCAAGAACTGGAGCGCGCTCAAACAGGTCGACAAGTCGAACGTGAAGCGCCTGGTGCCGGTCTGGAGCATCAACCTCATGAACGACTACGGCGAGACCGCGCAGCCGACGGTGTACGACGGCGTGATGTACGCGATCAACGCCAGGTGGACCTTCGCGATCGATGTCGCCACGGGCAGGCAGATCTGGCGCACGCCCGCCGAATGGGACCCGGACGCCGCGCGCCAGGCGTGCTGCGGCGTCGTGAGCCGCGGCGCGCCGACGCTCTACAACGGCAAGCTCTACCGCATCACGCTCGACAACCACGTCGTCGCGCTCGACATGAAGACGGGCAAGCAGGTGTGGAAGCAGAAGTTCGCGAACCACAAGGAAGGCTATACCGCGACCAGCGCACCCATCGTCGCCAACGGCGTGCTCATCACCGGCATGGCGGGCGGCGAGTTCACGACCCGCGGCTTCCTCAACGGCTGGGACCCCGAGACCGGCCAGCATCTCTGGAAGATCTATACGGTGCCCGCCCCCGGCGAGAAAGGCTCGGAGACGTGGCCGAAGGATTCGGAGGCGTACAAGTACGGCGGTGCGCCGACGTGGCGCAGCGGCGCGTACGACCCCGAGCTCGACCTCGTCTACTGGGGCACGGGCAACGCGCAGCCGTGGGCGCCGCAGAATCGCGGCGGTCTCGACAGCCTGTACGCGAGCAGCCTGCTGGCCATCAAGCCGAAGACCGGCGAGCTCGTGTGGCACTACCAGTACACGCCGAACGACGTGTACGACGTCGACGGTACCGACGAGCCGGTGCTCGCCGACATCACGGTGAACGGGACGAAACGCAAGGTAGCGATCCAGGTCAACAAGAACGGCTTCATGTACACGATCGACCGCACCAACGGTAAATTGATCGCGGCGCATCCCTTTACGCGCGTGAACTGGGCGACGCACATCGATCTGAATACCGGGCGGCCGGTGCTGACCGACCTCGCCGAAAAGCTCACGCGCGGGGAAGAAGTCGCGATCTACCCGCAGCGCGGCGTCAACGCGACACCGGTCGCGTACAACCCGAAGACCGGGCTGATCTACACGAGCTCGTGGGACCTGCCGCGCATCGTCCGGTTCGAGGCGCCGAAAGAGTTCGTGCTCGGCAACCGCTGGACGCACACCGCGCCGACCAAGCGCCACGTGCCGAAGGAAGGCGACATCGTCGGCCACCACATCGCGATGGATCCGATCAGCGGCAAGAAGAAGTGGTCGATCCCGCTCACGAAAGCGAGCTCGTCGGGCATGCTCGCGACCGACGGCGGGCTGATCTTCACCGGCAACCTCGAAGGCAAGTTCCTGGCGATGGACGCCGACACCGGCAAGGTGCTCTACGAGTTCCAGACCGGCTCGGCGATCAACGCGACGCCGATCACCTACACCTACAAAGGCCGGCAGTACGTGAGCATCGCGTCAGGCCTCGGCGGCAACTCGGCGCGTGCGATGGTCGGCGACACCGTGCCGACCGGCGGGTCGATGTGGACGTTCGCCCTCATGCCCGAATAAAGCAAAAAAGCATTGACCGCCAGGGACGCAAAGGACGCAAAGGAAGGCGGCGCGTTTTTTTACCGCCGACCGGGCGAAGTGGACACACGTCAATCCCGCGTACGCGGGAATCCATTTTTTGAAGTGCTTTTCCTTCGCGTCCTTGGCGTCCTTGGCGGTAAAAACGCTTTTACAGCGCGATCTTCTGGCGCTGGCCGGTCTCCGACGCGCGCTGGATCGCGTCGAGCATCCGGTGGCGGCGCACCGCCGAATCGAAATCGGGCTCGATGCGCTCGCCGGTGCGTATAGCCTTCGCGAAGTTCACCCACATCTGCCCGACGTCGTAACCCTCTTTCAAGGTGCGCACGCCTTCGGGCACCCACTTCAGGCGCTCGGGGATTTCCAGGGGCTGCATCGACTTGTCGTCTTCGCGGCCGCCCATCAGCATGCGCTTGGCTTCCTGTCCCGCTTCGCCGCCGCCGATGATGGCGAGCGCGCCTTTGGTTCCGTAGACCTCCAGCCGGTAACCGCTGCCGTGATACGGATGCACGCCGACGTGCGCGCTGACGACCGCGCCGCTCTCGAGCCGCCCCGACAGCAGGATGTTGTCCGGGGAAGTCACGTCGACGAACTTCCCGGTATCGCTCTCGCGCCACTGCGGCACCTGCGTGCTCACCACCGCCGCGACTTCGGTGAGCTCGCCCGCCACCATGCACAGCGCGTCCATCGAATGGCCGAAGGTGATGGTGAGCGTGTTCGCGCCGAGCTTGACGTCTTTCTGCCACGTGCGGTCGGACGTGCGCGTGAGCACGCCGCTGCCCATCTGCATCATGTGCACCGACAGCACCTTGCCGACGTAGCCTTCCTGCACCAGCTCGCGCATGCGCATGTACGCGGGCGAAGCGCGACGCTGCAGGCCGACCATGGTCCGCACGTTCATCTCGCGCGCGATCTTCGCGAGCTCCTCGGTCTCCTGGAGCGTCGCGCCCAGCGGCCATTCGCAGTACACGTGCTTGCCCGCTTCGAGCGCGTTCCTGGTGAGCTCGAAATGCTTGGGCACGCGCACCGCGACGCACACCGCTTCGACTTCCTTGTTCGCGTTCATGAGCTGGTCGTCGCCGTACGCGCGCGGCACGCCGTGCTGCTCCGCCGCCGCCTGCGCGGTGTCGGCGTGCGCGGTGCAGAACGCGTAGAGGTCGATGTCCGAGAGCTGCTTGAGCGCCGGGATGTGAGCGCGCGGGCCCCAGCGCCCGGCGGCGCCGATGAAACCGACTCGAAGCGGTGCGGAACTGGCCATGGTGTCCTCCCTCTGAAGTGGCGTAGTATTGAGTGGTGGGCACTTCTTTATACCGCACGTCGCTCCTCGTCGTCGCCTGCGCGATCGCGCTGCCCGCGCTCGCCGATATCTACACGTGGACCGACGAGCGCGGCACCACGGTGATCTCGGACACGCCGCCGGCGAACGCCAGGCGCGTGACCGACCTCCAGGTGGTGGTGCGCGAGGAGAAGAAGAGCGGCAAGCGCGCCGGCGCGCGCGACGCGACGCCCACCGAGCAGAAGTTGCTCGACCGCATCGACAACCTCGAACGACAAGTGAGATCCCAATCGCAGACTTACAGCTCGGCGCCCGCGGTGGCGCCCTCACCGCCGCCGGCGGTGAGCTACTACACCACACCGCCCGCACCTCCGGCTTATTACGATCCGTATTACTACGATTCCGGCTACTACCCCGGTTATTACCCGAGCTATTACCCCAGCTATTACCCGGCGTATTCGTTCGGTTGGCCGGGCGCGGTGATCGTCGGACGCAGCTTCGTGGGGCATCGTCACCACGGTCACTTCGGCAACAGGGCATTCGTCACGTCGCGCGGTGCGGTGGCGGCGCGCGGCAGGCGTTGATTAGCGTCATCGCGAGGCGCCGAAGGCGCCGCGGCGATCTCGTGGCGCACGGAAACCGCTCTAGGACGCTCCGGGATTGCTTCGTCCCCCGGATGCTTTTCCGGGGCTTCGGCATGTCGCTCCTCGCAATGACGGCCGTGGCGTACGCGCAGGAGTACCCCTCCAGGCCCGTCCGCGTCATCGTGCCTTTCCCGCCGGGCGGTCCCAACGATCTCGTCGTGCGGCCCGTCGCGCCGCGGCTCCAGGAATATCTCGGCCAGCCGTTCGTCGTCGACAACCGCGCGGGCGCGAACGGCATCATCGGCAGCGAGCTCGTGGCCAAGGCGCCGCCGGACGGCCATTCGCTGCTGGTGATCTCGTCGTCGTTCACGATCAATCCGGCGACCCACGCGAAGCTTCCGTTCGATCCGCTGAAGGATTTCGCGCCGGTCATCTCGCTCGCGACGAGCGACATCATCCTCGTCGTCAATCCGACGGTGCCGTCGAAGACCGTCAAGGAATTCGTCGCACTGGCGAAGTCGCGTCCGGGCAAGCTCAACTACGCGTCGTCCGGCACGGGCGGCTCGCTGCACCTCGCCGGCGAGCTGCTCAAGATGACGAGCGGCATCAACATGGTCCACGTGCCTTACAAGGGCGCAGCGCTCGCGCTGTCGGACGTGGTCGGCGGCCACGTGGATTCGATGTTCATCGCGGTGCCGCCGGTGCTGCCGCAGTTGAAGAGCGGCCGGCTGCGCATCCTCGCGGTCGCGAGCGCGAAACGGGCGTCGTCGCTGCCCGATGTGCCGACGTTCATCGAAGCGGGACTGCCGGACGTGAAAGTCGATTCGCGTTACGGCCTGCTCACCGGCGCTCACGTGCCCGCCGCGGTGATCGCGAAGCTCGGCGCCGCGACCGCCAAAGCGCTCGCGCTGCCCGACGTGCGCGAGAAGCTCGCCGCGATGGGCATGGACGCTTCGGGGATGCCCGCGCAGGAATACGCGGCTTATCTGCGCGAGGACGTCGCGAAGTGGAAGAAGGTGGTCGCAGCGGCGAAGCTGCCGCCGATGGAATGAGAAAGCTGAACCGCCAAGGACGCCAAGGACGCAAAGGAAACCAAAGAACGTCATCGCGAGCCGCCGCCGGCGGCGTGGCGATCTCGTGCGCACGTGACGAACGTTTCGAGATTGCTTCGTCGCTCGCGCTCCTCGCAATGACGAAAGGCTTTTCCTTGGCGTCCTTTGCGTCCTTTGCGGTTAATTGATTTTTAAGCCTCACTCCCCCGCGTTGAACTGAATTCCCTGCGCCAGCGGCAGGTCGGTGCCCCAGTTGATCGTGTTCGTCTGCCGGCGCATGTAGGCCTGCCATGCGTCGGAGCCCGCTTCGCGGCCGCCGCCGGTCTCTTTCTCCCCGCCGAACGCGCCGCCGATCTCCGCGCCGGACGTTCCGACGTTGACGTTGGCGATGCCGCAGTCGCTGCCCGCTGCCGACAGGAAGCGCTCGGCGGTGCGCAGGTCCCGCGTAAAGAGCGACGACGACAGACCCTGCGGCACGGCGTTGTTGATCGCGATCGCTTCTTCGATCGCCGAATAGCGCATCGCGTACAGGATCGGCGCGAACGTCTCGCGGTGGACGAGCGCCCAGTCGGGCTTGGCGTGCACCAGCGTCGGCTCGACGAAGTATCCCGGCCGGGCGAGCGCGTTGCCGCCGCAGGCGATCTCCGCGCCGAGCTCGCGCAGCGCAGAGATCGCCGAGCGATAGCGTTCGAGCGCATCGGCATCGATCAGCGGGCCCATCAGCGTGCGCGTCTGGAGCGGATCGCCGATGCTCACTTTGCGATACGCATCCGCGAGGCGGGCACACAGCGTGTCGTACACGCGCTCGTGCGCGATCAGCCGCCGCGTGGTGGTGCAGCGCTGGCCCGCGGTCCCGACCGCGCCGAACAGGATCGCGCGCAATGCGAGCTCCACATCGGCGGTCTCGTCGACGATCACCGCGTTGTTGCCCGAGCATTCGAGCAGATACTTGCCGAAGCGCCCGCTCACCGCCTGCGCGACGCTCCGTCCGACCGCGCTCGACCCGGTGAACGACACCAGGTCGACGCGCGGGTCGGCGACAAACTGCTGCGAGAGCGCCGCATCGTCGCTGATGAAGAGCGGGAAGACGCCGCGATGCGGGGAAGCGTGCAGCGCACGATTGACGATGTGCCGGACCGCGAGCGCGGTCAGCGGCGCTTTCGGCGAAGGCTTCCACACCACGACGTTCCCGCACACCGCGGCGATGAACGCGTTCCACGACCAAACCGCCGCCGGGAAGTTGAACGCGGTGATCACGCCGACCACGCCGAGCGGATGCCATTGCTCGTAGAGCCGGTGGTGGGGACGTTCGGAGTGCATCGTCTTGCCGTAGAGCATGCGCGACTGCCCGACCGCGAAATCGGCGATGTCGATCATCTCCTGCACTTCGCCGTCGCCTTCCGCCTTGATCTTGCCGGTCTCGAGCGAGATCAGCGTGCCCAGCGCGTCCTTGTATTGCCGCAGCTCCGCGCCGATCAGGCGCACGACCTCGCCGCGCTGCGGCGCCGGCACCGCGCGCCACGCGCGCGCTTTCTCGACCGCGGCCTGCATCAAGGATTCGTAGTCGGCCGCGCCACATGCGCCGGCGCGCGCGATCGGCTCGGCGCACGACGGATCGATCGACGCGAACGAGCGTTCGCCGCTCATCCAGCGCGTCCCGTCATAAGCAGCAGGATTCTCCTTGACGAGCCCGAGCGCACCGAGCGTGTCGTGAACGATCTCGCTACGGATATCCGACATCGCAGGTCGCCTCTTCTTCGATTTCGACCAGCGCAGCGCGCAGCGCTTCGAGCGCTTCGTCGATCTCTTCGCGCGTGATCACGAGCGGGGGCGCCAGCCGCACCACGGTCTCGTGGGTGTCTTTCGAGAGCACGCCGTGCTCGAGCAGCTTGAGGCACACCTCGTGCGCGCTCGCGTACGCGGGATCGATCTCGACGCCGATCAGCAGTCCCTTGCCGCGGACCTCTTTCACGAGCGGCAGCCTGGCCGCGTGCAGCCTGCCGAACAGGTAGTCGCCGAGCTCCGCGGCGCGGTCGGCCAGATGCTCGTCCTCGAGCACCGCCAGCGCTTCGAGCGCGACCGCCGACGACAACGGATTGCCCGCGAACGTGCTGCCGTGGTCGCCCGGCCTGAAGACGCCGAGCACGTCATGGCGCGCGCAGAACGCCGAGACGGGCAGCACGCCGCCGCCGAGCGCCTTGCCGAGAATGATGCCGTCGGGCTTCACGCCCTCGTGCTCGCACGCGAGCACGCGGCCGGTGCGGCCGAGGCCGGTCTGCACTTCGTCGCAGATGAGCAGCACGTTGCGCTCGCGGCAGATGCGCGCGCACTCTCTGAGATAACCGGGCGGCGGCGGAATGATGCCCGCCTCGCCCTGGATCGGCTCGACGAGGAAAGCGGCGGTGTCGTCGGTGATCGCTCGCTCGAGCGCGTGAGCGTCGCCGAAGGGGATCGTGCGGAAGCCCGGCGGAAAAGGACCGAAGCCGTCGCGATACTGAGGCTCGGTGGAAAACGCGACGATGGCGATCGAGCGGCCGTGGAAGTTGCCGCGACACGCGATGATCTCCACGCGCTCCGACGGGATGCCTTTGACCTTGTTGCCCCATTTGCGCGCGGCCTTGAGCGCGGCTTCGACCGCTTCGAGGCCGGTGTTCGCGGGGATCGCCAGGTCCTGGCCGGTGATCTCGCACAGGCGCTCGAGCAGATACGGCAGGCGGTCGTTGTAATACGCGCGGGACGTGACGCACAGCCGTTCCGCCTGCTCACGCAGTGCAGCAAGGATGCGCGGATGGGCGTGGCCGAGACTGACTGCAGAATACGCGCCCATCATATCGATGTAGCGCCGGCCCTGGTCGTCCCACAGGTGCACGCGCTCGCCGCGCACGAGGACGACCGGTAAAGGTTCGTAGTTGTGGGCGCCGTACCGCCGTTCGAGCGCCATCGGCGCGGTCGAGCCCATCAGGGGGGTGTCGTTCATGGCATGGCTCCTCGGTAACGGTTGGACTGCGCCGGGCGCCCGCTCGTTCCGCGTCGGGGAAGTCGCTTACACTGGGAGATCAACCCAAGGAGGAGTCAGTCATGCTCACACTTTATGGCGCCGCCAAATCGCGCGGCCTGCGCACGCTGTGGATGCTCGGAGAGCTCGGTCTGGAATACGATCACAAGGCGTACCTGCCGCGCTCGCCGGAGACCAAGACGCCGGAATACCGCGCGCTCAACGCCAACGGCCGCGTGCCGACGATCGACGACGACGGCTTCATCCTGTCGGAGTCGATGGCGATCAACTTCTATCTCGCGAAGAAGCACGGCAAGCTCTATCCGTCCGATCCGAAGAACGAAGCGCTCGCCCTGCAATGGAGCCTGTGGGAAACCGACCGCCTCGACCGCCAGCTCGTGAACTATGTCCGGCACTCGAGCGAGCTGCCCGAGGCCGAGCGCAAGAAGGACATCGCCGACGCGATGTGGAAGGAAGTGACCGAATCGTTCGACGTGCTCGAGACCGCGCTGGGCCAGTCGCAGTGGCTCGCGGGACCGGAGTTCTCGGTGGGTGACCTCAACGTCGCCTCGGCGCTCTTCCGCGCGCTGTCACTCGATCTGTCGAAATGGCCGAAGCTCAAGGCGTGGCTGACCAAGTCGTGGGACCGCCCTGCCGCGCAGCGGGCGAAGGCGATGCGGGGGTGAGTAAAGCAACCGCAGAGGACGCAGAGACAGACCGATCGAAGATCGTCATTCCCGACCCGCGGCAGCGGAAGTGATCGGGAATCCATTTTGAGTTCATAGATTGAACAATGGATTCCCGCCTACGCGGGAATGACGACCACAGTAACGCTTTTGACTTTCCTCTGCGTGCTCTGCGGTAACCGCTTTTAAATCGGCCAGATCCGCGTCCCCGGCTGCGGCGAACGCGGCGCATGGATGAGCCGCGTCACCACCTCGAAAGAATCGTCATTCCCGACCCGCGCTAGCCGAAGTGATCGGGAATCCATTTTGACGTTAACGGTTTGAAAATGGATTCCCGCCTGCGCGGGAATGACGACCGAGGTAACGCTTTGACTCCCTCTGCGCGCCTCTGTGCGCCTCTGCGTCAACAAGCGCCTTTAAACAGGCCAGATCCGCGTGCCGAGCTGCGGCGAGCGCGGGGCGTGTATCAACCGCGTCACCACCTTGTCGGTCCACGCCTCGAGCTCGGGATACGGCCGCTCGTGGGTCGGGAAGTGCGCGTGGCGCTCTGCCATCGAGCTGAACTCGTAGAGCACGCCGTGCTTCGCCCAGCCGGACACGCCGACGAGCTTGCGCACGCGCTCCAGTCCCGGCAGCTTTTCCATGCACGGCATGCGCCAGCGCGCATACCACGCAAGGAGCGCGTCCTCGTCTTCGGGGAGCGCGTTGAAGGTGCCGAGCTGTATCGCGCGCGCGGTGCCCTGGACGTCGAGGCCGCGCGTCGCCGGGCCGGCCGCCCTCGCCTGCTCGGCCATGATGCTCACGCGCTCGCTCCGGCGCAGCGCGAGCATCTTGCCCTCGTCGGCAGTCACCGGCTCGAACTTCTCCTGCGGGTGCGGCGGCGCGAAGGCGTTGGCATCGGTGGCGCCGACCAGCAGGATGTAATCGCCGCCGCCCGGCACCTTGCCGTCGTCGGTGTGTGCGAGGCGCTCGGGAGGCGCTCCTTTCCCGGCGAGGTAGTGCGCCGCCCATTCGATGCCGGGTCTTTTCACGAGCGCGGGCAGGTAGCGCTCGTGCAGCCACGCGAGATACGCATCGCGTTTGTCGTCGGCGAGGTCGTAGAAGCTGATGCGGATTCCGCGGTCCATCACTCCCCCTTTGTCGTCGCAGGCCGACGCATTATGCACCGCTGTACTTTCGCTGCGCCATCACTTACGATGCGCGGCGTTGAACCGCCGTGGAGAACTACAACGATGACGACGCGATCCGCGATGGCGTGTGCGCTGCTGCTGGCCTTTACGACGAACGCATGGAGCGCGGACAAGCCGAAGCAACCCGCCGCAAAGAAGACTGCGACGAAAGCCGTCGCGAAGCCCGCGCCGCGCAAGCTCGCCCACGTCGACAAGACCGCCGCACATGCCGCGACCAAAGCGGCCTCGACCCGCGCAACGCGCACTCACGTCGGCGTCGTCAAGACCGCGATCCGCCCGCCGGCCTCGCCCGTGCTGCACGGCCCGCGCGAAGTCCTCACCTGCCGCGACGGCACCGAAGACCATCACGCGCGCATCGCCGTCGTGCTGGTCGGCGGCAAGACCGAGAGCTTCGCCTACTACAGCAAGTGGAAGCCGCGCACGTGCTCGATCTACCTCCAGCGCAACCGCGACAGCAGCCGTTGGAGCGACGCCGGCAGCGTGACGAACGTCAATGCGGACAAGGGCGTGTTCCTGATCGAGCACGGCAAAGGCGAGTATCGCTTCGTGTTCAAGGACGTCGACCGCGAGCGCTACTGCGGCATGGACGGCAGGATCAACGGCACGCTGACGATCCGCAAAGGCAGCGAGCAGTGCGAGGTCGCCGGGATCATGGAGGAAGGCGTGCCGCTCGGGCAGGCGGTCGCTCATGCCGAGGCCGCCGCAGCGGCGAGCTCTGCATCCGCCACGCCCTCCGAGCCGCCGACGACGCCTGCCGGCGCCGCCGTCGCGCGCTCGTCGCCGCAGGGCGAGGCGTCGTTCTTCAAGCGCCTGGCGCAGACGCTCGCGCACGAGCCGAGCCCGACGTGGCACGGCGGGGTGATCGTCGGCGACTGACCCACACACGACGCAGGGTGCTTAGCCGCGAAGCGGCGTAACGCACCGTCAAAGCCGCGGTGCGTTGCGCGTTCGCTCACGCACCCCGCGCTGCTTCCGCCCGCACGAATGTAGTATCGTGAGGCAGGCTCATGCGCGTTCGCCGGACCTGGTTCGGCCGCCTGCCCGCCGTTCGCGCTTTGCCTCGGTTGTTGCACCCATAAGCACAACGACAAGGAGGAGCAAGGCATGTGGACCCGGTATCTCATCGGCGCGCTCGCGGTCGGCGCGTGCAGTCACTCAGCCGCGCAAACGTACCCGACCAAACCGATACGCATCGTGACCTCGCCGGCCGGCGGCGGTAACGATTTTCCCGCGCGGCTCATCGCGACCCATCTCGCCAAGCCGCTCGGCCAGCAGCTCATCGTCGACAACCGGCCGACCGTGCTGATCGCCGACATCGTCGCGAAGTCGCCGCCCGACGGCCACACGCTGCTCGTCACCGGCAGCGCGCACTGGATAGGGCCGCTCGTCGAGAAAGTGAACTACGATCCGATCCGCGACTTCGCGCCGATTACGCTGATCGACCGCGCGCCGAGCGTGCTCGTCGTGCACCCGTCGATGCCGGTGAAGACGGTGAAGCAGCTCGTCGCGCTCGCCAAGGCGAAGCCCGGCCAGCTCAACTTCTCGGTGGGCGGGCCCGGCACCTCGAACTTCATCGGCGCGGTGATGTTCAACCACATCGCAAATGTGAACGTGGTGCGCATTCCGTACAAGGGCACCGGTCCGGCGCTGCAGGCGGTGATGGCCGGCGAAGTGCATGCGATGTTCGGATCGGCGGGCGGCGCCGCGCCGCTCGTCAAAGCGGGACGGCTGCGCGCGCTCGCGGTCGGCAGCGCTCAGCCTTCGCCGCTCGCGCCCGGCGTGCCGACGCTGATCGCTTCGGGCCTGCCGGATTTCATCTCCGAAGCGCTGCACGCGCTGTACGCGCCGGCGGGAACGCCGCCGGCGATCGTCGCGAAGCTCAACCAGGAAGTGTCGCGCTACCTCCTGCTGCCCGAGACGAAAGAGCTCTTTCTCAGGGCCGGCATCGAGGTGGCGCCGGGAACGCCCGAAGAGCTGACCGCGATCGTGAAATCCGAGGTCGCGCGGGTCGACAAGATTTTCAAAGCCGCAAAGGTGGGGGTCCAATGAAGGAGCTCGAAGGGAAGGTCGCGCTCATCGGGGGCGCGGGACGCAACAACGGCAAGGCGATCGCGCTGGAGTTCGCGCGCGAAGGCGCGGATCTCATCCTGATCGCGCGCGAGCGCAAGGCGGAGCTCGAGGCCGTCGCGCACGAGTGCCAGTCGCTGGGCGCGAAGGTGATGACGGCGCTGTGCGACGTCAGCGAGAACGATCAGGTCGAGCGCATGGTGAAGCAGGGGCTCGACCATTTCGGCCGCGTCGACGTGCTGGCGTGCACCGCGGGCCGCCGCGCGCACCAGGATTTCTGGCAGATCAGCGTCGAGGAATGGCACAAGACGTTCGCGGTCAATCTCGACTCGGCGTTCTATCTCTCGCGGGCGGTCGCGCCGTCGATGATGAAGCAGAAGAGCGGCAGCATCCTCGCGCTCGGCGGCATGGCGGCGGTGACCGCGCAGCCGCAGCGCGCGCACGTCATCGCGTCGAAGCACGCGCTCTACGGCTTCATCAAGGCGCTCGCGTACGAGCTCGGGCCGTACAACGTCCGCGCGAACCTGATCGCGCTGATGACGATCGAGAACATCCGCGCGAACCCCGAATGGTACGGCGGCCACACCGGGCCGACGGCTGAAGAGCTCGAAGCGATACCGCTGCGGCGCGCCGGAAAGAACCGGGAAGTCGCCAACGTCGCGGTGTTCCTCGCGTCGGACCGATCGTCGTACGTGACCGGCGATCGCATCCTGTGCGGCGGCGGGAAATACATGTGAGAGCCGCGCTCGCCCTCGTCGCCGCGCTCATCGCCGCGCCCGCAGTCGCGCAGCCGTATCCGACGCGTCCGATCCGCCTCGTGATCCCGTCGCCGCCCGGCGGCGGGACCGACACGCTCGGACGGCTGCTCAAGGAAGGCTTCACCGAATCGTGGGGCCAGCCGATCGTCGTCGACAACCGCGGCGGCGCCAGCGGTCGCATCGCGGCGGCGGCAGTGGCGAAAGCGAACCCGGACGGCCACACCCTGCTCTTCACCTACGGCGGCGTGCTGGCGACGGGGCTCCCGCTCTTCAAGAAGCTGCCGTATCACCCGATCCGGGACTTCGCGCCCGTCGCGATGATGGCGCACATACCCGGCGTGCTCGTCGCGCATCCTTCGTTCCCGGCGAAGACGCTCGCCGAGCTGATCAAGCTCGCCAAGGCGAAGCCGGGCGCGCTCACCTACGGCACCGCCAGCCTCGGCGCGACCTCGCACCTCAACATGGAACTGCTGAAGCAGATGGCCGGGCTCGACATGCACGGCGTCTCGTACAACGGCGACGCGCCGCAGATCGTCGCGCTGCTCGGCGGTCACGTGCTCTTCGGCTTCGTGAACACTGCCGCGGCGATGCCGCACATGCAGTCGGGCAAGCTGCGCCCGATCGCGGTGGCCACCGCGCAGCGCAATCCCGCGCTGCCCGACGTGCCCTCGGTCGCCGAAGCCGGCGTGCCCGGTTACGAGGCGCTGCTCTTCTACTGCCTCGTGGCGCCGGCCCGCACGCCGGGCGAGGTGATTGCGAAGCTCAACGATGCGGTGACCAGGACCAAGCATGCGCCCGCCGTGAAACAGGCGCTCGCATCGCTCGGCGCGGTGCCGGTCGACATGACGCCGCCGGAGCTCGGGGCTTTCATCGAGCGCGAGCTCGCGAAATGGACTCGCGTGATAGAGCAGGGCAACATAAAAGCGGACTAAAAAGGAAGGAGCTGGCATGGATGTCGGTACGTTTCTGCTGATGCAGTCCCCGATGGCGCGCTCGTCCGAAGAGGTCTACGCGCGCGGGATCGAACAGGCGCAGGCGGCCGAGAGCCTCGGCTATCGCAACACCTGGCTCGGCGAGCACCACTTCTCCACGTACGGCTATCTGTCGCGCCCGGTGCAGCTCGCGACCTACATCGCGGCGAAGACCACGACGCTGCGCGTCGGCACCGCGGTCATCGTCGTGCCGCTGCACCATCCGCTGCTGATCGCGGAAGAGGTGGCGATGCTCGACATCCTCTCCAACGGGCGTCTCGACATCGGCCTCGGCCGCGGCTACCAGCGCTACGAGTTCGAGCGGCTCGGCCTGAAGCTCGACACCAGCGGCGAGCGCTGGAACGAATCGATCGACGTCCTGCTGCGCGCGTTCGCGGGCGAGCCTTTCAGCTACGAGGGAAAGATCTTCAACATCCCCGAGACCTCGATCTTCCCGAAGAACACCCAGAAACCGCATCCGCCGATCTGGGTCACCGCGCAAAGCCCGTACGCCATCGAGGCGACGGTCAAGCGCGGCTTCAACGTGCTCACCGGAGGCTTCGGCGTGCCGCTGGAGCGGCTCGCGGAGTTCGGCAGGATCTTCAACAAGGTGGTCGACGAAGTGAAGCCGCCGAAGAAGCCGCTGGTTGGAGTGCAGCGCGCGGTCTACGTCACCAAGGACCCCGCCGACGCGCGCGAAGCCGCCGAGCAGGCGCGCTGGAACATGCGCGTGACGCTCAGCCTTCGCAACAACTACGAGCGCGTCGAAGGCGGCAAGGCCATACCGGTGCCCGCAAAGACCGAACCGACGATCGACGAGCTGCTCGACCGCTATCTCGTCATCGGCACGCCCGACGAAGTCATCCGCCAGATCCGCCGCGTGCAGGAGGTCGTCGGCATCTCGCATTTCAACTGCAGCTTCTGGATCGGCGACCTCTCGCAGCAGCGGGTGCTGAAGTCGATGGAGCTTTTCGCGAAGGAGGTCATGCCGGCGTTTCACTGACGCTCGTCATCCGTGGATCCGCTAACACCGTCATCCCGGGATCCACTAGCACCGTCATCCCGGACGAGCGGGCGAAAGCCGGCTCGATCCGGGGTCCATGTTGAGTTTGACGCAGTTGAAAATGGGTTCCCGCCTTCGCGGGAACGACGCATCTGAAAGGGGGAGATATGAAAGCGCTGATTCGTGCCGTCACCGCCTGCGCGCTGCTCGGCGCCGCGGGCTATGCAGTCTCGCAGGTCGGCTTCCCGCCTCCGCCGCCGAAAGTGAGCCCTGCGGCAGGCGTCATCGACATGCACGTGCATCCCGATCCCGACGTCTTCGGGCGCTCGCTCACCGACGTGGAGCTGGCGATGATCGCCAAGCGCAAGGGCATGCGCGGCATCGTCCTCAAGAACCACGTCGTCACCACCGCCGACCGCGCCCAGCTCGCGATGAACCAGGTGCCCGGGCTCGAAGTCTGGGGCGGGATCGTGCTCAACAAGGCGGTGGGCGGCATCAACCCCGCGGCGGTCGAGTGGATGCACCGCATGTCCGGCGGCCGCGGCAAGGTGGTGTGGCTGCCGACGTTCGACTCCGACAAGCACATCAAGACGTTGGTGAACAAGGACGGCTCGGGCCTCGTCGTCGCACCGGGCGGCAAGGTCACGGCGGAGATGGAAGAAGTGCTGAAGATCGTCGCGCGCGAGAACCTCGTCCTCGCGACGGGCCACGTGCACGCGGACGAAGTGGTGGCGGTGACACGGCGCGCCCGCGAGCTCGGAGTGAAGAGCATCCTCGTCACTCACGGCCTCACCAACATCCCGGGGCTTTCCACCGCGCAGGCGCGCGAGGTCGCCAAGCTCGGCGGCTTCATCGAGATCTGCTATCTCCAGTTCCTGACCGGACCGACCGCGCAATACCAGTGGATGACGCACTGGGACCGCGTCGACGCCAAGGCGGTGGCGCAGGCGGTGAAAGAGATCGGCGCCGACCACCTCGTGCTCTCCACCGACCTCGGGCAGCAAGGCATGATGACGCCGCCGGACGGCATCGAGAACCAGGTCGCCGCGGTGCGCGCGGCGGGCGTATCGCAGGCCGACATCGACAAGATGATGAAGCGCAACCCCGCGCGGCTGCTGGGGATTCCGGAGTAGATCGACGTGAACTAGGGCCGCAACGCGCGCGTGAGGAGCGCGCGCGGGCACGGCGGATGCTGCAGGGCGCCGAGGCACAAGCCTTTACCAATTCCAGGAGGCTCCCATGCTACGCACCGCATGTCTCGCCGTCGTTCTCGCGTTTTCCAGCAGCGCCGCGTTCGCTCAGGCCAAAGCGGCGCTTCCCGGCAAGTTCCAGGCGCCGCCGCCCGGCAGCTATTCGGGCAACATCAAGGCGACGACCGGCTCGGCCATGTCCGACGTCAAGCTCGACATCAAGGACGTCACCAAGGACGGCCGCGTCACCTCGCGCGTGACGGCCAGCGGCTACAAGAATCCCGCGTGCGGCAAGAACCTGCCGGCGAGCGGCATCATGCTGGACGACAACTCGATGCGCCTCGAAGTCGACGCCGGCGCGCCCGAAGGCTGCGAGCGCGTCTACAACGTGAAGGCCTCGGGCGGGCAGCTCAGCGGGACGTTCGTCGAGGGCAAGCCGTCGGCGACGAAGAAATAATTCGTAGCGCCGCCAGGCGCATAAGCACGCCGTTGCGCGGGGAGGTGCGGCCCGAGCCGCACCGACCAGCGGCGTGGCCCTTTCCGCGACGTGGCGATCTCCTGGCGCACGTAACGACGCCGGGATTGCTTCGTCGCCGCCGCTCCCCGCAATGACGGCTATTTCGCGAGCGCGCTGAACGCGCGCTCGAGATCCGCCTCCGCGCGCGCATGGTGCTCCTTGCGCGCCGCGATCCACGCGCGCTCGGCGCCGGCGGCTTCGCTTTCCGCGCCGAGCATGCGATTGACTTCCTCGAGCTGCGGGCCGCCTTTGCCTTTGCGCCCGTAGACCATGTACTCGGCGCTGATCGCTTCCCTGAATTCGGCTTCGCTCAAAGGCAGCGTCTGCTTCGCCTGCTCTTCGTAGATGCGCGCGGCTTGCGCATACGGAATGTCGGTGATGCGGATGCGCCTGCCCCGGCCGTAATCGGTCAGCTTCGACGCGAAGTGATGGCCGATGCGGAAAGGGACGTCGGCTTTCTGCGCGAGCGCGTCGGCGATCTCGGTCGTGGTCGAGTAATCGGCGTGCACCTCGGCGAGCGCGCGCTCCTTGTCGACGACGATTCCCTCGGTGACCTGCCGGAAGAGCTTGAGCACCGCGAGCGCCCGCGTGCACGGCACCGGATCGTAGGCGCGGTAATCGAACATGCCGGTGCGGTTGTTGTGCGAGATCAGCGTCACCGTCTGCATCTCGCCGATGAGGATGCTCGATTGCGCGCGCAGTTGCTCCAGCGCGGCCGGGTTGCGCTTCTGCGGCATGATGCTGGAGACACCGGTGAGCTCGCCCGCCGCGAGCATGAACCAGGGCTGCGGCTCGGCGTACTGCGCGTGGATGTCCTGCGCGAACTGCCCCGCCTGCACTGCGACGATGGAGAGCGCGCCCGCCATCTCCAGCGCGCTGTCGACCGGGCCGAGGTGGTTCGCGTCGTAGGCGTTCTCGACGAGCCCCTGGAAGCCGAGCAGCGCCGCGAGCCGGTCGCGGTCGAGCGGAAAGCTCGACGTCGCGAGCGCCGCCGCGCCGAGGGGACTCCTGTTCACGCGCGCGTAGAGTTGCTGCAGGCGCTCGACGCTGCGGCCCAGTGCGGACGCGAGCGCGAGCAGGTAATGCGCGAACGTGGTCGGCTGCGCCTGCACGCCGTGGGTGTACGCCGGGATGATCGTCTCGGTGTGGCTGCTTGCGAGCGCCAGCAGCTTTTCGCGCGCGAGCACCGTCGCCTCGATGACCTGGAGCAGCCCGTCGCGCAGATTCATGCGCGCGATGGTCGATGACAGATCCTGGCGGCTGCGGCCGCTGTGCAGCCGCGACGCGTCGGGCCCGACAACCGCGATCAGCCGCGGCTCGTAATCGAGGTAATCCGCCGAGCGCTCGTCGTACGGCTGTTTCGCGACCTCGGCGACGCCTTTCGCGATCGCGCCCGCCGTCGCCTTCGGCACGATGCCTTGCTCCGCCAGCATGACGATCGACGCCTGGTTGATGCGATCGAGGAACTCGACCGACCTCCCGCCGCCGCGGAACGCTTCGTTGATGTCTCTCGCCTGCGCCATGGTGTTCTTGTCATTGCGAGGAGCGCTGGCGACGAAGCAATCCCGGCGCGGCCGTCCGTGCGCCACGCGATCGCCACGGCGCCTTACGGCGCCTCGCGATGACGATATCGATTATTCGGATTTGTCTTCGGTGTTGAGCATCTTGTCGCTCTTGAGCACGACCTTGTCGGCTTTCAGCGCGGCGATCTCCGCCGCCGAGTAACCGAGCTCGGAAAGAATGGTGTCGGTGTGCTCGCCCAGACACGCCGGCTGCTCGCGCACGCCGAAATCCTCGGTGTCTTTCATGCTGACCGGAAGCTTGGGCACTTTCAGGGTCTTGCCGCCGACCGTCAGCGGCAGCCAGCGCTCGCCTGCGTCGAGGTGCTTCTCGTCGACGAGGTCGAGCGGCGTCCCGACCGGCGCGTAAGGCACGAGCGCCTGGTAGAGCTTGGCCGTGATCTCGTCGTAGGTGTACGCCTTCACCGCTTCCGTGACGCGATCGGCGATGCGCGACTTGTTCGCGCTGCGCTTGCGGTTGTTGTCGAGCTCGGGTGAAGTCTTCCAGTCGTCGAAGCCGAGCGCGTCGCACAGGCCCGCCCAGTGCCGGTTGCCGGTCACCGCGATGAACACCTGCTTGTCGTCCTTCGTGGGGAAGAGCTGATACACGCCCCACCCCATGTTCTTCGCCATGCCGCTGGTGCGCTCGCCGCGCGGCGGCGGGTTCTTGCCGGTCATCTGCGCGCCGGTGATGTACTGGCTCACCCAGAAAACGATCGTCTCGAAGAGACCGGCCTCGATCGCGTCGCCCTTGCCGGTGTGCTCGCGCCGATACAGCGCGGCGAGCACGGCGATCACGCCGTACGTCGCGGCGCCGATGTCGGTGATTGACGCGCCGGCGCGCATCGGCTGGTTCTCGTAGCCGGTGAGGAACGCGAGTCCGCCCGCCATCTGCGCGAGCTCGTCGAGGAACGGCCGGTCGCTGTACGGTCCCGGCAGGAAGCCTTTGACGCTGCAATAGATGACGCGCGGGTTTACTGTCTTGCCCCACTCGTGATCCAGGCCGAGCCGCGCCAGCGCGCCGGGTGCGAAGTTGTCGAGCACGACGTCGGCGCGCGCGACGAGCTTCTCGAACACCTGCTTGCCTTTCGCGCTGCGCAGGTCGAGCGCGAGATAGCGTTTGTTGCGGTTGAAGGTGAAGAACGTGCCGCCGTTGTTGCTGTGGCTGCGCGCGGTGTCGCCGGTGCTCGGGTGCTCGATCTTGATGACGTCGGCGCCGAGGTCGCCGAGCATCAGCCCGGCGCTCGGGCCGGCGACGATGTGCGAGAGCTCGAGGACTTTGACGCCGGCGAGCGGCAGGCGCTGCTTCTGCTGACTTTCGCTCATGCCGCCGCGCGCGCCTTCTCACGTAACGCCCGCAGCGTGCCGCCTTTCATCACCGACCCCGGCAGGTCGTGGCCGACGATCTCCTCGGCGAGACGCGCCGCTTCGATCATCAGGTCGAGGTCGACGCCGGTGTCGATGCCCATCTCTTCGCACATGAAGACCAGGTCTTCGGTGCAGATGTTGCCCGCGGCGCCCTTGTGCGCAGCGAAAGGGCAGCCGCCCAGACCGGCGACGCAGGAATCGTACATGTCCACGCCCATCTCCAGCCCTGCATACGCGAGCGCGACCGCCATGCCGCGCGTGTCGTGCAAATGCAAAGACAGCCGCTGCTCGGGATACTTGTCGCGCACCGCGCCGACGACGCGCTTGAGCGACTCCGGCGTCGCCCACGCCATGGTGTCGGAGAGATTGAGCACCTCGATCGTCAGACCGTGCTCCGCGGCGATGTCGAAGATGCCCTGGCAGACTTCGAGCAGGCGCGGGATCGGGACGTCGCCCTGGAAGTTGCAGCCGAACGCCGCCATGATCGAGCCCTTGTCGACCTTGACGCCGTGCGCCTGGTACACGTCGATCATGCGAGCTTGCGCTTCGTAGTTCTGCTCGAAGGTGCGCTTCTGGTTGCGCGCGAGGAAAGCTTCCGACGCGGTCTGCGAGATCGTGCCGGTCATGTCGAAGCGGCCGTGCGAGAGCGCTCGCTCCAGGCCTTTCTCGTTGAGCGCGAGCGCTTCGTATTTGACGCCGGGATAGGACGTGAAGCCGCGCGCGACCTCGTCGGCGTCGGCCATGCCGGGGACGTTCTTCGCCGGCACGAACGAGCACACCTGGATGTGCTTGAGCCCCGTGCGGCCGAGCGCGTCGATCAGCTCGATCTTGCGCGCGGTGGGGATGACGCCTTTCTCGAACTGGAAGCCTTCGCGCGGGCCTTGCTCGAAGATGTGTATCGACTTCGGTAAATCGCTCATTGGAGCTCCTCAGATCAAACCGGGGTCAGACCCCGATGAAACCGGGGTCTGACCCCGTCATGCGGCGGCGGGGATGCCCACGCCTTCCTGCTCGCAGGAATTTGCGACGTCGCTGATCGTCACGCGCGCCATGTCGCGCACGTGACGCAGGTCGTCGTAATCGGTGCCGCGATGCATGGTGCAGCGGTTGTCCCACATGACGAGCTCGTTCGGACGCCAGCGGTGGGTGTAGACGAACTGGCGCTGCGTCACGTGCGCGATCAGCTCGTCGATCAGCGCGCGGCCTTCGTCTTCGGGCATGCCGTAGATCTTGCCCGCGTGCGACGCGACGAACAGCGACTTGCGGCGGTTCTGCGGGATGGTGCGCACCAGCACCTGCGGCACCGGCGGCAGCCGGGTCATCTCTTCCTCGTTGAACTCGTTGAAGCCGCTGCGGCGGCGCGAGTGCACGATCCAGTGCTCGACCACGAGGCCTTCGAGCTTCTGCTTCATCGTCTCGGGCAGCGCGTCGTACGCCGCGCGCTGGTCGGCGAACTCGGTGTGACCGCCGATCGGCGCGATCTTGCGCGAATAGAGCAGCGAGGTGAGGCTCGGCAGCCGCTTGAACGAGCTGTCGGTGTGCCAGAGCTTGTTGCCGAGCTTGTACATGCGCTGGCGGCTGGTCTCGCCCCAGATCTTGCCGTCGACGCTCAGGTTGGAAATGTCGGCGAACGCGCCGCTGTAGCGCATCGGCGTCGCGTTGGGATCGAGCGTGCGGCTCTTCTCGATCGGGCCCCATTTCGCGGAAAACCCGAGATGCTGATCGGGCGTAAGAACCTGCTCCGGAAAGATCAGCACCGAATACTTCCAGAACGCTTCCTGGATCGCGGCAAAGTCCGCATCGTGCAGCGGCCTGGTGAGATCGACGTCGCCGATCTCCGCGGCGAACGTGGGTGTGACGGGACAGACGGTGATGGTCATGGGGCTCCTCCGGGACCACGCGAGGGGACCATTGTAGTTCGTATCGCGGCGCAGCCGGCAGGCGTCATTCCCGACCCGCGCCAGCGGGAGCGATCGGGAATCCATCTTGACGTTGACGATTTGAAAATGGATTCCCGCTTACGCGGGAATGACGATATTGCGGCTACTCGTACGTCTTGATCATGTCGAGCGTGGACGCGTTGCCGATCGCGTCGAAGTTGTCGCGCAGCCAGCGGTCGGCGGTGTCGACGCCGAGATCGTGGAGATAGGAGAGGAACTTCCAGTCCGCGTTGAACTTGCTCGAGCTGCCGAGCTCGCTCATCGCGTCCTCGGCCTGGATCATGTGGAAGCGCACCTGCGCGAACCCCGAGCCTTCCGCCCTGCCCTGCTCGAGCAGCCGCGACACCGTGACGATGCCGTTCATCTCGCGCATCAGCGACGAGTTGAAGCTGATCTCGTTGATGCGGTTCAGGATCTCGCGCGCGGTGCTCGGCACCTGCGGACGGTTCATCGGGTTGATCTGCACGATGATCACGTCCTTGGCGACGCACTGATTGACGAGCGGCATGATCGCCGGGTTCGCCATGTACCCGCCGTCCCAATAGCACTCGCCGTCGATCTCCACCGCGCGGAAGAGCGTCGGCAGGCATGCCGAGGCGAGCAGCGTGTCGACCGTGAGCTCCCCTGTGCCGAACACCTTGAGCTTGCAGGTGCGCACATTGGTCGCCGCCGCGAAGAGCTTGATGTGGACCTGCGAGCGCAGGTGCGCGAAATCGACCATGTCCTGGAGGATGTCGCGCAGCGGGTGCAGGTTGAGCGGGTTGAGCTGGTACGGCGAGAACATGCGCGTGACCGCATCGAGGAGCTGGTAGCCCGGCGCCTCGTCCATGTTCCACGAGCTGTGGTTGAACGGGGACAGCGAGTTCGCGATCGTCATCGGCACGAACGCGCCTTCGTTCACCCGCCGCCAGAAGGTATTGAGCGACGAGACCGCGCGCGCCTTGCGCCCGCGGATGAAGCCGTCGGTGAAGACCACGGCGTTCATCGCGCCGGCGCTCGTGCCGGAGAGGCCGTCGATGAAGATGCGCCCGTCGCTGATCAGCCGCTCGAGCACGCCCCACGTGAACGCGCCGTGCGCGCCGCCGCCCTGGAGCGCGAGGTTGACGCGCTTGCGGCCCTTGTGCAGCCGTTGATCGGTCGCCATCGGACTCTCCCGATAGAGCGCCCGGCTGCGGCCGGATCAGTCGATCTTCGCGCCCGCCAACTGCACCACTTCGGCGAACTTGCTGATCTCGGCGCGCAGGAAGGCGCGCAGCTGCTCGGGCGTCGACCACTCCGGAGGAGCGCCCATCCTGAGCAGCGTGTCCGCGACCTCACGGCTCTTGAGGCTCTCGACGACAGCGGCATGCAGCCGCTCGACGATACGCTGCGGCGTTCCGGCCGGGACGACCAGACAGTACCACGAGGTCACGTCGATCGGCAGCCCGCTTTCGATGAAGGTCGGCACGTCGGGCAGCACCGGGCTGCGCTTGACGCCCGAGCCCGCCAGCACGCGCAAGCGTCCCGCGTGTGCGTGGGAGACGACGGCCGGCGGCCCCGAGAACATGATCCCGGGCTCGCCGCCGAGCGTCGCGGCGAGCGCGGGGCCCGAGCCTTTGAACGGCACGTGCGTCATCACGATGCCCGCACGCTTCTTCAGAAGCTCTGCGACGAGATGCCCGGTGGTGCCGCTGCCCGCGGAGCCGTAGTTGAGGCGGCTGTTGGGATCCTTCGCGAGCGCGACGAGCTGCTTCAGGCTGGTCGCCTGCACGCCCGGATGTACCGACAGCATCTGCGGCACCTTGGTGATGATCGACACCGGCGCGAAGCTCTTCAGCGGATCATATGGAAGCTTCGAGCCGTAGAGCGAGACGTTGATCGCCATCGGCGACACCACGCCGAGCAGGATCGTATAGCCGTCGGGCGGCGAGGTCGCCGCCATCGCGGTGCCGACCGTGCCGCCCGCGCCGCCGCGGCTGTCGACGACGACGGTCTGGCCCAGCGTCTCGCTCATGCGCTGAGCGATCACGCGCGCGATCGGTTCGGCGGTGCCGCCGGGAGCCGTGGGATTGATGAATCGGATCGGACGCGTCGGCCAGGCGTCGGCTGCGTACGCATGAGAACAGGCGGCGAGCGCGAGGGCGGCCGCGCAAGACTTCGATACCGTGGACCTCATGCGTGCGCGAGCTCCCCGGCGATCGCGCGATCCTTGATCGCGGTGCCCGTTTCGTCGCGGACCCAGTCCTTGATCGAGACGCGCCAGTGGATGCGCTCTTCCTCGGGCGGATAGTCGCCGGCGGCCTTGTGATACGAGCAGCGGTTGTCCCAGATGACGATGTCGCCCTTCCTCCACTTGTGGCTGTATTGCGCGGGCGGGTTCTGCATGATCGCGGTGAGCTCGGCGATGATCGCGTCGCTCTCGTTCGCAGGCAGGCCGTCGATCGAGAGGATCTTGTTCTGGTCGAAGTAGAAGAGCTTGCGGCCGGTCTCTTTATGGAGCTGCACGAGCGGGTGGCGCCGCGCCGGCTCGTTGCGGTCCTCGGGGTTGAGCAGCGCATTCATCTTCTTGCGGCCGCCGTAAACGTACAGCCCGCACTTGTCTTCCACCCGGTCCCGAATCCGCTTCGGCACTGCGTCGTACAGCGCGTACGCGCTGGAGAAATGGGTGTCGCCGCCACGGCTGGGAATCGCGAGCGCGTAGAGCTGCGTCGCCTTGAACGGCACCTCCTCGTACGAGCCGTCGGTGTGGAAGCCTTCGGCGCCGCGGCGATAGATGTCCATGTCGAGCGTGCCGTCGGCTCTGTATTTGTTCACGCCGAGCAGGGTGATCTCGGGACAGTCGGGATGGCGCGTGCTCTTCGACGGATGCGGCAGCACGCGGCCGAAGCGCCGGCTGTAGGCGACGTAGTCGTCGAGGGTGAGCGTCTGGTCGCGCACGCAGATCACGTTGTGCTCGAGCCACGTCGCGTAGATCTTCGCGAACGCCGCGTCGTCCATATTGCGAACATCGGCGCCGAGTATCTCCGCGCCGATCGGCCCGAGGCGCCGAATCTCCATGAGTCCTCCTTCGGAACAGGGAAGTGCGAGTCTTGTGTTCGACTTTCCCCGCTGAATGTAGGCGGCGCGCGGCGACCGTGTCAACGCCGGCCGACCAGTTCATGGACAGCGCGGCGGGCGGCGGTGCGGAGCTTTCAGCCGAGGATCTCGGCGATGTGCTCGCGCTCGTCCATCTCCGACACGAACTCCTTGAGCTCGGGTCCGAGCGCGTCGCGCACCGACAGCATGCCGACGGGGCGGCCTTGCTCGACGACGGGCACGTGGCGAAAGCGTCCTTCGTACATCATGTGCAGCGCGTGGCCGAGCGGCTTGTCGGGCGCGATGGTCTGCGGCGAGCCGGTCATGACCTGCGCGAGCGTCGTGGTCGCCGGATCGCGCGCTTCGGCGGTCACGCGGAACACGATGTCGCGCTCGGTGAGCACGCCGACGAGGCGCTGCTTGTCGCACACGAGCAGCGCATCGGTCGCGTGCTCCTTCATCAATCGCGCCGCATCGAATACAGTGGCGCTGCTCGGGGCCGAGAGAAACCGCTTGTTGTGGATGACGCTCCGGATCGACACGTGGGACATGGCTTCCTCCAACTCCTCGGACTGGAGTGTCTCCAGAATACTCCGCTGGGCGTTACCGTTTGACACTTTTTCGGCACGAATAAAGACACGCGAGCGATAAGGATCGGACGATGCATAGACGTGCGTTTCTTCGTGCGAGTGCAGCACTCGCCACGTTGTGCCTTACGGGCGTGCGCGCCGCGGCCGCCCCTTTGTCGCGCTGCGACATGCACTCTCACGTCGGCGCGACACGCCTCGATTTGCGCGAAGCGATGGTGAAGAACGGCATGCTTCTCATCGCGAGAACGCTTTCCGCGGATCGCGCTGTCATACAGAACGAGCCCGGCAAGGGTTTTCGCCAAGTGCGGGAGCCGGAGCCCGGAGAGCTGGCGGCGCACTTCGACGGACGGCTCGCAAGGGTCCGCGAAGAAAACATGAATCGCAATCTCACCGAAGTGACGAGCGTCGCGATGCTCCAACGCCTGCGCGCCGGCAACGAGCCCGGAGTCGTGCTCGCGGCCGAAGGCGCGGATTTCCTCGAAGGCGATCTCAAGCGTTTGGAAACGATGCGCGCGAAGAACGTCGTGCACGTGCAGCTCGTGCACTATCGAGTGTCCGAAGTCGGCGACATCAGCACCGCGATGCCGGTGCACGGCGGATTGACCGCGTTCGGCAAGGACGTCGTGCGCGAGTGCAACCGGCTCGGCATCCTCGTCGACGTCGCGCACTGCACGCAGGACGGCATGGCGCAGGCGCTCGAGGTCTCGAGCAAGCCGCTCGTTTATTCGCACGGCCACGTCACCGCCGCGACCCCGCACTGGGCCAACGGCACGCGGCGCGCACGCGCGATCTCGACGGCGATGGCGAAGCGCGTTGCTGAAAAGGGCGGTGTCATCGGCATGTGGACGCCGCGATCGCAATACCGCACGTTCGACGGCTACGTCGACGCGCTCGTCGAGACCGCAGGCATCCTCGGGGCGCAGCACGTCGGCGTCGGCACCGACATCGCCGGCATACCCGGCGGCAGCGTCGTGCCGACGTACGACGACTTCGCGCTGCTCGACGAAGCGCTGGCGAAGCGCGGCGTGAGCGCTACGGACATCGCCGCGATCCTGGGCGGCAACTACCTGCGCGTCCTCGCGCAGGCGCTCGTCGCATGACCCCGACTGCCGAAAGGGTCAGACCCCGGCTTCTTCGGGGTCTGACCCTGGTTTTCTTCACGGCGCTCGCCTGCGGCGCCGACTGGCTCGAGCGCGCGGAGCGCACGCGCGAGGAACGTCCCGACCTCGTGCTCGCGGCGCTGCCGCTCGAGCCCGGCATCGCGGTTGCCGACAGCGGTGCGGGCACCGGCTATTACGCCAGGCGCATGGCGGAGCGCTCCGGCGCGAGCGGGATCGTCTACGCGACCGATTGCCTTGGCAGCACGTCGTGATTTTCAGGAAGAAGAGCTGATGCAGATCTGGGTAGACGCCGACGCGTGTCCCGCGGTCATCAAGGACATCATCTATCGTGCCGCCGAGCGCCTGAAGATCGAGACGGTGCTCGTCGCGAACATGCTGCTGCGCACGCCGCCGTCGCCTTATATCCGCGCGCTCCAGGTGCCGCGCGGCTTCGACGTCGCGGACAACGAGATCGTGAAGCGCGTGGAAACGGGCGACCTCGTGATCACCGCCGACATCCCGCTCGCCGCCGACGTCATCGCGCGCGGCGCGCACGCCCTCAACCCGCGCGGCGAGCTCTACACCCCGGACAACATCCGCGAGCGGCTCGAGATGCGCAACTTCCTCGATGAGCTCAGGGGCAGCGGCGTGCAGACCGGCGGCCCCGCACCGATCGACCACTCCGACCGCAAGCGCTTCGCCGACCAGCTCGATCGGTTCCTGGCGCGGCGATAGGGCTACAGCGGGTTACAGCGCGATCCCTTCGAGCGCCCTCGCCGGCGGCAGCGCGCCGCGGGCACGCAGCATCTCCGTGCACGCCTCGGCAGTGACGGGGCGCGAGAAATGGAAGCCCTGCATCTGGTCGCAATCGTTCTTCGCCAGGAATTCGAGCTGCGCCTCGTTCTCCACGCCTTCGGCGACGACCTTCAGCCGCAGCGCGTGCGCCATGGTGATCACCGCCTGGGCGATCGATCCGTCGTCCTGATCCCCCGGAAGGCCGACGACGAACGACCGGTCGATCTTGAGCGAGTCGATGGGAAAGCGCTTCAGGTAGCTCAGGCTCGAGTAGCCCGTGCCGAAATCGTCGATCGCGATCGTCACCCCGAGCGCTTTCAGCTCGCGCAGCGTCTCGCTCGTCGCCTCGACGTCGTGCATCGCCGTGCCCTCGGTGATCTCCAGGTCGAGGAGGCCGGGATCGACCGCGTGCTCGCGCAGCGCGCGGTCGACGACCGACGCGATGTCCTGCTGATGGAACTGCCGGGCCGAGATGTTGACCGCGACCGGCACCGCCGCGATGCCCGCGTCAAGCCAGCGGCGGATCTGCGCGCAGGCGGCGCGCAGCGCCCATTCGCCCATCGGCAGGATGAGCCCGATCTCCTCGGCGAGCGGGATGAACTGCGCCGGCGAAACGAGCCCGAGCTGCGGATGGCGCCAGCGCATCAGCGCCTCGACGCCGACGATGGCGCCGGTCTTCACGTCGACCTTGGGCTGGTAGAACAGGCCGAGCTCGTTGCGCTCGACCGCACGGCGCAGGTCGGCTTCGAGCGCCAGACGCTCGATCGCGGTCGCGTTCATCGTCTTGTTGTAATACTGATAGTCGCTCTTGCCCTGTTCCTTGGCGAAGTGCATCGCCGAGTCGGCGTTTTTCAGCAGGGTCTCCGCGTCGTTGCCGTCGAGCGGATAGAGCGCGATACCCACGCTCGCGCTCACCACGATCTCGTTGCCGTCCAGCCCGAACGGCCGCGCCAGCGCATCGAGCACGCGCCGCGCGACCTTGGCGGCGTCTTCCGCCTGCTGCACGGCGAGCAAGAGGGTGAACTCGTCGCCGCCCGGACGGCCGACGCTGTGACCTGCGCCCCAGGCTTCGTCGCGGCCGACGTAATCGCTCGGCCGCAGCGACTTGGCGAGCCGGGCCGCCGTTTCCTTCAGCAGCAGGTCGCCGCCGGCGTGTCCGAGCGTCTCGTTGACGCGCTTGAAGCGGTCGAGCCCCAGCGACAGCAGCACGATGGTGCGGCCGTCGCGCGGCGCGGCGGCGATCGCACGGCCGAGCTGCTCCTTGAACAGGTGGCGGTTCGGCAGCCCGGTGAGGCTGTCGTACAGCGCGAGCCGGCGTATCCGCTCGTCGGCGTTCTTGCGGTCGGTGATGTCCTGCACCGTGCCCTGCACGTGCACGGCGCGGCCCTCGGCGTTGTAGGTGACTTCGCCCTGCTGGTGAACCACGCGCACCGTCCCGTCGGGGCGGACGATGCGCCACTCGTGGTCGAGCGGCTGGCGGTTGCGCAGCGCCTCGGCGATCGCAGCCCTGAGAGCTTCGCGGTCGTCTGCGTGGACGATCTCGACGAGCCCTTTGGACGTGGGCGTGAAGGCGCTCGCGTCGAGCCCGAGGATGCGATAGATCTCGTCGGAGCACACCACGTGATCCCTGACGAGGTCCCAGTCCCAGTGCCCGAGCTGCGCGATGCGCTGGGCGCTCACGAGCCTCGACTGGCTCTGCGTGAGCTCGCCGAGCGCGGATTGCAGCCGCTCCTCGCGCGAATAGACTTCCCGCGCCATGAAGTCGAAGTGCGCCGCGAGGCGCCCGATCTCGTCGCCCGATCGATCGGCCGGCGCGGCGTGCGGCGCTTCGGTCGCCGTATCCGATCGCCCGCGGGTGAGCGCATGCGTCGCCGCCGCCAGGCCGCCCAGCGGGCGCACCACGACGCGCCGGAAGAAGACGGTGATGGCGAGCGCGGCGAGCGCGAAGATCGAGGTGAATATCCCGGTGACGAGCAGCGCGCTCTGGCGCCCGGCGCTCTCCACCCGGCCCGCCGGCACGTAGACGAGCTGCGAGCCGACGACCTCGTCCATGCGCCAGCCGTAGCCGTTCTCCGTGCCGTAGCGGGCGCGCATGCTCGCCGGCGCCGCCGCAGGGGTGCTGTGGCATTCGAGGCAGCTCGCGGACTGGACGCGGATCGGCCTCGCGGTGAAGAAAACCTCGTTGCCCGCGATGCGGCGGAAGCCGCTCTGCTCGGTCAGGTGCGGGTCGCTGCGGAAACGCTCGACGAGCCCGGTTTCGAACTCGTCGGCCTTGTCGGCCGGATTGGTCGGATTGAGCGTCGCTTCCTTGTAGCGAAAGTCGCGGTATTCGCGGTCTTTACGGAAAAACTCGAAGACACGGCTGGCCGAGTAGCCCGGCACGGTCTCGCGGATGAACCCAGCCCGCATGTCGAGCAGCGGCTTGACGTGGACGTTGATGTTCTCGCTGGTGTACTGCCGCACCGAGTTCATCGCCTTCAGCAGCATGTTCGCCTTGGAGACGACCTCGTGCTCCGCCTTGCTCTCGAGGGCGCGCGAAAGCGCGATCCAGCTCGTCACCATGCCGGTCACGAAGACCAGTGCGAGCAGCAGCGTGAATTTCGCGCCCAGTGGAAGGCGGCGGATTATTTCCATGAGATGGCGGATCGGGACGTCCGGGCCGCCCTTCTCCCCGGGCGGTCCCGGGAGCAGCGGCGGCGACGCCTGCCGATACCCGTAAAAGGTGCTGCGCACCCGATGGTCGTCGCCTGAATTACGACCGATACGCGCGGTTCTTGAGCGCGAGCACCCCGGGCCGACGCGTCTTTTTTGCGCCGCGTGTGCATTAACATACGGCCACCCAACGAGGAGGACGCATGAGAGCTCTTGCCACGGCCGCGGCGTGTGCCGCCACGGCCCTTATCGGATCGTCGCCCGTCCACGCGCAGACCGCGTCGGCCGCCGGTGCATACCCCGCCAAGCCCATCCGCGTGATCATCGCGCAGGCGCCGGGCAGCGCGACCGACGTCGTCACGCGCATCATCATCAACAAGCTCCACGAGCCGCTGGGGCAGCCGCTCGTCGTCGACGCGCGCCCCGGCGCGGGCGGCACGCTCGGCACCGACATCGCGGCCAAGGCGCCCGCCGACGGCTATAACCTCTTCATGGCGAACAACTCGACGCACGGCTCGAATCCCGCGCTGTATGCGAAGCTGCCGTACGACGCGGTGAAGGACTTCGCGCCGATCATTTTCGTCGCCGCCACGCCTTACGTCCTCACGGTGCACCCGTCGCTGCCGGTGTCGAACGTGAAGCACCTCATCGCGCTCGCGAAGGCCAGGCCCGGACAGCTCAACTACGCCTCCGCCGGCAACGGCAGCACGCACCAGCTCTCGGGCGAATTGCTGAAGAGCATGAGCGGCATCGACATGGTGCACGTGCCGTACAAGGGCACGACGCCGGCGATCGCCGCGCTGCTGTCCGGCGAAGTGTCGGTCATGTTCACGACGGCCTCCGGCATCCTGCCGCACATCAAGGCCGGCCGCGCCAAAGGCCTCGCGGTCACCACTTCGAGGCGCTCGAGCATGCTGCCCGGCGTGCCGACGGTCGCCGAGACGCTGCCGGGATTCGAGATGCTGTCGTGGTTCGGCCTGCTCGCGCCCGCGCATACGCCGCCGGCGATCGTCACGCGGCTCAACGCGGAGATGACCAGGGTGCTCGCGCTGCCCGACGTGCGCGCCGCCCTCACCACGCAGGGTTTCGAAGTGACGGGCGGGACGCCGGAGCAGTTCGGCGAATACATCAAACGCGAGATCGCGAAGATCACGAAGATCGCGAAAGCGGCCAACGTCAAAGCGGAGTAGACCATGCGCTACGAGCTTTACTATCACGCAGCGAATCCGGGACGCGGCGAGTTCATCCGGCTCGCGCTCGAGGAAGCCGGCGCCGATTACGTCGACGTCGCGCGCGAGCCCGGCGGCACCGAAGCGCTGCAAAAGCTCATGCAGGATCCGGCGAACAAGCGTCCCGCTTTCGCGCCGCCGTTCCTCACGCACGGCGACGTGACGGTCGGGCAGACCGCCAACATCCTTCAGTACATCGGGCCGAAGCTCGGCCTCGCGCCCGACGACGAGCAGGGCCGGCTGTGGGCGCACCAGCTCCAGCTCACGATCGCGGACCTCGTGCAGGCCATCCAGCACACGCACCATCCGATCGCCCACGGTCTGTACTACGAAGACCAGAAGGACGAGGCGATCGAATATTCGAAGCACTTCATCGCCGAGCGCGTGCCGAAGTTCCTCGGGCACTTCGAGCGCGTGCTCCAGGCGAACGGCGGCGAGCACATGGTCGGCGACCGGCTGTCGTACGTCGACCTGTCGATCTTCTGGCTGCTCGAGGGCCTGCGCTTCTCGTTCCCCAACGCGATGCGTAAGCTGGCACCGAAATACCCGGGTCTGTCGGCGCTGCACGATCGCGTCGCGGCGCGGCCGAAGATCGCCGCGTACCGCGCGTCGAACCGATGCATGGCGTTCAACGATCGCGGTGTCTTCAGGCACCTGCCGGACCTCGATCCGGCGTAAGGAATAAGAAGTGACGGATGGGGCGGTGACGGGTGAAGCGGTGACGAAAAGCAAACGCCCCGTGGGTCACACGGGGCGTCTGGTATTACGGAAGGTTCGGACCGTCTAGCGGTCGGCCTCCAAGGTGCGGGTCGATCCGCTCTGAAGGTCCTTACCTGTAAGGTCTCTCACGGGATCACCTCCTTTCAAAGTTGCCAGCGGGCGAGTGTAACAGGATGCGGCATGGCCGGATGTACGCCGCCGTACCATCCGTCACCGCCTCATCCGTCACCGCTTTATCCGTCACCCCTTCACGCCTAACATACGGGCACAACACTCAACGAGGAGGATCGATGGTTCGCACGCTGCTCGCCGCATCACTGCTCGCCCTGCCGCTCCTCACCGCCGCGGCCGCCACGGAGAAGACGACCTTCCCGCAGCGCCCGGTGCGCCTCCTCGTGCCGTACGCGCCGGGCGGCGCCACCGACATCATCGCGCGGCAGCTCGCCGCGAAGCTCAACGACGTCTGGGGTGTGGGCGTGGTCGTCGACAACCGCTCGGGCGCGTCGGGCAACATCGCGCTGGAAGTGGCCGCGAAAGCCTCGCCCGACGGCTACACGCTGATGGTGGGCAACGTCTCGACGAACGCGATCAACGAGACCACGTTCTCGAAGACCCTGTCGATCAAGCCGTCGCGCGATCTCACCGGCGTCACCAATCTGATCGAGCTGCCGCACGTGTATGCCGTGCCGCCTACGCTGCCGGCGGCGAGCCTCAGGGAGTTCATCGAGCTCGCGCGCAAGCAGCCGGGCAAGCTCAACTACGGCTCGGCGGGCCTCGGCACCTATCCGCACCTCGACGTCGCGCGCTTCGCCAAAGCGGCGAAGATCGAGCTCGTCCACGTGCCGTACAAGACCGGCGGCGCGGGCATGCTGACGGGCATCCTCCAGAACGAGGTGCAGCTCGTCATGATCAACCTCGCGTCGAGCATCGCCTCGATACGCGCCGGCCGCATGAAGGCGCTGGCGACGACGTGGCCGACGCGCCGGCCGGAGCTTCCCGACGTGCCGACCATGACCGAGGCGGGCTTCCCCGGCATCGGCACCAACGCATGGAACGGCCTCTTCGCGCCCGCCAGGGTGCCGAAGCCTCTGCTCAACCGGATTCACGCCACCGTGGTCAAAACGATGGAGACGCAGGAGATGAAGGATCAGCTCGCGAAGAGCCTGATGTCGGTCGTGGTCAACAAGTCGCCCGCCGAGTTCCAGCGCTTCATCGAAGACGAAGTGAAGAAGTGGTCGCGCGTGGTGGTCGAGAACGACATCAAGGTCGAATAACAGGCACTGTCATTGCGAGGAGCGTAGCGACGAAGCAATCCCGAGGGTCCGTGCGCCACGCCTACGGCGGGGCCGTAGGTCCCGCCGTTCGTTTTCCGGCCGGTGGCGGCCGAAGGCCGCCACGCCGCCTCCGGCGACTCGCGATGACTGAATAAAGCCCCGATGATGAACTCTCTCACCCTCCGTCCGCTCGACGCGCTCGCGTTCGAGAACACCCTCGTCTCCGCGCTGCCGGCCGACCCGGTGCTGCACAACATGCCGCGGCAGGTGCGGCACGCGGCCTACAGCCGTGTCGAGCCGACACCGGTGCGCGAGCCGAGGCTGCTCGCGTGGTCGGACGCGGTCGGCGCGATGCTCGGCCTGGCGCATCCCGAATCGGCGACCGGCCTCGAAGCGAAAGTGCTCGCCGGCAACACCGTGCTGCCCGGCATGCAGCCGTATGCCGCGCGTTATGGCGGACACCAGTTCGGCCACTGGGCCGGACAGCTCGGCGACGGGCGCGCGATCACGCTCGCCGAAGTGATCGGCGCCGACGGCGGCCGTTACGAGCTCCAGCTGAAAGGCGCCGGCCGCACGCCGTATTCGCGCACCGCCGACGGGCGGGCGGTGCTGCGCTCCTCGGTGCGCGAGTTCATGTGCTCCGAGGCGATGCACTGGCTCGGCGTGCCGACGACCCGCGCGCTGTCGCTCGTCGGCACCGGCGAAGCGGTCGTGCGCGACATGTTCTACGACGGCAATCCCGCGCCCGAGCCCGGTGCGGTGGTGTGCCGCGTCGCGCCGACGTTCGTCCGCTTCGGCAACTTCCAGATCCTCGCCGCGCAACAGGAAACCGAGCTCCTCAAACAGCTCGCCGATTACGTCATCGCCACGCATTACCCGCAGCTCGGCGCGCCCTCGCCCGAGGTCTACACGCGCTGGTTCGAGGAGATCTGCCGGCGCACCGGCCGCCTCATGGCCGAGTGGATGCGCGTGGGCTTCGTGCACGGCGTGATGAACACCGACAACATGTCGATCCTCGGGGTCACCATCGACTACGGCCCGTACGGCTGGCTCGAAGGCTACGAGCCCGCGTGGACGCCGAACACCACCGACGCGCAGGGCCGCCGCTACTGCTACGGCAACCAGCCGCAGATCGGGCTGTGGAACGTGGTGCAGCTCGCGAACGCGCTCATCCCGCTCGTCGGCGCGAAAGAGCCTTTGGAAGAAGCGCTGGGCGCGTACGGCGAGACGTACACCGACGAATGGCGGCGCATGCTTTCGGAGAAATTCGGGATCGCGGCGCTCGAAGGCGAAGAAGACGACAAGCTCGTCAACGACGGCTTCGAGCTCCTGCAGGACGTCGAGACCGACATGACGCTTTTCTTCCGGCTGCTGCCGACGGTGCCGCTCGACGCCGCCGACGACGCGGCGCTGGTCGAGCCGCTGCGCCGCGCCTATTACGCCGACGACGCGTTCGAGCCCGAGCACGTCGCGCGCACCGCCGCGTGGATGCGGCGCTACGCGGCGCGCGTGAAGCGCGACGGCGTCGACAGCGCCGCGCGCATCGAGCGCATGAATCGCGCGAATCCGAAGTACGTGCTGCGCAACTACCTCGCCCAACTGGCGATCGACGCGCTGGAGCAGGACGACGCTTCGGTGCTCGAGCGGTTGATGCGCGTGCTTCAGAACCCCTACGACGAGCAGCCCGAGAACGACGACCTCGCCGAGCGAAGACCGGAGTGGGCGCGCAATCGCGCCGGCTGCTCGGCGCTGTCCTGAAGCTCCTGAATACCGCGCCCGTGAGGCGCGAATCAGGTGTAGCGCAGGCGCCCTCGCCTGCATCGGATGTGAGGTCGTTCATTGCGGGCGAGGCGCCTGCGCTACGGTACGCACCGCGGTCGAGCACCGCGAGCGTTTCCAGTGCGCGGTGAACGGCACCCGCGTGAGTGCTATAGACTCCAGGTTCTTCAACCCTCCTGCGGTCTTCATCATGAAAGTCCTCAAGCTCTTCGCCGCGAGCGCGCTCGCGCTCGCCGTTTCCTCCGCTTTCGCTCAGTCGTATCCGTCGAAGACGATACGCCTCATCAGCCCTTTCGCCCCCGGCGGCGGCGCGGACATCACCGCCCGCGCGCTCGCCATGAAGCTCACGGCCGCACTGGGGCAGCAGGTCGTCGTCGACAACCGCGGCGGCGCCGGCGGGCTGGTCGGCGTCGAGCTCGCGACCAAGGCGCCGGCCGACGGTTACACCATCGTGCTCGGCACCATCGGCAACATCGCCGTCGCGCCGAGCCTCTATTCCAAGATGCCTTACGACCCGCAGAAAGATCTGGTGCCCATCGGACAGACCGCGAACGCGCTGAACGTCCTCGTGGTGCATCCCTCGCTGCCGGCTAAGACGGTGAAGGAATTCATCGCGGTCGCCAAGCAGCACCCGGGGCAGCTCCTGTTCGGCTCGTCGGGCGCGGGCGCGGCGGACCATCTCGCGGGCGAGCTCTTCAACACCATGGCGGGCGTGAAGATGGTGCACGTCCCCTACAAGGGGGGCGCGCCGGCGATGCTCGACCTCGTCGCGGGCCAGGTGCAGCTCGTGTTCTCCACCGTGTCCACGGCGATCGGCTCGATCCAGGCCAAGCGCATCCGCCCGATCGCGATGGCGGGCAACCAGCGCTACGAGCGCCTGCCGGAAATCCCGACGATCGCCGAAGGCGGCCTGAAAGGATTCGAAGCGAACAACTGGTACGGCTTCTTCGCGCCGGCCGGAACGCCGCGCGAGATCATCGCGCGCCTGAACGCCGAGACCACCAAAGCGCTGGCGATGGCCGACGTGAAGACGCGCCTCCTCGACTCCGGCATCATCGCCACGCCCAGCACGCCCGAGCAGTTCGCGGGTTACATCAAGTCCGAGACGGCGAAGTGGGCGAAGGTGGTGAAAGCCGCCCACATCAAGGCTGATTGATCGACCGTCATTCCCGACCCGCGGCAGCGGGATCGGGAATCTATTTTCGAGACTCGAACGTCGAGATGGATTCCCGCCTGCGCGGGAATGACGGCTTCGCGCCTTACGCCTTCATCCCCTGCAGCCGCCGGATGGCGTCGACGAAGAGGTCCGCGTCGGTGCCGTAGACGATGAGCTGCACGCCGCGCCTGGCGATGTCGCGGCCGTAGTCGACGTCGAGCTTGTTGCCGACGGTGGTCATCACGTATTTGCCGTGGCGCTTCGCCGCGGCGACGACCTTCTCCAGCGCCGCGCGCATCTTCGGCTCGTCGAAGGTCGCGCCGGGGACGCCGAGCGAGATCGCGAGGTCGGTCGGGCCGACGAAATAGACGTCGAGCCCGGGCATCGCCGCCAGCGCGTCGAAGTCCGCGATGCTCGCTTCGTCTTCCAGCAGGGGAATCGCCATCGTCTCGGTGTTCGCGCGATGGGCGTACGCGCTCCAGTCGCCGCGCGAGTAGCCCGCCGCGCGCACCATCGGACACGCGCCGCGCTCGCCGAGCGGCGCGTAGCGCATCGCGGAGAGCAATGCCAGGCAATTCGAGCGGTTCGCGTGAGGCAGCGCGATCCCCGCGCAGCCGAGGTTGAGCAGCTTCTTGATGAGCGCCGCGTCGACTTCGGGCACGCGCACGAACGGCGTGACGCCGGCCGCATCGGCCGCGCGTATGCAGTGCGCGGCGCGGTCGAGGTCGAGCGCGCTGTGCTCCATGTCGATGATGACGAAATCGACTTCGGCCGCCGCCATCATCTCGATCATCATCGGGCTGCCGGTGAAGAGGATCATGCCCGTGACGGCCCGGCCTTCGGCGAGCAGCTTGCGTACTTTGTTTCCGGTTTGCATGCGATACCTGTCTTCGGAAGAACGAATGTGCGCACCCGAGCGCACGTTCATTCCAAATGCTTCGAATCGTGACGCCGTGGTTGCGGGCGTAACGTAGACGTACGTATTGCGCGGAGGCTCGACAGTATGCTATCGCATGCGCTGCGTCGTGGCCCGCGCACGTGTGAGTGACTGCACGAGCGGGTGCCGTCCGGAAAATCATTACAACAATCGAGGAGCGGATGTTGCGGCAGTGCGGCTGCTGCATGGGTTCCGCATGCGCATGACAGAAACGATACGTGCAGTGATGTTCGTGCTCGACGAGCGGCGTTATGCGCTGCCGCTCGCCGACGTCGAGCGCATCGTGCGTGCCGTCGACGTGGTTCCCCTCCCCGGCTCGCCGCACCTGGTGCTCGGCATCATCGACGTGAGCGGACACGTGCTGCCCGTGATCAGCCTGAGGCGGAGGTTTTCGCTCGCCGATCGTGAGATCGACGTCGCGGACCAGTTTCTCATCGCGGCCACGGCCGCGCGGCCGGTCGCGCTGGTGATCGACGAGGCCGCGGGTGTCATCGAGTGCGAGCCCGATGCCGTCGCGGCGCCGGCGTCGATCGGGCCGGGTATGGAGGCTTTCCAGGGCGCGGTCAGGCTGAAGGACGGCCTGGTGCTGATCCACGATCTGACGAAGCTGCTGACGCTCGACGAGAGTCGCGAGCTCGAGGCGGCGCTGGGCAGCCATGGCGAAGCGCGGCGATGAACGCTGGGCGCGCGTGTGCGAGACGGTCGTCGAAGCGACGGGCCTGCACTTCCCGCGCGAGCGCCACGACGATCTGCGCCGTGGTATCGCGGCCAGCGCACGCGAGCTGGGGTTCGACGACGCCGACGCATGCGTCGAGTGGCTCGCCGCGGCGTCGCTCACGACCGCGCAGGTCGAGATACTCGCGAGCCACATCACGGTCGGCGAGACTTATTTCTTTCGCGACGGCGGCGCTTACGACGCGCTCAGAGAGTCCCTGCTCGGAGACACGCTCCGCGGAGGCGGCGGCCGTCGGCTGCGCATCTGGAGCGCCGCGTGCTGCACCGGCGAGGAAGCGTATTCGCTCGCGATCATGCTGCGGGAGACCGTGCCCGATCTCCCGGAATGGGATGTGCGGATCCTCGCCACCGACATCAACCCGCGCTTCCTCGAGAAAGCCGCCGCGGCGACCTACGGGGAATGGTCGTTCCGCTCCGAGCCGCCCGGCCTCAGAGCACGCTATTTCCGCCGGACCGCGGACGGACGCTACGCCGTGGCCCCCGAGATCAGGGCGATGGTGAAGTTCGCGCCGCTGAACCTCGCCGCGTACGGGTCTTATCCGTCGCCGCTCACCGACACCCATGCGATGGACGTCATCTTCTGCCGCAACGCGCTCATGTACTTCGCCCCGCAGCCGATGCGCCGGGTGATCGACCGGCTGCACGACGCTCTCGTGCCGGGCGGCTGGCTGGCGGTCGCGCCGAGCGAGACGTCGGCCGCGTTGTTCGAGCGATTCACTCCGGTCAACCGCCGCGGGTCGCTGCTCTACCGCCGACCGCTCGCACCGATCGACAGCTCGCCGGTCCCGCCCCGCCGTGCGCCCGCGCCGCGCGCGGCGCATGCACCCGATAGCGTCGTGTCGTGCGCCGAGCGCGCGCGGCTGCACGCCGATCTCGGCGAGCACGAGCAGGGGCTCGCGTGGTGCGACCGATGGGCCGCGGCCGACCTGCTCGATCCGGAGGCGCACTACCTGCGCGCGGCGATTCTCTTCGAGCTGGAGCGCCACGACGAAGCCAGAAGCGCGCTGCAGCGATCGTTGTTTCTGCAGCCCGACTTCGTGCTCGCGCATTACGCGCTGGGCAGCCTGGCTGCGCGCTGCGGCGACCAGGGGAGCGCACGCCGCCATTACGTCAATGCGCTGCACCTGCTGAGCCGCCGCGAAGTCGACGAGCTCGTTCCCGGTTCCGACGGGCTCAGCACCGGCCGGCTCGCCGAGACGATCGGCGCGATCCTGGCGACCGCGAGCGGCCGCGATGAATGACGATGCCATGAGCGCCGAGTCGCGCCGGATACTTCGCGCACGCGCCGAGGCGCTCGCGCGTCCGATCGATCCGGCGCCGCACGGCGAAACGGCGATCGAAGTGCTCGAATTCTCTCTCGCGCACGAGCGTTATGCGCTCGAGGTGCGCTACGTGAACTCGGTGGAGCCGCTCGGCCAGCTCGCGCCGCTCCCGTGCGCGCCGCCTTTCGTGGCCGGCATCGTCAACGTGCGGGGCCGGCTGCTCCCGGTGCTCGACCTGAAGAAATTCTTCGACTTGCCCGAGCAGGGGCTGACGGATCTGCACGCCGTCATCGTCGTGAGCGGCCGGGACATGGAGTTCGGCCTGCTCGCCGACCTCATCGTCGGCGTGCGGCCCGTTGCCGCCGCGGGCCTGCAGCGGGAGCTGCCGACGCTGACGGACATCGGCGCCGAATACCTGAAAGGGGTCACTGCCGAGCGGCTCGTCGTGCTCGACGCTGCGCGCATCATGGCCGACCCGAAGATCATCGTGGATGAGGACATCTGAGTGAAAAACATGAACGGTTCAATCCAGTGGGGAGTCGGCGCAAGAATCGGCCTCGGCTTCGGGTTCGTGCTCGCGATATTCACCGGAGTGGGCATCGTCTCCTACTACACGACGAGCCAGCTCATCGAGACGTCGGACGCGCGGCAGCTGACGTACGAGCTGCTCAACGGGCTCGGGCAGATCGAGCTGCACACCGTGGAGATGCAGAACGCGCTTCGCGGCTACGCGGTCATCGGCGACGAGAAACAGCTCGAGGGCTATCGGGTCGCCCTCGAGAAGACCGAAACCGCGCTGCGCAACGCGAAGACCCTCGCCGACAGCGATCCGCGCCAGCGGCAGCACTTCGACCAGTTCGAGACGATCGTCAGAACCCGTCTCGCGCGCGGCGAGCAGACGCTGGCTGCGATGCGTCAGAAGGGACCCGCGGCCGCGGCCGAGCTGATCCGCAGCGTCAACGAGTCGGGCGGCGGCGCCACCGTCACCCTGCGCGCGGCGCTCGACCAGCTGGAAGCCGAAGGCCGGCGCATCCTCAAGGAGCGCAGCGACAAGACGGACGCGGACGCCCACCTCTCGAGGTGGGTCATGTCGCTGGGCACGCTCGCGGCGGTGGTGCTGTCGGCGCTGGCGGCATTCCTGATCGCACGCGGCATCTCGCGTCCGCTGCGCCAGCTCACCGAGGTCGCCGAAGCCATCACGGGGGGCAACCTCGACGTCAAGTTCGAGGTGAGCGCGCGCGCCGATGAGGTCGGGGTGCTCTCGCGCGCGTTCGATCGCATGACCAAAGCGTTGCGCAGGATGGCGACCATGGCCGAGCAGATCGCCGCCGGCGACCTGCGCATGCGCATCGAGCCGCAATCGGCCGACGACGTGCTGGGGCACGCGTTCGTGCGGATGAGCGAGAACCTGCGCGAGCAGATAGGCGCGCTCGTCGAAAGCGCGAACGTGCTCGGCACCGCCGCGAACGAGATCGTCGCCTCGACGAGCCAGCTGGCGGCGAGCGCGAGCGAAGCGGCCGCCGCGGTGAGCGAGACGACGACCACGGTCGAAGAGGTGCGGCAGACGGCGCAGATCTCGACCCAGAAGGCGAAACTGGTTTCGGACAGCGCCCAGAGCGCCGCACAGAACTCCCGCAGCGGCAGCAAATCCGCGGAAGACGTCGCGGCCGGCATGCAGCGGATCAGCGTGCAGATGGAGGGCATCGCGGCGAGCATGATGCGGCTGTCCGAGCAGGGCCAGGCGATCGGCCAGATCATGGCTTCGGTCGAAGACCTCGCCGCGCAGTCGAACCTGCTGGCGGTCAACGCAGCGATCGAGGCCGCGAAGGCGGGCGAGCACGGCAAGGGATTCGGCGTCGTGGCGCAGGAGGTGAAAAGCCTCGCCGAGCAATCGCGGCAGGCCACGCACCAGGTCCGCGCGATCCTCGGCGACATCCAGAAGGCGACCGCGAGCGCGGTGATGGCCACCGAGGAAGGTGCGAAAGCGGTCTCTGCGGGCACCCGTCAGACCGAGCTCGCCGGCGGTGCGATACAGGCGTTGACCGTCAGCGTCAGCGACGCCGCGCAGGCCGCGACGCAGATCGCGGCGTCGAGCCAGCAGCAGCTCGTCGGCGTCGACCAGGTCGCCGCGGCGATGGACAGCATCAAGCGCGCGAGCGCGCAGAACGTGGCGAGCGCCAAGCAGCTCGAGAACGCGGCGCGCAACCTGAACGACCTCGGCCAGCGGGTCAAGCACATGATCGACCGCTACCAGGTCTAGCGGATCGCCCGCATGAGCCACGACGACGAGGCGTTCCTCGAGGAATTGCGCGCGACGTTTCTGGTCGAAGCGCGCGAACACCTGCAGACGATGTCCAGCGGCCTCCTCGGGCTGGAGAAAGCGTCCGGGGCGGCCGCAGCGCGCGACATCGTGGAAGCCGTGTTTCGCGCGGCGCACAGCCTGAAAGGCGCCGCACGGGCCGTGGACCTCGCGCGCGCCGAGTCGCTCTGCGAAACGCTCGAAGACGTCTTTGCCGGATGGAAGCAGCGCGGCGCCGATCTCGATGCCGCCTCGCTCGACGCGGCCCACCGCAAGCTCGAAGCGCTCGCGCGCGCAGTGGAGGAAGCCCGCGCCGCGGCGCCGCCTGTCGAGGCGCCTCCCCCGGCGCAGACGCCCTCGCCGCCGCAGGAACCGACGCGCCCCCCCGCCGAGGCGGCGCCGGCCCTGGCCGATGCCGAGATCCGGGAGACCGTGCGCATCCCGGTGCACAAGCTCGAGGCGCGGCTGCGCGACGCGCAGGAGCTGCTCTCGATCAAGCTCGCGGCCGCGCAGCGCGTGACCGACCTGCAGGCGCTCGGCGAGCGTCTCGCGGCGTGGCGTGATACGTGGGCGCAACTCGATCCCGACGTGCGGCAGCTGCGGCAGCCGAGAGCCGACACTCAGGAAGGCCCGGCGCTGGCCCGCTTCTTCGAGTTCGTCGAATCGGGACGGCACACGGTCAAGTCGATCGAAGACGGGCTCGCCGCGATACGCCATGCGGCCGAACGCGACCGGCACGCCGCAGGCAGACTGATCGACGGCCTGCTGGAGGAATCCAAGACGTTGCTGCTGCTGCCGTTCGCAACGATCTCGGCGTCGTTCCCCAAGCTCGTGCGCGACCTTTCGCGCGAGCAGGGCAAAGCGGTGAATTTCACGATTCTCGGGGACGACGTCGAGATCGACCGGCGCATCCTGGAAGAGGTCAAGGACCCGATCATCCACCTGCTGCGCAATACGATCGACCATGGGGTCGAATCGCCGCAGGCCCGCGCGCGCGCGGGCAAGCCCGAGCGCGCGACCGTCACGCTGACGGTCTCGCGCGTCAACGGAAGCAAAGTGGAGCTGCGCCTGTCCGACGACGGCGCCGGCATCGACACGGTCAGGGTGCGGGAGTCCGCCGTGCGCAACGGCGTCCTCCCGGCGCACGACGCCGAGCGTCTGACCGAGGAGCGGACACAGGCGCTGATCTTCGAGTCGGCGGTATCGACCCGATCGTCGGTGACCGCGGTCTCGGGTCGCGGTCTCGGGCTGGCCATCGTCCGCGAAAAAGCCGAGAAGCTCGGCGGCAGCGTGAGCGTCGAGAGCCGGCCCGGCGCAGGCACTGCTTTCCGGCTGGTCGTTCCCGGCACGATGGCGACGTTCCGCGGAGTACTCGTCGAGGCCGCGGGCCAGGTGCTCGTCGTGCCGATCGCGCAGGTCGAGCGCGTGTCGCGCGCGAAGCCGGACGACGTGAAAAGCGTCGAGGGACGCGACACCGTGTCGTTCGACGGCAGGGCCGTCGCCCTGGCGCACCTCGCCGACGTGCTCGATCTGCCGCTCGCTCAGCGCGCCGCGCCGCCGGCGGCCGGACTACCGGTCGTGGTGCTCGCCAGCGGCGAGCAGCGGATCGCGTTCGGCGTGGATGCGGTCAGGGGCGAGCAGGACCTGCTGCTGAAGCCTTTCTCCAGGCCGCTGGTGCGCGTGCGCAACGTCGCCGCCCTGACGGTGCTCGGGTCGGGCGCGATCGCACCGGTGCTCAACGTGAGCGATCTCTTCAAGTCGGCGCGCCGGCTGTCTGTCGCGATCGCGCGACCCGAACCCTCCACCCAGCCGACGATGAGCGAGAGCAAGTCGATACTCGTCGCCGAAGACTCGATCACTTCGCGCATGCTGCTGAAGACCATCCTCGAGGCCGCGGGGTACAAGGTCAGGCTCGCGGTCGACGGCATGGACGCGCTGACGCTGCTGCGCACCGAGCACTTCGATCTCCTCGTCTCCGACGTCGAGATGCCGCGGCTCAACGGGTTCGATCTCACCGCCCGAGTGCGCGCGGACCGGCGGCTGTCGGCGCTGCCCGTGATCCTGGTCACTGCGCTCGCGACGCGCGAAGACCGCGAGCGCGGCGTGGAAGCCGGCGCCAACGCGTACATCGTGAAAGGCAACTTCGACCAGAGCGATCTGCGCTCGGCCGTGGCGCGCCTCATACAGGAACGCTGACCTTGGAACATCGCAAGATCGCCGTGCTCGTCGTCGAGGATTCGCCGACCGTCCGGCTCTTCCTCACTCACCTGCTCGAAAGCGATCCGCAGATTCGCGTGATCGGCGCCGTCGACGACGGGCAGGCGGCGCTGGATTTCGTGCGCGACCAGCGGCCCGACGTGGTGGTGATGGACCTGAACATGCCCCGGCTCGACGGCTTCGAAGCGACCCGGCTCATGATGCAATCGCACCCGGTGCCCATCGTCATCTGCAGCGCGACCACCAACGTCAAGGACACGATCATCACGTTCCGCGCGATGGAAGTCGGCGCCATCGCCTGCGTGGGCAAACCGACGCGCCGCGACGACGGCGATTTCGAGGACACCGCGAAGACCTTGCTGACGACGGTGAAGCTGATGTCCGAAGTCAAAGTCGTGCGCCGCCACCCCCACCGGCCGCGCCCGTCCGTAGCGGCGCAGGAACGACAGCGCGCGACGGAGCTTCGGCTGGTCGGCATCGGCGCGTCGACCGGGGGCCCCCCGGTGCTCCAGACGATCCTCGGCGCACTGCCCAAGAACTTCGCCGCGCCCATACTCGTCGTGCAGCACATGGCGCGCGGTTTCATCGCCGGCATGGCGGAATGGCTGAACGACACCACGGCGCTGCAGGTCCACATCGCCTCGCACGGCATCTATCCGCAACCCGGCCACGTCTATCTCGCGCCCGACGACTTCCATATGGGCGTGGGCGGCGGCGGCGCCATCGCGCTGAGCCGCGAGCCGCCCGACAACCACCTGCGGCCGGCGGTGTCTTTCCTCTTTCGATCGATCGCCGCGGCCTGGGGCCCGAGCGCGGTCGGCGTGCTGCTGACCGGCATGGGCAGGGACGGGGCCGAGGCGCTCAAAACGATGAAAGACCGCGGCGCGGTCACCATCGCGCAGGACCGCGAGAGCTGCGCGGTGAACGGCATGCCCGGGGCCGCGATCGAGCTCGGGGCCGCCGCTCACGTGCTGGCGCCGGAGCGCATTGCACAGACCCTCATCAAGCTGGTCGACCCGAACGGCCCGCCGACGGACAAGACATCATGAGCACGACAACCCGCACCGACGACGCCGCAGCAGCGGCCACCACCATACTCATCGCCGAGGACAGCGCGACGCAGGCCCAGCACCTGAAGCACATCCTCGAGCGGCACGACTATCGGACGGCCGTCGCGACCGACGGCCGCATCGCGCTGGAGATGGCCGAAATGCTCAGACCGACGCTCATCATCAGCGACGTCGTGATGCCGGAGATGGACGGGTACGAGCTCTCGCACCGGGTGAAGACCCACCCGGAGCTGCGCGACACGCCGGTGATCCTCGTCACCACGATGTCCGACTCGCAGGATGTCATACGGGGCGTCGAGTGCGGCGCCGACAATTTCATCGTCAAACCGTATGAAGAGCAGTACCTGCTGGCGCAGGTGCGACAGGTGCTGGCAAACACCCGGCCGCGGCTGGCGGAAGAGACAGGGCACCGCGTCGAGATCCACTTCAATGGCGCCCGCCACGTCATCACCGCGGACACGCCGCAAGTGCTCAACCTCCTGCTGTCGACCTACGACGCGGCGATCCAGCGCAACAAGGACCTGAAGCGCACCCAGGACGCCCTGCAATCGCTCAATGCACAGCTCAAGGACGCCAATCAGGAGCTGGAATCGTTCTCGTACTCGGTCTCGCACGACCTTTCTGCGCCGCTGCGCCACATTGACGGTTATGCCGCGATGCTCGCGCAGCACACGGAGGGCCAGCTCCCGGCGCAGGCGGTGCGCTGCCTCGACGTGATCCGCGGCCAGAGCCGGCGCATGCGCCAGCTCATCGAAGACCTGCTCTCGTTTTCCCGGACCGGCCGCGCCGAAATGCGTCAGAGCCGTGTCGATCTCGATGCGCTGGTGAGGACCGCGATAGCCGATCTCGAAATGGCCGTGCAGGGGCGCAACATCGAATGGAGCGTCGGCGCGCTGCCCGCCGCGCTCGGCGATCCTGCGCTGCTGAAACAGGTCTTCGCGAACCTGCTCGGCAACGCGGTGAAATACAGCCGGCCCCGTGATCCTGCGCGGATCGAAATCGGGGCGACCGTGGACGACGACCGTCAGATGACGGTGTTCGTGCGCGACAACGGCGTGGGCTTCGACATGAAGTTCGCAGACAAGCTGTTCGGCGTCTTCCAGCGCCTGCACATGGAGAGCGAGTTCGAAGGCACGGGCATCGGCCTCGCCAACGTGCGGCGGATCATCTCACGCCACGGCGGCAGGATACGGGTGCAGGCCGCCGTCGACGAAGGGGCCACGTTCAGCTTCACCCTCACGCGGTTCGAGGGGCGCTGAGCTTCACCGCTCCGCGAGCTGCATCGCCCGAAACCCCACCTGCCCCGTCACCATGCCGCTCATCGGCAGCACGCTGCAGATCGCCTCGAGCACGTGGCGCCTGGTCATGCCGTAGTCGTAGGCGCGGCGGATGTGCGCGGCGGCGAGGTCCGCTTCGCCGCGCATCGCCAGTGCGGCGACGGCGATGAGCTCGCGCGGGCCGGGGCCGAGGATCTCGCCTTCAGTCAGGCAGTGATCGGCGAACGCCGTCGCACGGCGGACCAGCTCGGCGTCGATGCTTGCGGCGTAACGCCACTCGGGCGTATCGGCGGCGCTCTCGGGCGCATCGCCCTTGCGCGTGCGGCCCATCGTCATCTCGGCGAAAGGTTTCAGCTCTTTCGGCTCACCCCCCGCCCGCAGCTCGCCATACGGATAGAGCGGATTGTTCGCCTCGATGATCGCGAGCGACACGAACGTGAGGTTCGACCATCCCACGACCGCCGAGAACGCGATCGCGCCTTCGAAGATCGCCCTGTCGGTGAGGCCCATGCGGTAGGCGCGCCGTATGTGGTTCGGCGAGTGGCGCATGTCGCCTTTCGAGCACAGCGCGGGGATGGCGATCAGCTCGCGCATCGGGCCCGAGAGCTGGTCGTCGGTGTGCTCGACGCCGTGGTACGAATGCAGATAGCTGCCGGTCTCGGTGATGAGGCGATAGGTCTCGGGCGAGGCATGCGCCAGCGGTTTCCATTCGGGGAAGATGTCGCCGCGGGCTTTGGTGGCGATGGCGAGCAGCTCTTCGGGTGTCTTCGATTCGGAGGGCAAACGGTTTCCTTTGCTCGAGTCAAAATGGATCCCCGCCTACGCGGGGATGACGACTGGTGGTCATTCCCGATCAGTCGCCTACGCGGGGATGACGACCACCGTCATTCCCGAGTGATCGCCTGCTCGTGCTGTGTCATCGCGAGGCTCGCACAGCGAGCCGTGGCGATCTCGTGGCGCACGAGCCGTCCCGAGCGCCTCGGGATTGCGTCGTCGCCGCGCGCGCGGCTCCTCGCAATGACGCAGCAGGACTACGCGGGGATGACGATGAGCGCATGCGCGGGTGATGGTGACGAGTATCGTCATTCCCGACGCCCGACAGGGCGATCGGGAATCCATTTTCAAGTCTCAATCCGCGCGGATGTTCGCTTCTCGGACCAGCTTGCCCCACTTCTCGATCTCGCCCCGGGTGTAATCGCGAAGCTGATCGGGCGTGCCGGACAGCGGCTCGACCGCCATGTCCTGGAACTTCTGCTTGATCTCGTCGCTCGTCATCGCCCCGGCGAGGCTTTGATTGAGGCGCTCAGCGGCAGGCCTCGGTGTCGCGACCGGCACCCACACGCCCCACCAGTTCTCGGCGACGAAGCCGGGCAGGCCCGCTTCGGCGATCGTCGGGATGTCGGGCGCGACGTTCGAGCGCTTGGCGCCGCTCACCGCGAGCGGCCTCACCTTGCCCGCCTTGACGTGCGGCAGGATCGGCTGCGGATCGGCGAACACGAGCTGCACGTTGCCGGCGAGCAGGTCCTGGATCGCGAGCACACCGCCCTTGTAAGGCACGTGCGTGATCTCGATCTTCGCGATGCGCTTCATCATCTCGCCGCCGAGATGGCCGAGCGTACCGGGACCGGCGGTGCCGAAGTTCAGCGTGCCGGGCTTGTCGCGCGCGAGCTTGATCCATTCGGCGAGGTTCTTCGCCGGAGAATTCGCGTTCGTCACGAGGATGGTCGGCGCGATCGCGACCATCGACACCGGCTGGAAGTCGCGCGCCATGTCGTACGGCACTTTCGAGATCTGCGGGTTGATCGCGACCGGCCCCATGTTGCCGATCACGAACGAGCTGCCGTCGGGCGTCTGTCGCGCGGCGTATTCCATGCCGATCGAGCCGTTCGCGCCGGCCTTGTTCTCGACGAGCACGTTCTGGCCCCAGATCTCGCCGAGCTTCTGCGCGATGAAGCGCGCCATGATGTCGGAGGCGCCGCCGGGCGGATAGGTGGTAATGAGACGGACTTGTTTGGCGGGCGCGGTTTGCGCGGTCGAGATCGCGGGAACGATCAGCGCGGCGGCGAGGGCGACGAGGGATAACGCACGTGCAACCATGACAAGCTCCTCCGGCTCTTTAGGTGTGTGCGAACGTCCATCATAGCGCACGCGCGAGCGCGCGAACGTTGCCGATCATCCCGATCAGATGGGGCGCGGCGCCGCAGAGGATCGCGAGGCGGTCGTCGTCGAGCTTCAACCCGGCGCTTGCCGCGGCGCGCTCGCACAGCGCGGCGATCTGCGGATCGCTCGAGGCAGTGGACCGCCGCGGCTTCTCGTAAGCGATCGGCGCCGGCGGCGCGAAAGACTGCGGCGCCGCCTGCGCTTTCGTCCACCATCGCGTCGCCCGCTCGTAAGCGCGCGCGACCCCGAGCACTCCCGCGTCGTCGAAAGGCTTGCCCACGATCTGTATCGACAGCGGCAGGCCTTCCTCACTGTAGCCGGCGGGCACCACGATCGCGGGCAGGCCGAGCAGCGCGAAAGGGCTGAAGCGGTTCAGGCTCGGCCACTTCGCGAGCTCGGGCCCGAGGCGCGGCGCCGGACCCGCGCCGGCGGTGACGAGCACGTCGCAGCGCTCCCACACCGCGCTCATCTCGTCGATCATGCGCGCGCGCAGCCGCTGCGCATCGAGGTAGTCGGACGCCTGCACCAGGCAGCCGATGAGCGTGCGCTCGTGGAACACATCGCCGAAATCCTGCGGCCGCGATGAGAGCGCCTCCCTCTGTACCGCCAGCGTCTCGGGCTCTTCGATCAGCGTCCACGCGTCGCAATAGTCGCGCAGCGGCCGCAGGCGAACGTGCTCGATCGCCGCCCCGAGACTTTGCATGACGCGCAGCGCTTCGACGGTCGCCTCAGCCAACGCGGGCGCTACGGGCTGGTCCTCTTCCGAGAAGTGACGCACGACACCGACGCGCAGATCGATGCGCTCCTGTCTCATCGGCTCCCGCCACGCAATCGAAGTCGCGACGCTGCCGCGGTCCGCCGCATCGAAGCCGCTCATGGCCTCCATCACGATCGCGCAGTCTTCGACGGTGCGGGTGAGCGGGCCGCAATGATCGAGACTCTCCGAGTTCGGCAGGACGCCCCCGCGGCTGACGACGCCGAAGCTCGGCTTGAACCCGACGAGCCCGCAGAGCGAAGCGGGCGTGCGTATGGAGCCTCCGGTGTCGCTGCCGAGCGCGAAGAGCACGAGCCCCGCCGCCAGCGCCGCGCCGGACCCGCTGCTCGATCCGCCGGTGAAGAGCGCCGGATTCCACGGGTTGCGCGCGGGAGGCCACGGCAGGTCGAAGCTCGGGCCGCCGTGCGCGAGCTCGTGCATCGCAAGCTTGCCCATGAGGACGGCGCCGTGCTCGTAGAGCCCCGCGATAACGGCCGCGTCTGCGGTCGGGACGTAATGCTCGTAAGCGCGCGAGTGTCCGGTCGTGCGTATGCCGCGCGTCTCGTAATTGTCCTTGGCGCCGAAAGGAATGCCGTGCAGCGGCCCGCGATACTCGCCTCTGACGATCTGCGCTTCGGCGGCGCGCGCCTGCGCGAACGCCGTGTCGCGAGTAACCGTCAGAAAGCTCGAGATCACCGGATCGATCGCATCGACGCGATCGAGCAGCGCGCGCACGAGATCGACCGGAGAGAGCTCGCGCGTTTCGATCAGGCGCGACGTTTCGGCGATGGTGAGAGGGCGTGAGGTCATCGTGCGGTTATTATGTGGCAAACAAGGGAGGACGAAATGACGGCACGTGCACTGCTCGTTATCGTCGCGCTCGCGGCATCGAACGCCTGGGCGCAGGCGCCTTATCCATCGAAGCCGCTGCGACTGATCGCGCCCTTTCCGCCGGGAGGCACGACCGACGTGCTGTCGCGCATCGTCGCGCAGAAGCTCGGCGACGCGCTGGGACGCCAGGTCGTCGTCGAGAACAGACCCGGCGCGGGCGGCAACCTCGGCCACGAGGTCGCGGCGAAGGCGCCGGCCGACGGTTACAACCTCGTCATGAGCAGCAACGCCGCGCTCGTCGCCAACCCGCACCTCTACAAGCGGCTCGGCTTCGACCCGCTGAACGACTTCGCGCCGATCTCGGTCGTCGCGAAAGCGGGACAGGTGCTCGTCGTCCACCCCTCGGTGCCCGCGCGCAACGTGAAGGAGCTGATTGCGCTCGCGAAATCGCGGCCCGGCAGGATGAACTTCGGCTCGGGCGGACGCGGCACGCCGGCGCACGTCGCGGGCGAGATCTTCAAGTCGGTGACCGGCGTGAACATCGTCCACGTGCCTTACAAGGGCGGCGTGCTCGCGGTCATGGACACCGTCGCGGGGCAGATCGACATGAGCTTCGCCGACATGGCGCCCGCGGTGCCGCAGATCAAGGCGGGCAAGCTCAAGGCGCTCGCGGTGACGAGCGACGCGCGCTCGCCGGTGCTGCCGGACGCGCCGACGATGGTCGAGGCCGGCATCAAGGGCAGCAGCCCGCAGACGTGGTGGGCCGTGCTCGCGCCCAAAGGCACGCCCGCCGACGTCATCACGCGCATCAACGGCGACCTCGCGAAGATCGTGAAGCTTCCCGACGTCGTCGAGAAATACGCGAGCCTCGGCGTCGCACCCGCGCACAGCACGCCGGGAGAGATCACCGAGATGATCAAGGCGGAGTCGCCGGCGATGGGGCGGGTGCTCAAGGCGGCGGGCGTCGAGCCGGAATGAAGGTGATGCATGCGACCACGATGAACGAAATCCCTCCCACCGAATCGGTGCTATCCCTCTACCGCACCATGTGCCTCATCCGCGCCTTCGACACCCACGCCGGCGACGCGCGGAGGGCAGGGAAGCTGCGCGGGTCGGTGCACGAATACATCGGTCAGGAAGCGATCGCGACGGGGGTGTGCGCGAACCTCGATCGCGCCGATTACATCAGCAGCTATCACCGCGGCCACGGGCACTGCCTCGCGAAAGGCGCCGATCCCGAAGCGATGATGAAGGAGCTCTACGGCCGCGTCGGCGGGGTGTGCGGCGGCAAAGGCGGGTCGATGCACGTCGCCGATTTCTCGCTCGGCATCCTCGGCGCGAACGGCGTCGTCGCCGACGGCGTCACGATCGCGGTGGGTGCAGCGCACGCGGTGAAGATGAAAGGCGAGCAGCGGGTCGTCGTCGCGTTCTTCGGCGACGGCGCGATGAACCGCGGACCGATGCTCGAAGCGCTCAACTGGGCGAGCGTCTTCGGCCTGCCGGTGCTCTTCGTGTGCGAGGACAACCTCTACTCCGACCGCACGCGCACCGGCAGCGTCAGTGCGGGACCGGGGCCGCTCGCTCGCGCCGCCGCGTTCGGCATCGCCGGCGAGACCGTCGACGGCAACGACGTCATCGCGGTGAGCGAAGCCGCGGCGCGCCACGTGCGTGAGGTGCGCGAGCACAGCCGCCCGCGTTTCCTGCATGCGACCACCTATCGCTGGCGCGGCCATCTCGCGCTCGACAAAGGGCTCTATCGCGACCCGCGGGAGGTCGAGCGCTGGCAAGCGGTCGATCCCATCGTGCGCACGGCGTCATGGCTTTCTTCGCGCGGCGTCGAGCGCACGGGGCTGTCACGCGAGAACGATGCGGCGATCGAGCGCGTGGCACGTGCGGTCGCGGCCGCCGAGACCGCGCCGTGGCCCGATCACACGACGCTCTACACCGACGTGCAGGACGTGGGAGCGCCGTCGTGACCACGATGACGTACGCGCAGGCCGCGCTGACCGCGCTCGCGCAGGAGATGGAGCGCGACGGCAGCGTGTGGGTGCTGGGTGAAGACCTCGGACCCGAGGGCGGCGTCGCCGGCCAGTATCTCGGCTTGCAGCAGCGTTTCGGCAAGACTCGTATCGTCGACACGCCGATCTGCGAGAACACGATCATGGGCGCGGGTGTGGGCGCGGCGCTGTGCGGCACGCGTCCGGTGATCGAGCTGCGTTACGCCGACTTCGGTATCTGCGCCGCCGACGAGATCGTCAATCAGGCCGCGAAGGTCCGCTACATGCTCGGCGGCCAGGTGCGCGCGCCGCTCGTGATCCGGCAGCCGATCGGGTTTCGCGACGGCATGGCCGCGCAGCATTCGCAGTCGACCGAAGCGTGGTGGGTGCACGTGCCGGGGCTCGTCGTCGTCGCGCCGTCCAACCCCGCCGACAACCACGCGCTCCTGAAAGCCGCGATCCGCTGCGACGATCCCGTGGTCTACATGGAGCACAAGGAGCTCTGGACCGTCGCCGGCGAAGTCGACGAGGCAGCACAGCCTGCAGCGCTCGGCCAGGCGAACGTGGCGAAACGCGGCAGCGACGTCACCATCGTCACGTGGTCGAGCATGGTCGGCGTGTGCCTCGAAGCGGCGCAAGCGCTGGAGGCGCGCGGCTGCAGCGCGGAAGTGATCGACCTGCGCACGCTGTGGCCGTGGGACCGCGAGACGGTATTCGAGTCGGTCGCACGCTCGCGGCGGCTGCTCGTCGTGCACCAGGCGGTGAAAGTCGGCGGCTTCGGCGGCGAGATCGTCGCCGAGGCGAGCGAGCAGCTTTTCGACAGGCTCGTCACCGCCCCGCGCCGGCTCGGCGCGCCGCGCGTGCCGGTGCCGTATGCGGAGCCGCTGGAAACGATGTGCAGGGTGGGTGCAGCGGACGTCGTGCGCACGGCCGAGGCAATGATGCTTTAACGGCGCAATGCGTTTGCACGCACCCTGCGAAGCAAGCAGGCGCGCGGCATGCAACATTCACCCGTTCACCCGTTCACCCGTTCACCCGAGATGATCCCCTACTCCCTCCTCGACCTCGCCCCGATCGCGCAGGGCGCCACCGCCGCCGACGCTTTTCGCAACTCGCTCGACCTCGCGCGGCACGCCGAAAGCTGGGGCTACACGCGCTACTGGCTCGCCGAGCATCACAACATGCGCGGCATCGCGAGCGCGGCGACCTCCGTCGTGATCGGCCATATCGCCGGCGGCACGCGGACGATCCGCGTCGGCGCGGGCGGCGTCATGCTGCCGAACCACTCGCCGCTGGTGATCGCGGAGCAGTTCGGCACGCTCGAATCGCTGTATCCGGGCCGTATCGATCTCGGCCTCGGCCGCGCGCCCGGCAGCGACTTCGAGACCGCGCGCGCCTTGCGCCGCGATCCGGTCTCGGCCGGCGACCGCTTCCCCCAGGACGTGCTCGAGCTCCAGGCGCTGCTCGCGCCGGCCGAGGCGGGCCAGACCATACGAGCCGTGCCGGGCGCGGGGCTCGAGATTCCGTTGTGGATCCTCGGTTCCAGCCTCTTCGGCGCGCAGCTCGCCGCGATGCTCGGCCTGCCGTATGCGTTCGCGTCGCACTTCGCGCCCGATGCGCTGATGCAGGCGCTCGACGTCTACCGCAGGAGCTTCAAACCGTCGAAGCAGCTCCGGACGCCTTATGCGATGGCAGGGGTCAACGTGTTCGCCGCCGACACCGACGAAGAAGGTCGGCGCCTCTTCACGTCGCTCCAGCAGGCTTTCGTGCAATTGAGGCGGGGCAATCCGGGGCCGCTGCCGCAGCCCGTCGACCGCATGCCGTGGTCTTCGCCCGCCGAGCGCGACATGGTCGACCACGCCCTGCGCTACTCGTACGTCGGCTCGCCGCGCACCGTTCGCGAAGGGCTGCACCGGTTCATCGCACAAACGCAGGTCGACGAGATCATGGTGACGGGGCAGATCTACGACCACGCGGCGAGGCTGAGGTCGTTCGAGATCGCGGCCTCTGTACTGCGTGACGGGTGATGCGGTGGCGGGCGAACCGGTGACGAAGTCACCGTCACCGCCTTATCCGTCACCGTTTTATCCGTCACTTTTTGCCCTTTTGTGATACGTTTCTTCGACAAAACTCCGGAGGAACGCGGCAGTGGACAGCCCGGCAGCAAAGCGAGATTTTTCCAACGTCACGTACGAAGAAGCGCTGCGCCGCGCGCGAGCGCTCATCCCTTTCCTGAGAGAGCAGGCGCCGAAGAACGAAGCGCTGCGCAGGCTCACGCCCGAAGTCATGCAGGCGCTGCACGAGAACGGCCTGCTGCGCTACCTCCAGCCTAAACGCTGGGGCGGCATGGAGCTGCCCTTCATCTCCTATTTCGACATCCCCGAAGCGCTCGCGCGCGGCGACGCCGCGACCTCGTGGGTCGTCTGCAACCTCGCCGCGCACCATCGCACCCTCGCGTGGGCCGAGCCGCGCGCGCAGGAAGAGATCTGGGGCGCGAACCCCGACGTCGGCATCGCCTCCGGCATCGCGTATCACCAGGGCCGCGCGACGCGCCTCGAAGGCGGTCTGAAATGCTCGGGCGAATGGAGCTTCTCGTCGGGCACCGACCACGCCGAATGGGAGCAGCTCGCGTTCGTCGTGCGCGAGAACGACAAGCCGGTCGATTACGTGTTCTGCATGATCCCGCGCGCCGACTACGAGGTCGTCGACGACTGGCAGGTGCTCGGCATGCGCGCGACCAGCAGCAAGACCGTGCGCTGCAAGGACGTCTTCGTGGCGCAGCACCGCGTGATCTCGATGGTGGTGAAGGACGGCCGCAACAATTGGCCCGGCCTCGCGGTCAACACCGCCCCGATGTTCCAGGTGCCCGTCTCCGCGATCGGCGGCAACGGGCTCGCCGGCTGCCTCATCGGCAACGCGCGCGCGGCGCTCGACGTGACGATCGACTGGGTGAAATCGCGCAGCACCAACTACACCGGCGCCAAGATGCGCGACTTCCAGACGGTCCAGCTGCGCATCGCCGACGCCGGCGCGAAGATCGACGCCGGCGCGGCGCTGATCCGCAACGACGTGCTCGAAGCGCAGGACATCTACGAGCGCGGCGGCGTGCTCGACCTCGAGACGCGCCTGCGCTACAAGCGCAACAGCGCGGCGGGCGTGCGTCTCGCGGTCTCGGCCGTCGATTCTCTCCAGGAGATGGCCGGCGGCATGGGCATCTACGACCGCTCGCCGCTCCAGCGCATCTTCCGCGACATGCGCGCGGGGGCCGGACACTTCAGCTTCAGCCTCGACGCGCAGCTTCCGCCCTGGGGACTGGTCGCGCTCGGCGGGGACTTCAACAGCCCCACCATGTAGCGCAGGCGCCCTCGCCTGCACGACAGGCTCGCTTCTTTCCCGCTGCAGGCGAAGCGCCTGCGCTACTCCGCCCGCTTCCCTCTGCGGCGGCGCCGTATCAGAATGTCATAGCGCAGTCCTATATACGGGAGGCCGCCATGAAGCTGTTTGCTTCCGCAGTTCTCGCCGCGCTTTGGCTCATCGCCTCATCCGCAACCGCGGACGAAACGTGCAACTCCCCCTACATCTCCAAGCTCATCAAAGGCCAGGAAGACTACGTCTACGTCTGGACGCTCGGCGTGGAAGGCCTCGGCGACGGCTGGGACAAGCTCGTCACGATCGACGTCAATCCGAAGTCGAAGAGCTACGGCAAGGTCATCCACCAGGTCTCGGTCAAATCGCGCGGCGAAGCGCATCACATGGGATTCACCGACGACCGCCGGCAGATCTGGGCGGGCGGGCTGGCCGGCAGCGAGATCTACGTCTTCGACATCCGCGACCCCGCCAAGCCGCGGCTGATGCACACGATCGACGACCTGGCCGCGAAGACCGGCTACATCGGGCCGCACACCTACTATGCGCTGCCCGGCCGGATGCTCGTGCAGGCGCTGTCGAACGACAAGGACAAAGGCGGCGTCACCGGCATGGCGCTCTACAACAACAAGGGCGTGTTCATCGGGAGCTACCCGATGCCGACGACGAACGGCGGCGACGGTTACGGCTACGATCTCGCGGCGAACCCGAAGAAGAACGTGCTGCTCACGTCGAGCTTCACCGGCCACGACAACTACATGCGCCCCATCGGCAGCCTCATCAAGGACGAAGCCGCGATGAAGCGCTTCGGCAACACGATGGTGCTGTGGGACATCAAGCCGCTCAAGCCGAAAAAAGTGTTCGCGGTGCCGGGCGCGCCGCTGGAGATCCGCTGGTCGCCGAATCCGAAGGACAACTGGGCGATCACCGCGACCGCGCTCACGTCGAAGCTGTGGCTGGTGAAGCAGGACGCGCAGGGCGAATGGCAGGCGAAGGAAGTCGGCACGATCGGCGACCCGTCGAAGATCCCGCTGCCCGTCGACATCAGCATCACGCGCGACGGCAAGGGCCTGTGGGTCAACACCTTCATGGACGGCACGACGCGCTATTTCGACCTCTCGAATCCGGAGGCGCCGCAGCAGACCTACCAGAAGAACACCGGCCGCCAGATCAACATGATCTCGCAGAGCTGGGACGGGAAGCGCGTCTACATCACCTCGTCGCTGCTCGCGAACTGGGACAAGGGCGGCGCGGACAACGAGCAGTTCATCCGCGGCTACACGTGGGACGGCAAGGAGCTCGCGCAGGTGTTCGAGGTCGATTTCACAAGGGAGAAGCTCGGCCGCGCGCATCACATGAAGCTCGGCGCGAAGCGGTTCTAGCGGTGCGCCCTTTAGCGCTCGCCGTGGTGCTCGCGGCGCTGAGCGCCGCGGCCGCGGCGCATCACACCGACGACGGCATCCCGAAGCTCGACTATCGGGCGCCGCAGCCGGGCACGTACACGCTCGAGCGCATCATGCGCGCGCCCGACGGACCGGTGCTCGACACCGAGTCGCGCGTGAGCCGCCTCGCACAATTCACCCGCGGCCGCGTGACGCTGCTCGGCTTCATCTACACCACGTGCAGCGACCCGGAAGGCTGTCCGCTCGCGTATCGCGTGTTCGACAGCCTGAAGCAGCGCATCCATGCCTCGCCCGCGCTCGCCGGCAGGGTGCGCTTGGTCACGCTGAGCTTCGATCCCGCGCGCGACACGCCGGGGGTCATGGCGCAGTACGCCGGCAGCCGGGTGAGGGAAGAGAAGGGTCTGTCGTGGTATTTCCTGACCACGCGCAACGCGCGCGACCTCATGCCGCTGGTCGAAGGCTTCGGCCAGGACGTGCGCACCACCGTCGACCGCTCGAGCGGCCGCCCGGTGCGCGAGCTGTCGCACGTGCTGAAGGTGTTCCTGATCGACGGGGACGGCTGGATCCGGGAAATTTATAACTCCACTTTCCTGCATCCGGATGTGGTGATGAGCGACATCCGGACGCTGCTCATGGAGAAAAAGTCACGGGTGAAGCGGTGACGGATAGTGCAGTGACGGACGAAATCAGCGGACCGTCTTCTTCACCTGCTTGTGACCGTGCTTCTTGACCATCTTGACCTGGTGCATCCTGGGCGCCGGCGCTTTCGCGGCGGTGTGCGCCTTGCGCGCCTTCTTGTGCGCCTTGTGCGCTTTTTTGTGCGACTTCTTCACTTTCACGACCTGGTGCTGCGCCTGCTGAGGCTGCACGTCGGCGGCGAAGCTCGAACCGGCGACACCGAACGCGAACGCGGACGCGATGACCGCGGCGATCAACTTCTTCATTTCCACATCTCCTCGAAGGGACGTCTCTGGACGGAGAGCTCCGGCGGAGCTCGTGGGGCCTATAACGGAACGTGATCGATTCGAGTTGACCGGCCGTAACACTCTGTTACAGATCAAGCGGTTCAGCCGTGCTCGGGCGTGATACCGGCTTCCTTCATCACGCGCCGCCACTTCTCGATGGTCTGCCGGATCATGTCCTGGCACTGCTCGGGCGTGCCGACGCCGGGCTCGAGGCCTTCCGCTTTCAGGCGCGTCGAAGCTTCCTCGGTGCTCAGCGCCTTCACGACTTCCTGGTTCCAGCGAGTGAGGATCGGCTTGGGCAATCCCTTCGGCCCCCACATCGCATACCAGTGAGACGCTTCGTACCCCGGCACGGTCTCGGCCACCGCGGGAATGTCCGGCAGGTACGGCGAGCGCTTCGCGGTCGTCACCGCGAGCGCGCGCACCCTGCCCGCCTTCACGTGCGGCATGCTGGGCACGATGCTCATCGCGGTCGCCTGGATCTCGCCGCCGACGATCGCGGTCATCGCCGGACCGCCGCCCTTGTATGCGATGTCGACGAACCTGGTCTTGGTCATCAGCTTGAACAGCTCCAGCGCGAGGTGCACGTTGCTGCCGCGCCCGACCGTGCCGAAGTTGAGCTTGTTCGGGTTCGCGCGCGCGTAGGTGATGAGCTCCTGCACGGTCTTCGCCGGAACCGACGGATGCACCGTGAGCAGCAGGCCGGTCGTTCCGAGCACCGCCACGCCCTGGATGTCCTTGATCGGGTCGTAAGACGACGGCGGCTTGTAGGCCGAGCCCGCGGCATAGGTCGCCGACACGATGATGAAGGTATAACCGTCGGGCGCGGAGCGCACGGCCATCTCCGCGCCGATCGCGCCGCCCGCGCCGGGCCGGTTGTCGACGACCACCGGCTGCCCGAGCGACTCGGCCGCCTTCACCGCGATCAGCCGCCCGAGCTGATCGGTCCCGCCGCCCGGCGCGAACGGCGAGATGAGACGGATAGGTTTGGTCGGATACTTCTGCGCCGACGCGGTCGCGGCTGCGGTGCTGAGCAGCAGTACAGCCGCGAGTTTCAGGCTTTGGTGCAACGTCTTCTCCTCGTTGTAAAAGGTGATGAGGTGAAGGTGATGAGATGGAAGTGATGAGGTGAAGGGGTAAAACGGACCTTACCTTTATCTCATCACCTTTACCCCGTCACCTCTATCTCCTCGCTCCTTCACGCCGGCACCGCCGCCAGCTGCCTCGCTATGAACGCCTTCGCCATCGCGTGCGCCTTGTCCGTCTGCGGACCGGGCTCGGCCACCCACATGTGGCCGCAGCCCGCGAACACCTCGAGGTCGCATTCGCCGCCGGCCTTGCGGTAGGTCTCGGCGAACTTGATCTGGATCGGCGGGATCACGTTGTCGTCGAGCTCGCCCTGCATGATGAACATCGGCGGCATGCTGATCTTCTCGCCGCGCTCGAGGATCTGCTGCGGGTTGCCCTCGTAAATGCTCTCCCACGGGATGAAGTAGCGCTTGGTCTTGTTCATCATCTCCTCGCGCTTCATCTTCTCGGCCTGGAGATAGCGCGTGTGCGGGTCGCTGATCGGCGAGCGCGCGATGACGTAGGCGATCTTCGCGTCGACGTTCGGCGCCTCGGGCAGCGGATGGGCGTTGTAGCGCGGATCGTTCGGACGAAACGCGAGGAGCTCCGCGACGTGACCGCCGGTGGAGCTGCCGAGCACGCCGAGGCGCGAGGCGTCGCCGTTCCACTCCTTCGCCTTGTGCTTGAGCCAGCGCACCGCGTAGTTCGCGTCCTGCACCGAGCCGGGATACGGCGCTTCGGGCGCGAGCCGCAGGTCGACCGCGACCACGAGCATGCCGCTCCTGGCGAGCGCCTCGTCCATGGGCACGTTGGCGAGGCGGTCCTTGTCGTTCCACGCGCCGCCGTGCAGATCGAGCAGGGCCGGAAACGGACCCTTCCCCTGCGGTTGATAGATGCGCGCCATCAGCGTGCGATTCGGCGTCTTGCGGAACTCGACGTCCCACACCTTGATCTCGTAATTCGCGTCGGGGTTGTACTGGCTCACGATGGCCTCCTTCTTTGCGTGCGGTCGTAAAGGTTACCATCGCGCTTCCATCAGGGGGAGGAAGACGATGCTGTTCACTTGCGGTCCGCGCGCCTGCGCGGCGGCGGCGCGCGCACCGGCGCGCAAGGTCGTGAAGAAGGGCAGGAAGAGTCTCGCGGTCGACCTGCACTGTCACGTGCAGACGCCGGAGGCCGAGGCGCTCGCCAGGCAGACCAAGGTCGAGCCGCGCGATCCGATCGTGCAGCACGGCAGCGCGCGCTCCGCCTCCCGCCAGCACCAGTTGCGCCAGGAGCTGGACAAGAAGCTCACGAGCGTCGCCCAGCGTCTCAGCGACATGGACCGCATGGGCATCGACGTGCAGGCGATCTCGACCTCGCCCAGCCAGTACTACTACCGCCTCGAGCCCGAGCTCGGCCGCGAGACTTCGCGCGTGGTCAACGACAACCTCGCGAACATCGTCGCCGGCAACCCCGACCGCTTCGTCGCGCTCGGCACGCTGCCGATGCAGGAGCCGGACTTCGCGATCGCCGAGCTCACGCGCTGCATGAAGGACCTGGGATTCCGCGGCATCGAGATCGGCACCAACGTGCGCGGCGCGGAGCTGTCGGACCCGAAGTTCGAGAAGCTGTGGGCGAAGTGCGAAAGCTTGAGCGCGCTGATCTTCCTGCACCCTTCAGGCTTCACCGACACCAGCCGCCTGAAAGAGCACTTCCTCACCAACGTCATCGGCAATCCGCTCGACACCACGTACGCGCTGTCGCACATCGTGTTCGGCGGCGTGCTCGAACGCTATCCGAAGCTCAGGTTCGTCGCGGCCCACGGCGGCGGCTATCTCGGCCACTACCCCGCGCGCATGGACCACGCCTACCGCGTGCGCCCCGAATGCCACGACCACATCAAGCGCCCGCCGTCGTACTACATGAAGAAGATCTACTTCGACACGATGGTGTTCGGCGAGACGCAGCTCGAGCATCTCGTGAACCTGTGGGGCGCGGACCACGTGGTCATCGGCACCGATTACCCGTACGACATGGGTTATTACAAGCCGGTCGATTTCGTGGAGGGGGCGAAGCTGACGCGCGCCCAGAAAGATCAGATCGTGGGCGGGAACGCGGCGAAGCTGTTGCGGTTGAAAAGGTGACGAGCGGCAAAGCGCGCGTCATCCCCGCGTAGGCGGGGATCGATTTTGACGTTGAAGATCAAAATGGATTCCGGATCACTTCCGCTACCGCGGGTCCGGAATGACGAGCACTAAACCACTGGAGGAGTGGAAGCTTCCTTGACCCAGGCTTCCACGAGTCGATAGCCGACAGCGAGCACCAGCGGGCCTACAAAAATCCCGACCAGCCCGAAAGCAACGAGGCCTCCGATCACACCGGCGAACACCAGCAGCAGCGGCAGGTGTCCGCCGCGGCGTATGAGCACCGGACGGAGGATGTTGTCCATGCTGCCGACGATGATCGCCCACACCGCGACGCCGATCGCCCAGCCGGTGCTGTCCTGCCACCACAGCCACGCGGCCGCGGCGAAGATGATGGGCGCGGCGCCGATCTGCGCGACGGCGAGGATGAACATCAGCGCGGTCAGCAGGCCGACGAGGGGAATGCCGGCGAGCGCGAGACCGATGCCGCCCATGACGCTCTGCACGAGCGCGGTGACGACCACGCCGAACGCGACGCCGCGGATCGCCTGCCCCGACAGCTCGACCACCTCTTCGCCGCGCGCGCCGGCGACGCGCCTGAAGAACAGGCGCAAGCCCAGCGCCGCCTGTTCGCCATACGCGTAGAGGATCGCGGAGATGATGAGCGTGAGCAGGAACGTGAGCGCCACCATCCCGAAGCTGCCGACTTCGGACACGAACCACGTGGCGACGCTGCGCGCATACGGCTCGAGCTTCGCCGTCAGCTCCTCGGGACCGTAGGTCGCGATCTCGCTGTACGAGGCGTCGATCTTCGGCCCGGCGAACGGGACGCCTTTCACCCAGTGCGGAAGCTGCGGCAGCTCGGCCTTGCTGATCGAGCCGACCCAGCCCGAGATCTCGTCGGCGTTCTGCACGAGCGTGGTGATCGCCAGCGTGAACGGAATGACGAACGCGAGCACCAGCCCCGTCGTCATCGCGGTCACCGCGAGCCAGCGCTTGTTCCACAGCTTGCGCTGGACGTTGAGCATGAGCGGCCACGTCGCGACGACGATCATCGCCGACCACAGCAGCGCGGGAAGGAAAGGCCGCAGGATCCAGAAGCACGCCGCGATGAGGCCGACCATGAAGAGCACTGCGAACGTGGTGCGCGGCAGGTCGTGTCTCACCGTTGCGGTCAGCGGCGCCGGCGGTGTCGCCGCACGGCGTGCGGTGATGTCAGGTTCGTCCATCGGTGAGGGCGCTGCGCGGCGTGTTCATGGGTTGGACGGCGGTGCAAGTTGTGAGCCGGGATTCTACCTGCGGGGCCCGTCACGCTTCATCGATCACGATTTATACTGACCCTTCCACGAAGGAGGAGACTGCGTGACCTACCAGACCATGGACGTGCGCCCGATCGCGGGCGCGCTCGGCGCCGAGATCTACGGCGCTAACCTCAAGGACCGCGACGACAGCCCGATGTGGCTGGAGCTGCGGCAGGCATTTCTCGAGTTCCACGTGATCGCGGTGCGCGGCCAGGACCTCGCGCCCGAGGACATGATGCGCATCGGGGCGAAGTTCGGCGAGCCGTGCTACTACCCCTTCGCCAAAGGCATGGAAGGTTTTCCGTTCATCACCGAGGTGATCAAGGAGAAGCACGAGCGCGAGAACTTCGGCGCCGACTGGCACACCGACACGATGTATCTGGAGAAACCGCCGCGGGCGACGATGCTCTACGCGGTCGAGACGCCGCCGCGCGGCGGCGACACCCTGTACGTGAACACCTCGGCGGCCTACGACGCGCTCTCGGACGGCATGAAGAAGATGATCGACCCGCTGATCGGCGTGTCGAGCGGCGGCCTCAAGAACAAGAAAGGCGGCGACCGCGCCGCGCACCTGTCGCGCATCGGCAGCATGACCGCGACCAACGTCGACCGCGCGACCGCGTTCGAATCGCGCCACCCGATCGTGCGCACGCATCCGGACACCGGCCGCAAGTCGCTGTATCTGTCGTACCTGCACACCATCCGCTTCGACGGTTTCACCGAGGAAGAGAGCAAGCCGCTCATCAAGTTCCTCAACGATCACTGCATCGAGCCCGAGTTCAGCTGCCGCGTGCGCTGGGAGCCGGGCCAGCTCACGATCTGGGACAACCGGACCTGCCTGCACAACGCGGTGAACGACTATCACGGGTCCAGGCGACAGATGAGGCGGCTGACCGTGGGTCCCGAAGTGCCGGTCTAGGAATTACCGAAGGCGTCATTGCGAGGAGCGGGAGCGACGAAGCAATCCCGGAACGTCCGTTTACGTGCGCCACGGGATCGCGGCGTCGCTACGCTCCTCGCGATGACAATCCGCTACGCGGCAGCAGCAAGCTTCGTTTTAAACAGCCAGTCGCGGTAGTCGTCCAGGTCGCCGTCGAACGGCTGCAGCGTCCCGTCGGCGACGATCAGGAACTGCTCGGTCGTCGCGCGCAGCAGGTGCCGGTCGTGAGACACCAGCACGAGCGTGCCTTCGAACTGCGCGAGCGCGACCGTCAGCGCGTCGCGCGTCTCGAGATCGAGGTGGTTGGTGGGCTCGTCGAGCAGCAGCAGGTTGGGCCGCTGCCACACGATCATCGCCAGCGCGAGCCGCGCTTTCTCCCCGCCCGAGAAATGGGTGATGGGCCGGATCGCCATGTCGCCCGCGAAGTTGAACTGGCCGAGGAAGCTTCGCAGATCCTGGTCGCGAACCCGCGTGGTCATGCGCTGGAAGTGCCAGAGCGGCGATTCGTCGTCGCGCAGCATCTCGACCTGGTGCTGCGCGAAGTAGCCCACCGCGAGGCCCTTGTTGAAGTGCGCGACGCCGGACAGCGGCGCGAGCTCGCCCGCGATGGTCTTGATGAGCGTCGACTTGCCCGCGCCGTTGATGCCGAGCAGCCCGTAGCGCTGCCCGCTCTGCAGCGAGAAACCGATGTCGCGCACGATCACCTTCTCGCTGCCGTCGGGCAGGCGATAGCCCGCGTCGACGCGATCGAGCACGAGCAGCGGATCGGGCGCCCGCAGCGGATCGCGGAACTCGAACGAGAACGGCGCGGTGACGTGCAGCGGCGCGACCTCTTCCATCTTCGCCAGCATCTTCATGCGGCTTTGCGCCTGCTTCGCCTTGCTCGCCTTGGCGCGGAAGCGCTCGATGAACGACTCGAGATGCGCGCGCTCGCGCTGCTGCTTCTCGATCTGGCCCGCGGCGAGCACGACTGCCGCCGCGCGCTGGCGCTCGAAGCTCGAGTAGTTGCCGCCGTAGCGCTTGAGCTTCTTCGCATCGATGTGGACGATCACGTTCACCACGCCGTCGAGGAAATCGCGGTCGTGCGACACGATGACGAGCGTGCCGCGGTAGCGTTTGAGCCATTCCTCCACCCACAGGATGGCGTCGAGATCGAGGTGGTTGGTCGGCTCGTCGAGCAGCAGCAGGTCGGACGGGCACATCAGCGCCTGCGCGAGGTTGAGCCGCATGCGCCAGCCGCCCGAGAAGCTCGCCACCGGCTCGTCCATCTGCTCGTGCGAGAAACCGAGCCCGTAGAGCAGTTGCTCGGCGCGCGAGCGCACCGTGTACGCGTCGGCGTCGCCCAGCGCGGCGTAGACCTCACCGATGCGCATGCCGTCGTCCGCCGCTTCCGCCGCGGCCAGCTCGGCTTCGAGGCGGCGCAGCGTGGTGTCGCCGTCGATCGCGTAGTCGATCGCGCTGCGCTCGAGCGGCGGCGTCTCCTGCGCCACGTGCGCGACGCGCCAGCTCGCGGGGTAATCGAACTCGCCCTTGTCGGCGTGCAGCTCGCCGCGAAGCATCGCGAACAGGCTCGATTTGCCCGCGCCGTTCGCGCCGATGAGGCCGATCTTGTCGCCGGGATTGAGGGCGACGTCGGCCGCGTCGAGCAGGACTTTGGCGCCGCGTACGAGCGTCACCTGGGAGAGGCGGATCATGGGGAAGTCGCCGCGCGCGGAGGGGGCGCGCAAAGGGCGCGATTCTACGCAGTACTCGAGCGCCGCGCCCGGCGCGCCTTCGCCCGTTTCAGCCCAGAAGCTGCGCGAGCCTGCCCTCGTCGATGGGTTTGACCACGTGGTCGTCGAACCCGGCTTCCTTCGCGCGCCGCTCGTCCTCGGGCAGGCCGTAGCCGGTCAGCGCCACCAGCCGGATCGTGCCGTCGAGCGCGGCGCGGATGCGGCTCGCCACCTCGTACCCATCGAAACCCGGCAGGCCGATGTCGACGAGCGCGACGTCGGGCCTGATCTCCAGCGCCAGCCGCACTCCGCTCGGGCCGTCGGAAGCTTCGTGCACCCGGTGGCCGGCCAGCGCGAGCAGGGTCTTCAGCATCTCGCGCGCGTCGGCGTTGTCCTCGACGACGAGGACGTCGCGCGGCGTCGATTGCGCCGGCGCCCCGGCGCCTTCGGCCTCCTCCGGCGCCGCGATCTCCGGCAGCCGCACCTCGAACTCGCTGCCTTTGCCCGCGCCTGCGCTGCGCGCGGCGACGCTGCCGCCGTGCAGCTCGACCAGCCGCCTCACCAGCGTGAGCCCGATCCCCAGGCCGCCGTCGGCGCGATCGAGCGTGCGCCGCCCCTGCACGAAGAGGTCGAACACCCGCGGCAGCAGATCGGGCTCCAGCCCCAGCCCGGTGTCGGCCACGCGCAGCACGGCGTGACCGCTTTCGCTCGCCACCGACACCGTGATGCGTCCGTCGAGCGGCGTGTACTTGCACGCGTTGGTGAGCAGGTTGGTCACGATCTGCTCCATGCGGCTCTGGTCGGCGTGCACCCACGACGGCGTCAGCACCAGCTCGATCTGCTGGCACTCCGCGCGCGTCGCCTGGATCGCGGCGACCGCGCGGCGCGCGATCAGCGCCAGGTCGACGTTCAGACGGTCGAGCAGGATCTTCCCGGTCATGACGCGTCCGACGTCGAGCAGATCGTCCAGGAGCCGCGCGAGATGGCGCGACTGGCGCCGGATGATGCCGGTCGCAGCGCCCGCCGCCGGGTGGCTCGCGCCGCCGGTCTTGTCGATCACGGCCACCGCCGCCGTGATCGCAGCGAGCGGGTTGCGCAGCTCGTGGCCGAGCATCGCGAGGAACTCGTCCTTGGAGCGGCTGCCTTCTTCCGCGGCCGCGCGCGCTTCGCGCTCGCTCTGCAGCAGGCGCTCGCGCTCGGCCTGCGCGGCGACGAGCGCCTCCGCCGCTTCGCGCAGCTCGGGGATGGCGATCGGCGGCACCTCGGGCACCTGCCCGCGGCGCCAGCCGCGCGCGACGTCGCCGAGCCACGCCATCGGCCGCGTGACGGTGCGCGAGACGAAGAGCGCACCGGCGATGCCGGCCGCCAGCGAAAGCACGATCACCGCCGCGAGCAGCGCATACGACGCGGCGATCGGGTTGTCGATCGCCGAGCGCGGCACGCCCATCGCGACCACCCAGCCGGTCATGTGGGAGCGCAGGAACGCGGTATAGACCTCGCTGCCTTCGAGGGTCGTCGTGATGCCGAAGCCGTGCGGCTTGCCCGCCATGAACGCGAGGAGCGTGTCGGAGACCGGCTTGCCGTAACTCTCGTCGTGCGCCCGCGAGCGCGCGATGACCGTGCCCCTCGAATCGGCGATCGCGACGACCGCGCCGGCCGGAAAACGCTGCCGCGCCAGCAGCCCGCTCATCACGTCCGGCTTGGTGCTGGCGTTGAGGACGTAGACGATGCGTCCGCCCTGGAACACCGGCACGCGCACGACGAACCGCCGCACGTTCGTGAGCGGAGCCGGCACCAGGTTGCTCACGATCGGCTTGCCGGTGCGCAGCACCTCGCTCAACGTCTCGGTATCGCCGGCGCGCGGCAGCGGCGTGCCGAAGGGCCTGCGCAGGTTGAGGAGCTGCTGTCCGGTCGCGTCGAGCAGGGTGACGTTGTCCCATTCCTGGCGGCGCTGGAGCGCGCTGCGCGCGCGGCCGTAGAAGGACTGAAGGTCGTTCTCGGCGAGCGGCTGGGAGGTGGCGAGGATCTCGAGCGCGGCGCGGGACGCGTTGATCTCGGTATCGACCGCGGTCGACAGCGCGCGCACCGTCTCCAGCGCCGAGCGCTCGAGGTCGGCGCGCTGCGACTGCGCGTTGCGCGCGACGATCGCCAGCGACACCACGGCCACCGGCAACATCGCCGCGAGGGCGATCCCGAGCAGTCGTGCCTTGAGCGACGGGTTGCGTAGGAGAGCCCGGGGCATCGATCGATTATCCCATGCGGGTGCGGAGCGTCAGGTCACGTCTTTGGGTACACGCGTTGCACCTGCCACGTGAGTCTTACCGGGTGTCAGCACCATGCGTACCGTCACCGCTTTCGTCTTCGCAGCCGCGGCTGCGATCGCCTCCCCCACCCTGGCGGCGCCGAACGACGTCGACGTGAAGGTGCAGATCGTCGACCAGGAAGTGCGCACGACGGTCTCGTTCTTCGTCCCGGCGTCCCAGCAGCGGGTATGGGACGTGATCACCGACTACGAGCGCACGCCGGAGTACATGCGCGAAGTACAGAGCGCCAGGGTGATCGCCCGCTCGGGCGACACGCTGCGCGTCGCCCAGCGCGACCAGGTGAAGTTCGGCCCGTTCTCGATCCCGATCGACACCGTGCGCGACGTGAAGCACATCGAGCCCACGCGCACCGAGTCGCACATCGTCAGCGGCTCGTTCAGGAAATACGACGCCGAGATGCGGCTCGTCCCCGAATCGGGCGGCACGCGGGTCGTCTACCGCGCGCAGACCGTTCCGGATTCGGCGCTCGCCGCTTTCGCGGGCGAATCGACGATCAGGAAGCACACCGAGGAGCGGTTCAGGCAGCTGCGCGCGGAGATCCTCCGCCGCGAGCACGTCGCGAACCGCTAGGGTTTGGGTATCCGCAGCGTCTTGCTGATCATCAGGGTCCCGGACAGCCCGAAGAGCAGCGCCAGCGGGTGCAGCACCGCCGGCCCGAGGTCGAGCGCCCCCCAGTAGAGCGCATCGCCCAGCCTTCCCTGCGACGCCGCGTAGGCGAGCACGCCGGTGAGCACCACGCTCGTCGGGATCGGCGTGCCTTCGAAGTATTTCACCTTCCCGCTTTCGCTGCCTTCCGCGAGCTGCTCGGCGGTCACGTTGTAGCGCGCGAGCCGGCTCACGCCGCAGCACACGAAGTAGATGAGGACGACCCAGTCCCACCCGCCGTGCATGCCGGCCGCGAACGCGAGCGCCGCCGGGGCGACGCCGAACGAGATCACGTCCGCCAGCGAGTCGAGCTCGCGGCCCATCGCCGAATGGGTCTGGCGCCAGCGCGCGATGCGCCCGTCGAAGACGTCGAAGAGGAAGGCCGCGGGCGCCATCGCCGCCGCGGCGTAGAACATGCCGATCGACTGCGTCGCGACGTAGGCCATGGCCAGGAACACCCCCGCCACGCCGCAGCCGGCGTTGGCGAGGGTGAAGAGGTCCGCGAGGTGAAACCCCCGGATCATCGAGAAATGCTTGCGGGCCGCGGGTGCGCTCATGCTCGTTGTGAACTCCTGTTCGTTCGTGCCCCTTCAGCAATCCCCAGACCGCCGCGCGCTACTGCGCTCCGATCGGTCTGCGGTCGTCGGGGAAAAACTCGCTGATCAGATACGCTTCCAGCCCCGCCTGATCTCGCCGCCGCGCCGACAGGGTCACGATCCTGCCGGAGCGGCTTTCCCAGGTGAAGTCCTGCTCGTCGTAGTCGCGGCGGATGACGTCGATCATGCTGCGCACGATGGCGACGCGGATGTCGGGCGCATTCCCCTTGCGCACCTCGATGGTCTGGAGCGCGTCACGGCGTATGTCCCTGTTCCAGCCGTAGAAGGCGTATCTCGCGTAGTCGTAGCTGCGCGTCTCGATCTGGAACACGCCTCCGCCGGGAGGTCGCTTGCCATAGGTCGGCTTGTTGCCGGTGCCGAGATTGAGCGCGGCGAGGCGGTTCGCACGCTCGTTCGCGCTCTCGGCCGGGGGTGCGGGCGGTGCGACCGCGGCGGCGGGCCCGGGCGGCGGCGCAGGGCTCATCGTCTCGCCGCGGGCGCGGCGGCGCGCCTCGAGCGCGGCCGCGAAGTCCTCGCGCGGCACGGCCGCGGGCGGCGGCGGCGGGGCCACGCGCACCGGCGCTTCGGCCGGAGCGCTGCGCGCGATGACCGGCGGCGGCGGCGGCGGCCTGGGGGCGACGCGCGGCGGCGGCGTTTCGCGCGGCGGACGCGGAACCGGCGCCGCGCGTGGCGGCGCGGGCGGGCGCGGACGCTGCGCCACCACCGGCGGGCGCGGCCGCGCCGGCGGGAGGATCACGATGTTCAGGGGCCCTTTGCCTTCGTCCGGCCGCACCGCATCGTCGGCGGGCCCGCTGTGCAGCCTGGGGTTCACCTGCCACAGCAGCAGCGCGTGCACGAGGATCGACAGCGCGATCGTGATCCAGATGCGCGGGATCGTGACGCCTGCGCGGGCGCCCGATGACGGCGGCGCGAAATAACCGCTCATCGCCACGCGCCGGGCCTCCATTCCATCGCGTCAGCGGCCCGCGGCGAACGCGGCGCGCACCGCGCGTTCGTGCTCCAGCACGCGCCGGACGCTCGCACGCGCGCCGACGCGCTCGAAGTGCGAGCGGCAGTGGGGAAAGCCGGAAAGGTCGAGGTCGAAGCTGGCGGCACGCCTGAAACACCAGAAAAAATACGCGTCCACCGCGGTGTAGTGCTCGAAGAACCACTCGCGGCCGTCGAGCATGCGCTCGGCGATCGAGAAATCCTCGAACAGCAGCCGGTTCCCGACGCGTCTTACGCTTTCTTCTGAACCGGGCAGATCGCAATAGTTCTCCGGCCGCGCGTTCGGCGTCAGGTGCGGGTGGACAGTCGAGGCGAACCATGCCATGCGCGAGATCGCCTGGATCTGCTGCCACGGATCGGCCGGAAGCAGCTTCGCGTGCGGGAACTGCCGTGCGATCCAGATCTGGATCGCGACATTCTCGGTGAGCGGCTCGCCGTCCGCGACGAGCACCGGCACCTTGTGCTTCGGATTGAGCGCGAGAAAGGCCGCCGTGCGATGCTGGTTCGTGCGCGTGTCGAGATTCTCGACCGAGAACTCGGCGCCCGCCTCGGTCAGGGTCACATACGGCACGAGCGCGCAGGTGAGCGGCCCGTAGTACAGCGTGAGCTTCAATGGATGTCCTCCTCATGGCGCGGCGCCGAAGCGGCATCGTGGACGATGTGCGTAAAGCTGCGCGGATTCAGGCCGGAATTCAGCGTAATCTCCCCGCTCACGCGAGTAGAGGGTTTCCGGCAGCTCACCATGCGCTTGTCCACCACGCTTACCGCCGCAGCGGCCGCGTTGCTATTTTCGGGCAGCGGGACGGCTGTCGCCCAGGTACCCAACAAGCCGGCCTCGGCGCTGACCGAAAGCGAGCTCAGGGAAGTGCTGGTCTGGAACTCGCCATGGGAAGGCGCGGCGTCCGTTCCCGGCAAATCGTACTCGTATCGCACGACGTTCCGCGCGCGCCGCGAGACGCTGCTCGCCGAAGTCGTCAGCTACTCGACCAACGAGCGCGCCGACAGTGTGGTCACCCTGCAGAACGGCCGGCTGACGTGGCAGGATTCTAACGGCGCGGATGTGACGGTGACCCTGGCGGACGCCGGGGAGCTCGTCGGCACCGCGTCGACGAAAAACGCCAGCGTGCCGATCGTCCTCAAACCGCGGCGCTAGCGGTCATCGCGAGGCGGCTCCGGCAGGAACGCCGACGCGATCCCGTGGCGCACGGCCCCCCCCGGACGCTCCGAGATCGCTTCGTCGTTGCGCTCCTCGCAATGACGGCTAACCCAGCACGCCCGCCGCGGCGAGCCTGGAAATCTCGCTTTCCGAAAGACCCAGCACCTCGCTCAGCACTTCCCTGGTGTGCTGGCCCAGCGTCGGCGACGGCGACGGCGCCTTCGGGGGGGTCTTCGACATGCGCACCGGGCTTCTCACCACCTTCACGTTGCCCACGCTCGGATGGTTCACTTCGGCGAACGAGCCGCGCGCCTTGGTCTGCGGATGCTCGACGACCTGCGCGAGGTTGTTGATCGCGCCGGTGGGAATGTCATTCTCCAGCAGGAGCTTCTCCCATTCCTCGTACGACTTCTCCATGAACGCTTCCTGCAGCGTCGCGATCAGCGACTCGCGGTGCTTGCTGCGCTCGACGGTGTTCACGTAGCGCGGATCCTCGAGGAGCTGCGGCAGGCCGATCACCGGACAGAACTTGCGCCAGAGCTTCTCGCCCGCGATCGCGAGCGCGAGGTCGCGCGTCCTGGTATGGAACGTCTGGTACGGCACGACCACCGAATACTGCGTGCCGAGCGGCTTCGGGACGATGCCGTTGGCGAAGTAGTTCGCCACGGTGGTGCCGAGCAGCGCGAGCTGACCTTCCATCATCGAGATGTCGATCTGCTGGCCTTCGCCGGTCTTGTCCTTGGCGCGCAGCGCGACCATCACCGCGTACGCGCAATACATGCCCGCGGTCATGTCGGCGATCGACACGCCGCACTTGGTGCCGCTGCTGCCCGGCTCGCCGGTGACGCTGATCATGCCGCTCTCGGCCTGCAGGATGAGGTCGAGCGCGGCGCGCTCGCGATAGGGTCCGTCCTGGCCGAAACCCGAGATCGACCCGTAGATGATCCCGGGATTGCGCTTCTTCGCCTCCTCGTAACCGAGGCCGAGCTTCTCGAGCGCGCCGACGCGATAGTTCTCGAGCACGACGTCGGACTGCTCGACGAGCTTGAAGAAGAGCGCCTTGCCTTCGGGCTTCTTGAAGTCGATGACGATGCCGCGCTTGTGGCGGTGCAGGCTGACGAAATAGGCGGTCTCGCCGCCCGGCAGCGGCGCGCCCCAGCCGCGCGCGATGTCGCCGTGGCCCGGCGGCTCGACCTTGATCACCTGCGCGCCGAAATCGGCGAGCATGGTGCTGCAGAACGGACCGGCGAGCGCGTGCGTTAAATCGAGGACCTTGACGTCTTCCAGGGGGAGCATGCGGGAATCCTGCGGGGTGGTTTGCGGGAACCGGCGGATTTTAGCCCGCACGTCATCCCCGCGTAAGCACCGCCGTCATTCCCGCGCAAGCACCGCCGTCATCCCCGCGCAAGCACCGCCGTCATTCCCGCGCAAGCACCACCGTCATTCCCGCGCAAGCACCACCGTCATTCCCGCGCAAGCACCACCGTCATTCCCGCGCAAGCACCCGCCGTCATTCCCGCGCAAGCACCCGCCGTCATTCCCGCGCAAGCGGGAATCCATTTTGACCTTGTTTCTCCCGCGCCCCCAGCGTCGCCACGATCGCGACGAGCGCCGCGGGCTCGACCGGTTTGGCGAGATGCATCTGGAAGCCCGCGGCGATCGCCCGATCGCGGTCGTCGGGCCGGGCGTATGCCGTCAGCGCGAGCGCCGGAATGCGCGCACGCGCCCCCTCGAGGGCGCGCACGCTGCGCATCAGCTCGTAACCGTCGGCGCCGGGCATGCCGATGTCGCTCACCAGCACGTCGAAGACCCGCTCGGCCATCAGTCCCAGCGCCGCACGCGCGCTGTCGGCCGTGGTGACGCGCGCGCGGCACTCCTCGAGCAGGCGCTTCACCAGCTCGCGCGAGTCGGGCTCGTCGTCGACGACGAGCACCGCGAGACCGTCGAGCTGCGCGCAGTGCTCCTCGAAGCTCGCGGTCCGTTCGCGGCCGTGCACCCCCGCGGGCCTCGTCTCCGGCACGAGCGTGACCGTACGCAGCGGCAGCTTCACCACGAACGTCGAGCCGCGCCCCGCGCCTGCGCTCTCCGCGCGCACCTCGCCGCCGTGGAGCTCGACGAGCTGCTTGACGATCGCGAGTCCCAGTCCCAGGCCGCCGTACCGCCGCGTCGTCGTCGCGTCCGCCTGGCGAAAGCGGTCGAAGACATGCGGCAGGAATTCGGGCGCGATGCCTTCGCCGGTGTCGCTCACTGCGAGCTCGACGTGCCCGTCGATGCGGCGCAGCGCGATCGTCACCGTGCCGCCTTCGGGCGTGAACTTGATCGCGTTGGAGAGAAGGTTCCATGACACCTGCTGGAGCCGGCTCGCATCGCCGGTGACGTCGAGCCCGCCGCCCGGTATCGCCGGCGGCAACAGGGCGATCTGCCTCGCTTCGGCAGTCGGCCGCACCGTCTCGATCGCCGACTGCACGAGCGCGGCGAAATCGACGCGGTGCACCGAGAGCCTGACCTTGCCCGAGATGATGGCGCTCATGTCGAGCAGGTCGTCGATGATCTGCGCCTGCGCGCGCGCGTTGCGCTCGATCGTGTCGACACCGCGCCTGAGCTCGTTTGGTAGCTCGGCCTTCATGCGGATGATCTGCGCCCAGCCGAGGATCGCGTTGAGCGGCGTGCGCAGCTCGTGCGAGAGCGTGGCGAGGAACTCGTCCTTCATCCGGCTCGCGCGCTCGGCGTCGGAGCGCGCCGCCTGCTCGGCTTCGAGCGCCTGCGCGAGCGCGTCTTCCATCTGCTTGCGGTCGTGGATGTCGGTATTCGTGCCGAACCAGCGGACGACCCGTCCCGCCGCATCCTTGATCGGCAGCGCACGCCCGAGGTGCCAGCGATAGACACCGTCGTGACGGCGCAGCGGGTATTCGATCTCGTACGGCGTTCCGGTGCGCAGCGCGTCCGGCCACACCTGCATCACGCGCTCCAGGCCTTCCGCCGTATGCACGTGCTTCCAGCTCTCGAAGCCGACGCTGCCCTCGACCAGCCCGGTGTACTCGTACCACTGGCGGTTGAAGTAATCGACCTCCCCGTCCGGCTTGGCGGTGAAGACGATCTGCGGCATCGCGTCCGCGAGCTGGCGAAAGCGCCCTTCGCTCACGCGCAGCGTGCGCTCGACGCGCGCGCGCTCGATCGATTCCCAGCAGCGGTTCGCGACGTGCAGCACGAGCTCGACCTGCGCGCGCGTCCAGTCGCGCGGCGTCGTCTGGTTCACGGCCATCACCGCGACCAGACGGCCGCCCTTCCTCAGCGGTACGCAGACATAGGCGCGCACCTGCATCTGCCGGTAAGGCGTGAGATCGCCGAGCGGCGGCCGGTGCGTTTCGATGTCGTCGACGACGTGAGGGCGTCCGTCGCGCATCGCCCGCAGCATGTCCTGGCCGAAGTCCGAGAAACGATAGCGGCCGCTGACGTGCGGCACGGCGCGGCTGTAGTCGCCCGCGATCGTGAAGGTATTCTCGTCCGCCTCGACGTCGGCGTAATTGCAGCGATCGGCCTCGAGGTATTCGGCGAGCAGCCGCGCGCCCGCGGCGGTGATCTCCTCGGGATCGGTGAGCGAGCGCATCGTCTCCTCGAGGAGCAGCAGGAAACGGTCTCGCGCCTCGGTCTGCATGCGCTCGGTGACGTCGACGCCGTGCGCCAGGATTCCGGCGACGGTCCCGTCGGCACCACGCAGCGGCCGGTAGACGAAGTCGACGAAGGTTTCCGCCAGCGCGCCGCCGCCTTCACGCTGGACCATGAGGCGCATGCCGTTGCCGACGAAAGGCTCGCCGGTCTCGTAGACCCGATCGAGCACCTCGTAGAACCCCTGTCCCCGCACTTCCGGCAAGGCCTCGCGCAGCGGCTTGCCGATGATCTCGCGCCGGCCGATGAGCGCGTAGTAGCGGTCGTTCGCGAACTCGAAGACGTGCCCGGGCCCGTCGAGGACGGCGAGGAACGCCGGCGACTGCTCGAACGCTTCGGCGAGACGCGCGCGCTCCTCGCCCACCTGCTGCAGCAGCCGGTCGCGCTCGCGCTCGGCTTCGACGCGGCCGGTCTCTTCGGTGACCGCGCAGAAGAGCCCGCCGATGCCGCCGCGGTCGTCGGGGATCGGGCTGTACGACCACGTGAACCAGGTGTTCTCGGTATAGCCGTGGCGCTCCATGACGAGCAGCACGCGCTCGTTCCACGTCGCTTCGCCGCGCGTCATCACCGCTTCGGCCTGCGGCCCCACGACGTCCCAGATGTCGTCCCACGACTGCCGCGCCGGCCGTCCGAACGCGGCGGGATGGCGCTTGCCGAGCGTCGGCACGTACGCGTCGTTGTAGAGGTTGATGAGCTCGCGCCCCCACCACACGAACATGGGAAAGCGCGAGTTCAGACAGATGCCGACCGCGATGCGCAGCGCCTGCGGCCACGCGTCGCGCGGGCCGAGCGGGGTGCGCGACCAGTCGGTGGTCGCGAGCAGCTCGCGTGTCGGGCTTTCCGGGAGATTCGCAGGCAAGTCGGACAACGGGTATTCCGTACGTGGACCGGACGGTAAGCCCTCGGCAAGGCGCGCGCCTAGACGCGAATGACCGAGATCGACCCGAGGGTTCTACCGTCCGTATTGCGGCAGAGTATGAGGTACGCGTAGAGCGCGGGCCAGTCCGCCGCTTCCACGGTGATGCCGCCGTCGCTCGCGCGGATCGTGGAGAGATAGCCCGTGCTGCCGACCAGCGATGGGACGCCGCGACCGAGATAGAACCAGCTCCGCGCGTTCGACGCCGTGCCCTGTCCGCCGATGTCGTGCGGATAATCCGGGAGGTGGATCGGATAGGTGCCGGGAGTGATCGGATGTTGCGCGGTCGTCCTCGCGCGCACCTGCCCGCCGGGGAAGTTCAGACGCTGCTTGCCGATGTTGAAGGCGAGCCGCGCCGGTCCCTGCCAGCCGGGATTGCCGGCGCGCAGCCGGCCCGCCGGAACCGAAAAGGTCTTTCCCGCGTGGACGCCTTCGAGCACCTTGAAGACGTCCCGTCCGCCGCTCGCGGCGGCGACCTCGACCGCGAGGTATTCCGGCAGCATCAGCTCGACGCCCGCGGGTTCCGGCCGCGCCGCGACCCACGCTTCGGGCGGCGGGACCGCTACGTAGTGTGTGTGGACCACTGCGTCCTCCGGGTTTCGCGGATCATACGTTCACTCGAAATCGCACGCCATGCCGCAGGCGGCGTGCCTGGCCGCGGGCGTGACTCGCGTGACGTGCATCTCTGCACGGCCGCCGCCGACGTTCTGTGATAGCGTCGCGCGAAACCGTTTCCCGTTCAGCGATGCCCCCGGACCACGACTGCACCATCGTCGGCGCGAGCTTCGCCGGCCTCGCGTGCGCCACCGCGCTCGCGCGCGCCGGCGTGCGCGTCACGGTGCTCGAGAAAAAGGCGGACGCCGGCGACAAGCTCCACACCACCGGCATCATCGTGAAAGACGCGATCGACCAGATCGCGCTGCTCGACCGGCTGCCTGCCCAGCACGTGCGCCGCGTGGCGGGCGTGCGTCTGTACGCGCCGAACCTCAACCACGTCGACCTCTCCGCACCGGGTTATTACTTCCTCACCACGGATACGCCGCAGGTCATGCGCTGGCTCGCCGAGCGCGCCGAGGAAGCCGGCGCACGCATCGCGTATCGCGCGCCATTCAGGAGCGCGGCGCGCGTGCAGAGCGGCTTCGACCTCGGCGAGCACGGCGTCACTCGCTATCTCGTCGGCGCCGACGGTCCGACTTCGACCGTCGCGAAGACGCTGGGCCTCGGGCGCAGCCGGCAGTTCCTGTTCGGCATCGAGCACGAGTACGCCGGCGTGGAGCTTGCCGAGCCGAACATGCTCCACTGCTTCGTCGACCGCAGGCTCGCGCCGGGATACATCGGCTGGGTGGCCGCCGCGCCGGGCGCGGTGCAGGTCGGTCTCGCACACCGCGTGCACGGCGAGCGCATGCCCGCGGTCGCGGCGCTGGAAAGATTTCTGGAGAAGATCGCGCCGGTGATCGACCTGCGCGACGTGCAGCCCGCGTCGGTGCGCGCCGGCAGGATACCGTGCGGCGGGACGGTGAGCCCGGTCGCCGCGAGCCGCGTGCTGCTGGTCGGCGACGCGGCGGGCATGGTGTCGCCGGTCACCGCCGGCGGCATACACACCGCGCTCAAGCACGGGCTCGCGGCAGGCCATGCGATCGCCGATTACCTGGGCGGACGTCGCGAAGATCCGAGCGGCTGGTTCGTGCGCTCGTATCCGAAGTTCCGCGCCAAGCGCATGCTGCGCTTCCTGTTCGACCGCTTCCAGAGCGACGCGCTCTTCAACCTGCTGCTGCACACCCGGCCGCTGCGCGCGGCGGCGAGCGTCGTGTACTTCCATCACAAAGGGGTGTTCGATCCCGCAGGGACGAGCGCCCGCTACGCCAGCGTCGCAGAGGACTATGCCCGCAGGAACGATACCTAGCGGCGAAGTGTGGAACTGACGGTCAACCGAAGGGGGATACGATGGGACTCGCGGAAAAACGCAAGATCAAGGAGCTTCAGGAAGTCACGCTGCCGGATCGGGTGCGCGAGATCGAAGAGATCTGCGGCAAGCCGATCCCGTACGAAGTCGACTGGGGCAGCCTCGCCGACGACGCCGAGGGACTCAACTTCCTCGACAACCTCTCGTGCCACCGCCTCAACATGGCGCTGCGCACGATCTGCGTGGACGACCTCGGCAAGGAAGCGGTGCGCGAAGGCCTGAAGCTCATCAGGCTCAAGAACGTGAAGGACAAGGGCGCGATGCTTCTCACCTTCGACAACGGCGTGCTGGAGATGCACTGCGCCTACGCGCAGCGCACCGACGGCATGCACAGCGACAACGCGATCCGCGAAGCGCTGATGCAGCGTCTTTAACGGGGTCAGGTCCACATTTCGTTGAAATGTGGACCTGACCCCATTTACTACTCGCCGTCGTGCGGCGAGTGCGGTCCGATGGGGGCGTGCGCGCCGCCGCGCGGCGTGTTGCGGCGGTCGGCCGCGTGGCCGTGGTGATAGCGGCGCTCGAAGATGACGTAGAGCGTCGGCAGGACGATCAGCGTGAGGATGGTCGCGGAGATGAGACCGCCGATGACGACGACGGCGAGCGGCTTCTGGGTCTCCGAGCCGATGTCGTGCGACAACGCCATCGGTAAGAGGCCGCACATCGCGAGCAGGCCGGTCATCAGCACGGTGCGCAGCCGCACCAGCGAGCCTTCGATCACCGCCTCCTCGGGCGATTTGCCCTGGCTCTTGAGCTGATTGAAGTACGACACCATCACCACCCCGTTCAGCACCGCCTGGCCGAAGAGCGCGATGAAGCCGATCGCCGCCGACACCGACAGCGGGATGCCGGTGACGAGCAGCGCGACGATGCCGCCGATCAGCGCGAACGGGATGTTGAGCACGATCAGCAAGGCGCCGCGGAACGATTTGAACGCGTCGAAGAGCAGCAGGAAGATGAGCAGGATCGAGATCGGCACGATCACCGCGAGCCGCGACATCGCGCGCTCCTGGTTCTCGAACTCGCCCGACCAGCTCATGGTGTAGCCCGCCGGCAGTTTCACGCGCTCGGCGACGCGCTTCTGCATGTCCGCCACGACCGAGCCCATGTCGCGGCCTTCGATGAACACGCCGATCGCGATCACGCGCCCGCCGTTCTCGCGGCTGATGTTCATGCTGCCGCCGATCGTCTTGAACGTCGCGACCTGGTTCAAGGGGATGAACGCGCCCGACTGCGTGGTGAGCAGGATGTCGCGCAACTGCGTCAGCGAGCGCTCCTCGGGCTTCAGCCGCACCACGACGCCGAACTTGCGCTCGCCTTCCCAGATGCGCGTCGCCTCGCGGCCGCCGAGCGCGGTCTCGATCACGTCCTGGATGTCGCCGATGTTCAGCCCGTAGCGCGCCGCCTGCGCGCGGTCGATCTCGATGAGCTCCTGCGGCAGCTCGCCCTGGCGATCGACCATCGCGCGCGCGAGGCCGGGCACGTCGGCGATCGCGCCCATGACCTGCGCCGCGGTGTCGCGCAGCACGCCGAGGTCGTCGCCGAAGACCTTCACCACGATCTGGCCGTCGATCTGCGAGATGCTCTCGAGGATGTTGTCGCGGATGGGCTGCGAGAAGCTCGCCTGCACGCCGGGCAGCTTGTCGAACGCCGCGTCCATCTCGCGGATGATCTCCTGCTTGCTCGTCTTGCGCTTCCACTCCGACTCGGGCTTGAGATCGACGAGGATCTCGGCCATCGAGATGAGCTTGGGATCGGTGCCGTCCTCGGGACGCCCCGCCTTGTAGACGATGGTGTTCACCTCGGGGATGTTCGCGATCGCGTTGCGGATGCGGAACATCTGGTCGCGCGCCTCAGTGACCGACA